>CAKOOC010000001.1 GCA_934098375.1 uncultured Bacilli bacterium
ATCTCACAATCCCTTATTTTATGGGCTATTTGCCACAGCACTGTTTGTACTTCTTACCACTTCCACAAGGACAAGGATCATTACGTCCTATTTTTTTATTTTCATTTACTTTTGGTTTTGATTTTAAAGTTTCTTTACCGTCATTAGTTTGTATATTTTGTTTTTGTCTTGGAGCAATGTTTTGTTTAATTTCTACTTTCATTAAGAACTGAGTAATATTGGCATCAATGTTATCCTGCATTTTGTCGAATATTTCATAACCTTCTAAAGCATAAGCTTGTAAAGGATTTGTTTGGCCATAACCTCTTAAGCCAATACCCTCTCTTAAATGATCCATTGCATTAATATGTTCTACCCAGGCATCATCTATAACTTTTAGGGAAATAAATCTTTCAAAGTTATTACTGATTTCTTTAGGAACATCTTTTAGTTTATTTTCATAGTCGTCAACAACAATATTAGAAATATAATCTATAACATCGTCTTCGCTTTTTCCTTTAATATTATCTAATTCAATAGTATTTTTCTTTAACAAGTTACTATTAAAGTTGGTGCAAATTGCCTCTAAATCATTATCAGTTAAATAGCCTTCAGGTGCAATATGACCATCTACAAATTCATCGACATAATCTTTAAATGTTTCGGTAGTGATAGTATCAATATCTTCAGTATCTAAAATTTGGTTTCTTCTTTCATATATTATTTTTCTTTGTTCAGAAACAATGTTATCGTAGTCAAGAAGATTTTTACGCATATCATAGTTGTTACCTTCTACTTTCTTTTGAGCACTTTCAATACTTCTAGAGAACATTTTGGATCTAATAGGCATTGTATCATCGTAGCCCATATTTTGAATCATAGTTTTTACTTTATCCGTACCAAAGCGTCTCATTAATTCGTCTTCAAAGGAAATAAAGAACTGAGAATATCCAGGATCTCCTTGTCTACCGGCACGACCTCTTAACTGATTATCAATACGACGAGATTCATGTCTTTCGGTTCCAATTACGCATAAACCTCCTAAGTCTTTAACGCCTTCGCCAAGTTTAATATCGGTACCACGGCCAGCCATATTTGTAGCAATGGTAATAGCACCTTTTTCACCGGCTTTAGCAATTATTTCGGCTTCACGAGCATGGTTTTTAGCATTTAATACTTCATGAGGCAAGTGTTCTTTTTGTAATAGTTTACTTAAAAATTCGTTTGATTCTACAGAAATAGTACCTACTAAGATTGGCTGCCCTGTTGCGTGAACTTCTTTAATGAAATTAACTATAGCGTTATATTTTCCTTTTTCGGTAGCAAACATTAAATCAGCCATGTCTTCTCTGATGCAAGGTTTGTTAGTAGGAATTTCAATAACGTACATGTTATAAATGTCTCTAAATTCTTCTTCTTCAGTTTTAGCAGTACCAGTCATACCGGAAATTTTGTTATACATTCTAAATAAATTTTGGAAGGTAATTGTAGCCATTGTTTTAGTTTCTTCGTTGATTTTTACGCCTTCTTTAGCCTCAATTGCTTGATGCAAACCTTCACTAAATTGTCTACCATGCATTAAACGGCCAGTAAATTGGTCAACAATTATAACAGCGCCCTCTTCATCTACAACATAGTCTACATCAATTTTCATACCATAATTGGCTTTAAGCGCCTGGTTAACATGATGAACTAAAGCTGTATTATCTGCATCATATAGATTAGATAGTTTAAAATATTTTTCTATTTTTTTGCTTCCTTCTTCAGTAAGCATAACAGTTTTAGTTTTTTCATCAACAATGTAGTCAGTTTCTTTTTCTAATTTTTTAACAGCACTATCTGCTTCAACATATAGATTTGCTGAGTTCATTTTGCCGCCAGATATAATTAAAGGAGTTCTTGCTTCATCAATTAAAATGGAATCGACTTCATCGATAATGACATAATTTAAGCCTCTTTGAGTGCGGTCTTCTTTTCTTTGTACCATATTGTCTCTTAAGTAATCGAACCCAATTTCATTGTTGGTTGAATAAGTTATATCACAATTATAAACTTTTTGTTTTTCTTCAGGACTAAGTTCTCTTAAATTGACACCAACACTGATACCTAAAAAGTCATAAATTGGTCCCATCCACTCGGCGTTACGAGCAGAAAGATATTCATTTACTGTTACAACATGAACTCCCTTTCCTGCTAGAGCATTTAAATAAGCAGGTAGGATAGTAGTTAAAGTTTTACCTTCACCAGTTTTCATTTCCGCAATGTTACCATAATGAATTGCTAGACCACCAATTAACTGAACGTGGTATGGTTTTTCACCAATTTTACGATATGCAGCCTCTCTAGCAGTCGCAAAGGCTTCAACTTTTATATCTTCTAAAGTTTCCCCATTTGCTAGACGTTCTTTAAATTCTTTCGTTTTTCCACTTAGTTCTTCATCAGATAATTTAGAATATTCTTCATCTAATGCTTCGATTTCAGCAGCTATTTTATTAAATCTTTTTAATTCTTTATATTCAGTATCAACAAGTTTTTTTAGTAAACTCATTAAAATCACCTCTTCAGTAAAATATTATATCAGAAAAAAAGGAGTTTTACATCCTTTTTGACTACTTAGTATCGATTATACCATAGTTTCCATCTTTTCGTTTGTATAGAACTGATACACAATCAGCACTAGCATTTTTAAACACAAAGAAATCATGATCTAGTAATTCCATTTGGAGAATAGCTTCTTCTTCACTCATTGGTTTTATTTCTAAATCTTTTCTTTTTACGATTTTACTTTTATTTTCAGTTTCTTCTTCAGTAATATTAAAGTCAAAAACAAATTCAATTGGTTCTTCTTTTTTGTATCTATCTTTTAATCTTGTTTTATTTTTTCTAATTTGTCTTTCTAATTTATCAACAACTAAATCGATTGCGGCATATAAATCATCATTCTTTTCTTCCGCTCTTAAAGTAAATTTGTTGGTTGGGATAGTAATTTCAATAATTTGATTATTGTCTTTAACTCTAATAATTGCGTTTCCTTTAATGCTTGCAGGATCATCAAAGTATTTATCTAGTTTACTAATTTTTCCTTCAACATAATTTTTAATAGCGTCAGTTACTTTTATTTTGTCGCCACGAATTAAAATTTCCATAATATCATCTCCTAAAATAATTATACCATTTTGAATGTGAAAATTTAAAGAAAATTGTAAAGATATTGTTTAAAAGAAAAAACTACAAAATTGTAGTTAATTCGCATTCTCTTACTTCAACAGCTTGAAGACCTTTGGCTGTTTCAATAAGTTTGAAGTCAACAAGGTCGCCTTCTTTAAGAGTTTTAAATCCTTGTTTATCAATCGCAGAATAATGAACAAAGATATCTTCTAAGTTTTGGCATTCAATAAATCCATAGCCCTTTTCATTATTGAACCATTTTACTTTACCTCTCAAGCAAAACACCAACCTTTCATATATTTATTTAAACATTCCAACGACAAGTTTATCTTATCATAATTACCCGCTAAAAGTTTAAATTTGACACGAAATTATGATTTAAAGACACGAAATAAAAAGTTTTAATTAATTACTGATTTTAAAATATTATTTTTGTACGTTTTGGAGCAATATTTTATTGTTTCATTATTGTTAAAAGTTATTAAGCCATCATTCCAATTATAAAAATTTACTTTGGTACTATTTACTATACATGCACGATGAATTTGAATAAAACGTTTATCAACCATATCAAGAAATTTATTTAAGCTCATATTTACTTCATAATTTTGATTAGCAGTGCACACCACTAATTTTCTTTCACAAGGCTTTTTGTACACATACTCAATTTCTTTTAAAAATAACTGAAGAATGCCTTGCTTACCAATATGAATAAATTTTTTATCATCATAGTTTACATTGATAATATTAGTAATATCATTTTCTAAAATTTGGGAAAGAAGATAATTCTTTTCAATAACTCTATATATTTTAGGAATTGTTAAATTAAGTTTTTTAAATTTTGTAAGTAGAATTATTTCTGAATCTAAATCATGCTTTCTTAAGTCGGATATAAATTTTAGGTTTTTGGCATTATCAATGTTAACAAGAAAAATTTTATAAGTTATTTTATTCTTTAATTCTAATAAATGTCTACTATTAAGTTCTTCAATTAACGTTAATTCATAGTTTTCATTTTTATTAAACATTATGGTCCTAATAATCTTTTGATAAAGTTTTTGATATTTTTTATCATCTTCAATTATTATAAATTCTAGCATTAAAGTATTTATACCTTAGTTCTCTCTTGAAAAAATTTTTTATTGTTTTTATAATACGATTAGTCTTTAGACATTATAGCACAATTTTATAAAAATAATATCAAAATTTAATAAATAAAATAAAAAAATCTCTTATTGGAGATTCTTTTATAAATTAACCTACTTTTTATTCCTACTTTTAAAAATTTACGGCTTCCTTTTTTAATTCTCTTTCTTTAATAGCTCTTCGTTTATCGTAATTGTGTTTTCCTTTACATACGCCAATTAAAATTTTTGCTTTTTGATTTTTAAAATATAATTTTAAAGGAATTAAAGTATAACCTTCTTTACTAGTATATTCTAGTAAACGTTTTATTTCGGCTTTATGTAATAATAGTTTTCTAGTTCTTCTTTCGTCGTGATTAAAGCGGTTGCCATCATCATATTTAGAAATGAACATATTTATTACATATACTTCACTATTTTTGATTTTGGCATATGAATCTTTTAAATTACAACTACCATTTCGAATAGATTTTATTTCCGTGCCGGTTAATACAATGCCTGCTTCTATTTCTTTTTCAATAAAATAATCAAAGTACGCTTTTCTATTTTTTATTTCCACGTTTATCACCATCCAGTAAGACAAAATCAATTGTTTTAGCCTCTTTAGAAGCAGATACTACCTTAACTTTTACTTTATCACCTAAGCGATATCTTTTTTTGCTTTCATGACCAATAAGGGAAAAGCATTCAGGAACATAGGTGTAAAAATCGTTATCCATTGTATTTACATGAACAAGGCCTTCTACTAAATTATCTAATACAACAAACATACCAAAACTATTAACACCACTGATAGTTCCTTCATAGACACAGCCAATTTTGCTTTCCATAAATTCAGCCATTTTCATATCGTCTACTTCTCTTTCAGCATCGACTGCAGCTCTTTCTCTTTCACTACAATTAGCGGTAATATATTCTAAATTTTCATTCCAATAATCGATAACATTATCATCTAATTTATTTTCAAATAGATAAATTCTTAAAAGTCTATGAACATTTAAATCCGGATATCTTCTGATAGGACTTGTAAAATGTGTATAGCATCTACTTCCTAAACCAAAGTGGCCAATGTTATCTTTAGAGTAAATGGCTTTTTGCATTGAACGAAGAAGAATTTCTGATAATATAGGATATTCTGGTTTATCATTTATTTGATTTAACATTTTTTGAAGAGAAGTTGGTTTAATGTTATCTTTAAATTTACCTACTATTTTATAACCCATTTGACTTACTAAGTGAATAAAATCTTCAATTTTTTCTGGTTTAGGAGTGCCGTGAACACGATATATAAATGGTAAGCCCATATTATAAATGTGAGATGCGACAGTTTCATTAGCGGCAATCATAAAATCTTCAATCATTTTTTCAGCATCAAAGCGTAAACGTCTTTTAACATCAATACATTTTCCCATATTATCACAGATTAACTTAGGTTCATCTATTTCAAAATCTATGTATCCACGTTTTTCTTTATGTCTTCTTAATATTTTAGCAAGTTTATTCATCTCAATTAAAATGTCCTTAAATGGTTCATATTCTGGATCTACAATATTATTCATTAAAATATCATTAACCTTATTATAGGTCATTTTTTTAGATGATTTTATATAACTTGGAAAGATATCATATTTTATTACGTTACCATTAAAGTCAATATCCATAACGCATGAAATTGTTAATCTTACAACATTAGGGTTTAATGAGCAAATTCCATTAGATAGTTTATGAGGAAGCATTGGTATAACTGAATCAGCAAGATAAGAACTGGTACCTCTTCTAAAAGCATCTTTATCTAAAGGACTATCTTTAGTAACATAATAACTTACATCAGCAATATGAACTCCTAAGGTATAATAATCATAATTTGTTTGTAAACTAATAGCATCATCAATATCTTTAGTATCATCACCATCGATAGTAAATATTACTTCATTTGTTAAGTCTTTACGATTTTTTAAATCTTTTTCTTCTACCATGATAGGTAAACTATTAGCCATTTCATTTGCTTCTTTAGAAAATTCTTCATAAATTTCATATTTGCAAGCAATGGATTTGATGTCTACTCCGGGGTCATCTTTATGGCCAAGAACACTTACAACTTTACCAATGTAGTTATTGCGGCTTTTTTCTTTTACTAAATTTACGGCTACTTTAGTTCCATCAACACAGTTATGAGTTGTATTAGGATCTAGTTCGACCGTGATTTTTTTCTTTTTATCATCTAAAATAAGGGTTGGTGTATCATTTTTAAATAGAATTTCCCCTACAATATTTTTTACATTTCTTTTTAAGATTTTTAGGACTTTACCTTCACTTTTTCCTTTATATGTTATAACTTCAACAAGTACTTCATCGCCATCAATCGCACCATTTAAATTGACATAATCGATATATAAGTCATCACCTTCTAGAAGAAGAAAACCATTACCAGATTTATTAATGCTAATTTTTCCGGCTTTTAAACCAGGATTGTTTTTATACAATATATACTTATCTTTTTTGGTTTTATAAAGAACGCATTCATCTACTAAAGCATTTAAAGTTTTTTCTAATAATTTTAAGTCTTCTGGCGTTGTTAGATTAAGTAAATCATTTATTTCAATTAAATCTAAAGCCTCATATTTGTCATCTAATAGTTTTAATATTTCTTCTTTCATAGTTCCTCCTATTATATTTAATATTATATCATGATTTTTAATTTTATTTTTAGTTTTTTTAATGGTTTTTAAGCAAGAAAAAAATGCCAACAGGCATTTAAATTAACTCATGTATATTAAGAATGATAATACAAAGAAGGCTAACCCTAAAACAAGAGTAATTCTACTTATTAATAGTTCTGATCCTCTTTCTTTTTGGTTAGAAAATAATTCGGTATTACCACCAGTTATAATTTGTCCGCCATCACTTGCTTTGTTGCTTTGTAAAAGTACAATGGCAATTAGTAATATTGATACAATTAATAGAGCTGTTTCCATATTCATCACCTGACATGTAATAATTTAACATAAAGAGATGAAATTTGCAAGAAAATATTTGATGTTGAGGACGTTGAGGGTAAAAAAGTATTTGCATTATTTAATAATTTTAATCAATCCAGTATTTCCATTAACTTCAATTAATGTGCTACTTTTTAACTTATCTATGTTATTATAACCAATTCCAGATATACAAGGTATGTTTAGTTCTCTAGAAATTATAGCAGCATGTGATAAAAAGCCACCTTCAGCGGTTACGACGGCTTTAGAGTGTATCATTAATTCTAACCAAGAAGGATCTGTATAATCTGCTAGTAAAATATTATTAAAGCTTGCATTATTTGGTTCTTTAAAGAAAAATGGTTTCCCCTGAACAATTCCGCCAGAACATGGGCATCCCTTTATTAAAGAAGTTTTACTTATCTTTTTATATTTCATTTTAGTTGTAACAGGTCTGAATTGTAACCATATTAAATTATTATTCTTAATACACCATTCAAAATCGCATGGTATTAAAAATTTTTCTTGGGCATGAAGAAATAAATCACCTAAGAGTACATTTTTTATTTTAATCCCATTTGAATTCGGACATTTTTCGTTAATTGGTGTGCACTTTCCATTTACTAGTTTTTCTCCGGACCCTTTTACATATTCAAACATACCACTTTTTAGAGTTTGTCCAATCCATACTCCCGCTTTATCCGGTGCAATATAATTTTGGATTATTACAGCCATATATGGCTGTTGAGTTTTAAAATAATTTTTATAAATATCTACTTGAGGTTCGTAAATAGAATTTGCTACTTCAGTTATTGACTCTTTTAGATAAGATTTTTTAATATTTAACTTTGTTTTAAATATACCTGCAAATGAATTTTTAATATTATCTTCAACTGTTGCTGAACTTCTGACTGAAAATGTTTTAAAATTCAATTTATCTAATTCTTTTATATAATCTTTTTTTAATATTGAGCCAACAGGTATAACGTATGTTTTGGGTATTTTAAAATTATTATAACTTAAATTTAATAACCCATACGCTTTACCACCAATAATCCTATTTAAATTTTTATCAGCACCTACAAGTTTGTATTTATATAAATCTTTAATTGATATTATTGATAAATTATCAAGATTGTATAATAATAATAAATCATAACCTTTAATATCTTTTAGGTATGGCTTATTTTCATGCACATATTCATAAAATTGTTTACTTAAAGTTACAAAAGCAGCTCCTACTTCCGCGTCATGAAATAAATGTTGGTTATCTTGCCACTTTTTCATCAATAAATATAGTTTAATATATTTATCATCTATATTTACTTCTTTTTTATTACTTTTTATATTTGTTAATTTTGAAGGATCATTTTTATCAACATCACTCAATATATTTAAAAAATCATTTTTATATTTCTTTTTTAAATGATTATGTAATTTACTAGTTATAATTGATCCTTCTGTAATTACTTCAATTAGTGCGTAAAAAGTGTATGCTTTAAGAAAAAATAACCATTTCTTATTAATTTCATTAACTTTTGATGCTTTATTTTTATAATAATAATATTTTTCTCTAAATGCTTCAAAATTTTTTTCATAATCAAAATCGGTTATTCTTGTTTTTGGAATTCTATTGATAGAATTTATGATATTTCTTGCTAAGCCATTATCAGTAATAAAAAGAATTTTAAAGATTTGATTCCATTCTTTATCAATTATAAATTTATCTATTATTTCAATATTCTTTTTTAGTTGTTCAATTTCTTTTTTCATTATTTCACCACTAATTAAATGAAATTACCTGATTGTTTTTTTTATAAGTATTTCTAAATATTAATCCATTAGGAGTTAATTCATAAATTTTATCGCAAACTTCTTCAATGTATTTTCTATCATGACTAACACTTATTATAGTTCCGGGAAAATCCTGTAATAATTTTCTTATTACTGGATTTGATAGGGGACTTAAATTTCTGGTCGGTTCGTCTAATATTAATACATTTGCTTCATCCAAAATCAGCTTCAGAAGAAGCAATTTTGCTTTTTGACCTCCACTTAAATATTTAATTTTATTTGTTACTTCCTCTGGGGTGAATTTTAAACTTCCTAAATATGTTCTTGCTTTTGTCATAAATTCTTTTGTTTTATTGTTTTTCGTTAATAAATCAATTGGTGACATTTCTGCATCCAAAAGGTCTTCATAATCTTGTGGCATATATCCTAATTTTATATCATTTTTTTGCTGTAGTATGTCATATATATGTTTAATTAATGTCGTTTTTCCTGAACCATTATGACCGATTATAACTATGTGTTCCCTTCCGAAAACCATTAAATTTATGTTTTTTGCTAGTTCATTTCCATTCACTGTAAGTGATGGTAGAGCTAAATTTAATATATTTTTGCCATTTGGTATTTTTTCAATACTGGCGTTTTGTAAGTTGATTGCCTCTTCAACATCTGGCATTTCTACAAATTCCGATTTTTCTCTTTCATATCTTTTTTCTTGAGATTTTAATGATTTCATTTTCTTTTTTAATAGTGCAGCTCCATGTGGGTCTGCTCTTGTAATAGTATTTTGTTGATGTTCTACTTTTTGATAAACTTCTCTAAATCCAGCCATTTGTTTGTTATAGTCGCTTCTTTCTTTTTTGGCAACCTGTTCTTGATGAGATAATCTTCTAATTCTTTGGTCTATGTATTCTTTATATGGAACATACGCAATTGTGTGTCTGCATTCCGTTTTTCTTTTGATTTGTTCTAAATGAATTATCCCAGTTGCGGTGTGGTCTAATAATGTTTCGTCATGTGAAACATATAAAATCGGGGTGCTTGCATTATTTATAAAATTTTCTAACCATTCTAATGTATCTATATCAATATCGTTTGTTGGCTCGTCCATAAGCAAAATATCTGGTTTATGGCACAATATTTTAATTATTTGTAACTTAACTTTTTCACCGCCTGATAAATTTCCAATTATCTCATTATCATCTAAAATTGATTCTCTTAAGCCGAATTTAGCAATATAAGAGTATATATCATTTATTAAATTATAATTGTCATAATCTAATTCATCATCCGGAAAATCTTTTAAAAAGAAATTTATTGTGGGCTCATTATTCCATTTTGGATCGAGAGCTTGTTCCAAATAGCCTATGTGTTTACCTTGAGTATTTATAGTCCCTTTTACAGTAGCGTATTTTTCAACACTTTGACGATGAACGACTGATTTAAGTAGCGTACTTTTTCCATTTCCTTCTTCACCAATTATAGCGATTTTTTCACCTTGATGTAACACAAATGTAAAATCTTTTACTATCGGCCTTCCATCTTTAAGTAAGGTAATACTAACGTTATTAAATTCTAACAATTTAATCTTTCCTTTCATAATTAATCTTTAATAATTCACTATTGATTTCTTCTAATAAAACTCGTTTGCAATTGTTTTTTCTTTTATCCTTATTTTTTATATAAGCATCAAATCTACAACCCGTATGACATATAGGTAAAAATGGGCATTCTTTATCTAAACATTCTTTATATAATTCCGGATAAAGATAATTTTCGTCTGATATATTCCCTTCTAAATAATCGCCTATAATAAATTCTTCTCTGCCTACGCCACTAACACATTTAATTATTTTTCCGTCTGGTTGAAGCAAAAACCCATGTTTTAATTTTGCAGTACATAGCCCATCAAATGAAAAAATGTCACTAACTGTAAAGCCTTTTTCTTTTAATTTTGTATATAATTTAATATAAGCATCCTTGAATTCATTTTCATTTATTCCATTTTTTTCAATAAATAAATTAGAATTTGCGTCATCTACGGTTTTAGTAATTAATCCTAAAGAAATAATAAGCTTTTCAGTCCCATAACGTTCTTTCAAAAAATCTAATAGTTGAGGGATGCTATCAATATTAGAATTATCATAATTTATTCTTAAGTTTACTTTATTAATCTTATTATTAAATATAACATAATCTAGGTTTTTAATTATTGTTTTAAAAGAGTTTTCTTTTCCTTTGTTAACTCTTCTTTTATTATGTATGTTTTCTACTCCATCTATAGTTAATTGCAGACGCTGCCAATTATATTTTGCTAATAAATCTGCTTTTTCTTTAGTTAACAACAAACCATTTGTTACAATTAATGTTTCATATTTAACTTTATTTTTTTTAAAAATTTTCTTTAAACTAGGTAACATTTTTTCAACTATGCCCCAATTTATAGTAGGTTCTCCACCAGTTATTTCAATTCTACACTCATGAATATTATTATCTTTTATATATTTGTCTAAAAATTCGATTTCCTTATTAAGATTTTCTTCTTTCAAATGATTTGCTTTTATACCACATTGATAACAATATGGACATTTAAAGTTACAACCAGTTGTTGTCAATATATGTAATCCCAAGAAACCACAATTATTCCATTCTTTTAATAATGAATTCATGAATAATTCTTTTTCATCCGTTTCTATTGGTACAATAAATTCCTGTTTAATTAATTTTTTTCTCTCTGCTTTATAATCATTCTGATTACATAGAATTGATTTATAAATGCTATCTTCTAATAAAACTGCTCCATGATTTATGAAATTATAAATAATAATTCCTTCTTTTGACTTAACATGATAAGTAAACATACTCCATTTATATTTCATATTTTTTTGAATGATAACATATTAGCAAATATTAACAAAGAGAGCTTACAACTCTCTTTGTTAAGCTCTGGCACTACAGCAGCTGTCTTTATGAAACATAACAATTCCTTTTAAAATAGAATGCTTTTTCATAGCTAACTTTAATGTTTTCATTCTTTACCCTCCTTTGAGTCTGTATATTATCAAAAACCGCTTTTGATGTCAATTGGTTTAGTTTCGAATAATTATATATGATATATTTTAGAGAATTTTAATTAAGATTCTATTTGTTCTTCAATTCTAAGTAATCTATTGTATTTGCAAATTCTTTCACCACGGCATAAGGAACCAGTTTTGATAAAACCTAAATTTAAACCAACGGCTAAATCAGCAATGAAGGTATCTTCGGTTTCTCCACTTCGATGAGATATTATGGTTTTAAAATTATTTTCTTTTGCTAATTTAATAGTTTCTAGCATTTCGGTGATAGTACCAATTTGATTAGCTTTTAAAAGAATTGAATTATTATACTTTTCCGTAATTCCTTTTTCTAAATATTCAATATTAGTTACAAAATAATCATCACCAACAAGCATTATTTTATCTTTTACTAAAGCGGTTAATTGTTTGATAGAGTCAATATCATTTTCACTGAAAGCATCTTCAATACTGATAATTGGATAAGTATCTATTAGTTTAAGGTAGTAGTTAATTAACTGTTCTTTAGTTATTTTTTGCTTATTAATAGTATATTTTTCACCGTCATAAAATTCTGAAGCGGCACAGTCAAGCGCGATAGATACATCCTCTTTAGGAGTATATCCAGCTTTTGTTATAGACTTCATAATATGGTCAAGAGCGTCTTCGATAGATTTAAAATTAGGTGCAAAACCACCTTCATCACCTACAGCGGTAGAATATCCTTCCTCTTTTAAAATACCTTTTAAAGTTTGAAATACTTCAGAGCCACATCTTAATCTTTCTTTAAAAGTACTTTGCATAGGTACAATCATAAATTCTTGAATTTCAAGACCACTTGAAGCATGAACACCACCATTAATAATATTCATCATTGGATAAGGCATTGTATATGGGCCATCAAATATTTGGTAAAGTTCTTTATTCTCTGTTAATGCAATGGCTTTCATAACACATAAAGATACACTTAGGATAGCATTAGCACCTAAATTAGTTTTAAATTTAGTACCATCTAGACTAAGTAATAATTTGTCTATTTTTTCTTGATTTAATTCGTGATTTATTAGAGCTGGTTTAATGATTTCATTTACGTTATTAACTGCCTTCGTTACCCCTTTTCCATGATATCTTTCATCACCATCACGTAGTTCAAGGGCTTCGTTAGTTCCAGTTGATGCTCCTGATGGTACAGATGCCATTACTTTAACACCATTTTCTAAAGTAAGCTCGGTTTCAACAGTTGGATTACCTCTTGAATCTAAAATTTCTCTTGCATAAATATTTTTAATTTTCATAAATTCCTCCCATTATCTACTAAAATTATAAAATAATTGTCAATTTAAGGCAAGAATATTAACATATATTTACAGTCTATGTTATAATACTTACGAGGTGTTTTAAATGAGAGTAGTTGAATTAACAATGCAAGAATTTAGCGATTTTGCAGCAAATCATCCTTTAAGAAATTATTGTCAAACTATCACTTATGCAAAATTAATGGGTGAAAAAGGTTTTAACTACGATTATATAGGATATAAAGATGATAGTAATAATTTGGTAGCAGCATCTTTAATATTAAATAAAAAAATGATGGTAATTTATAAGTTTGCTTATGCACCTAAGGGAGTTTTAATTGATTATTATAATACAGAACTAACAGGTATGTTTTTTAAGGACTTAGCAGAATATTATAAGAAAAGAGATTGTGCTTTTTTAAAAATTAATCCCGAGATTATAATTGGTCAGTTAATTCCTAGAAATGGATATATGCCAGCGTATAATCAAAATGTAAATATTATTGATGTTTTAAAGGATTTAGGATTTAAACGTAGAAGAGAAATTAAGCCATTAGATTTTATTATGCCGAGAATCAATCCTTATATTAATTTAAAAACTTACAAATTTGAAGATTTAAGTGATGAGACAAAAGAAAAAGTAAAAGCTTCTGAGAAAAAAGGTCTTTTTATCGAGACGGCAACTAATAAGGATATCGCGACACTTTATAATGTTGTTAAAAATGAAACATATGAAAATATTAATTACTACCGAAATATATTAAATACTTTTAACGAAGATGCCGAACTATTTTTGCTAAAAGTTGATTATGAGGAATATTTAATTAGCGCTAGAAAAGAATATGAAAAAGAACTTGAAAATAACAATTATTATAATGAGTTAATTCAAAATAATAATACCGAAGAAAATTTAAATGCAAAAATGCAGTCTGATAGAGATTTATTAATATTAAAAGATGAAATTGTAAGTGCCACTGAAGGACTTAGAAAAAATAAATTTAAATATATTGGTGGAGTATTAATCATCAAGTATAAAAATAGAGTTAGTATTATATTAAATGGTTATGATAAATCTCTTAAAGATTTGTATCCAAATTACTTTATATATAATTATATTATTAATAAGTATAAAGATGATTATGATTTCTTAGATATGAATGGGGCTGCGAGTGATTTTAATCCTGATAGTATATATAATGATTTCAATAAAGAAAAGTTAGCATTTAATCCAACTTTGTATGAATTTATTGGTGAATTCGATTTAGTTCTTAATGATTTTGCGTTTAAAAGATTACAGGCTAAAAATTTGCTGGCTAAGGAATTTTATCCTTCGGTTAAATTTGAAGAACAATAAAAGGAAATATGGTTAAGTAATATTTCCTTTTTTCATTAATAATTTTCAGCTTTTAATTCCATAAAACTTTGAGGATGCTTACATACTGGGCACACTTCTGGAGCATTTTGACCATAGGTAATATGTCCACAGTTACGGCAAATCCAAATTTTTTCCTCACCTTTACTAAATACTAAATTATCATTTATATTGGCAACTAGTTTTAAATATCTTTCTTCATGATGTTTTTCAATTTCACCAACTTTTTCAAATAAGAAAGCAATTTCATCAAAACCTTCTTCTTTAGCAGTTTCACTAAATTCTTTATACATTTTTGTCCATTCAAAATTTTCGCCATTAGCGGCATCTTTTAGGTTATCTAATGTAGAACCGATTTCACCACCATTTAGGGCTTTAAACCATAGTTTAGCGTGTTCTTTTTCATTTTGAGCAGTTTCTTCAAAAATGGCAGCGATTTGTTCATAACCATCTTTTCTAGCCTTTGAAGCATAATAAGTATATTTATTACGTGCTTCGCTTTCTCCCGCAAAAGCAGTCATTAAGTTTTTCTCTGTTTTACTTCCTTTTAATTCCATTTTCTTACCTTCTTTCATATGAATATTATAACAAATTATTATAGTTTTTACTATTTAAGTATATAATTTATTATGAAAAGATTTCCGCCGGAAATAGATCCTAAAATTGATACTTTAACAGGAGTCATTATAGGATATGCATTAATTGGTAATTTTAATGCTGTAGAACAAAACGCGATTGGAAACTGGTTTATGTTAGTAGGACAAATATTAGAAACAAACGCGGCGTTTTTGCAGTTAAATGAAAACCGAAGAAGAACGAGAAATGAAGCAGCAAATGGACCAATTATATCCGATATTTTTGAAAGTGAATTAAGCGGAAATGGGGAGAACTTTAATTTTGAAAACGTGGATATTGAAAGACTAGAAAAAATGATTAGAATAATGAATGAAGAGTTAGAAAAAATAAAAAGACGGTTTTAATTACCATCTTATCTATTTTCACGATATCTTTCTTTAGGATCAAGAATCTTTTTTCTCATTCTAATAACAGCAGGAGTAACTTCAACTAGTTCATCATCTTCAATAAACTCTAGGGCTTCTTCTAGAGAGAAAGTTTTTGGAGTTACAAGATTGATCGCTTCATCACTACTTTTACTTCTGGTATTAGACATTTCCTTATTTTTACAAGGATTAACATTAAGATCATTCTCACGATTGTTAATACCTACGATCATACCAACATACACATCAACGGCAGGGCCAATAATTAAAGACCCTCTTTCTTGTAAGTTGAATAAAGAATAACCTAAAGATTTGCCCGTTTCCATACTTACTAAAACACCATTTTTACGGGTTTGAATTTTACCAGCATATGGTTTATAGTCAGAGAAACTTCTAACCATAATTCCTTCACCTTTAGTATCAGTAATGAAACTACTACGATAGCCAATTAAGCCTCTAGTTGGAGCACTAAATTCTAAATGAGTATAATTTTCTTCTTGTTCCATTTTTTGTAAAAGGGCTTTTCTTTCTTGAAGGGCATTGATAACAGTACTAGCATATTCATTAGGGGTATTGATAGTTACAGTTTCAAATGGTTCACATTTAACGCCATCTATTTCTTTAAATAATACTTCAGGTTTACTTACGCATAGTTCATAGCCTTCTCTACGCATATTTTCTAAAAGAATTGATAAATGAAGTTCACCACGGCCACTTACTTTATAACCATCTGATGAAGGTAATTCTTCTACTTCTAAGCCTACGTTAGTTTGTAATTCTCTTTCTAATCTTTCTTTAATATGTCTAGTTGTTAAGAATTTGCCACTTTGACCAGCAAAAGGTCCGTTATTAACTAGGAAATTCATACTTAATGTAGGTTTCTCAATTTCAATTGGAGGTAGAGGGTCAGGTGCATTTAATGTACAAATGGTATCACCAATAGAAATATCAGGACAACCAGCAATTGTAACGATATCACCATAATAGGCTTCTTTTTTCTCTACTTTATTAATACCTTCATTAACATAAAGTTTGCTAATTTTAAAGTTTTCAACGTTACCATTATTTTTTACTAAAGTAACATTTTCACCAGTTTTAATCATTCCTTTGGTAATACGACCAATACCTAATCTACCAATATAGTCATCGTATGCTAAATTTGAAATTTGAAGTTGTAGGTTATCACTTATACTACCTTCATAAGGTTTACATTGTTTTAAGATTGTTTCTAAAAGGGGTTCAATGGTTGTATTATCGTCATCTAAAGAATATTTAGCAATGCCATCACGAGCAACACCATATATAATTGGGAAATCAAGTTGTTCATCTGTCGCATTTAATTCACAGAATAAGTCAAATGTCATGTTTACTACTTCTTCAGCACGAGCATCTTTTTTATCAATTTTGTTAATAAATAAAATAGGTTTTAAGTTATGCTCTAAGGCTTTTTTTAGAACAAATCTGGTTTGAGGCATTGGGCCTTCGGCTGAGTCAACTAATAAAATAACTGTATCAACTGTTTTAATAACACGTTCTACTTCTGAAGAAAAATCTGCATGACCAGGAGTATCTACGATGTTGATTTTATAATCTTTATATCTAATTGCACAGTTTTTAGAATAAATGGTAATTCCTCTTTCTCTTTCAAGATCATTACTATCCATAATACATTCTACTTGTTCATTACGAGGATTAAAAGCACCATTTTGTTCTAATAAGGCATCTACTAATGTACTTTTACCAGCATCAACGTGTGCCACAACGGCAATATTTATGATTTTATCCATATAAATCCACTTCTTTCAAACTTGGTTAATAATACAACAAATAAACGATTTTTGCAAGAAAAAGATATAATATTAAAATTATTATTGTTATAATTATCTTATAGGGAGACAGGTTTTTATGAAAAGAATAAAAAAATTTGCGAAAAGAAATAGAATGTTATTAGTAACTTTAATTTGTGCGATGGTAGTTATTAGTACTGTTTATTATTTACAAGATGTAGCGCCTTTTGGAAGCAAATCATTATTAACTATTGATTTTTTTCATCAATATGGACCGATGCTAGGAGAACTTGTAGATAGAATTAGAAACGGGCAAAATTTAGTATATTCCTTCTATATGGGAATGGGATTACCATTTTTCAGAAATTTTTTTAATTATTTATCTAGTCCTTTTAATATAATTTTATTATTATTTAAACACAGTGATTTATTAATGTCTTATTCAGTAATAATTGGTCTTAAGGCAGTAGCCGCCGCAGGAACTATAAACTATTATTTAAGAAAAAAATTTAACAATTATAATAATTTGTTTTTTATAACATTATCAATCTTATATGCTTTTTCAGCTTATTTTACCGCTTATTACTGGAATATCATGTGGCTGGACGGAATGGCATTTTTGCCTTTAATTACTTTAGGAATTGAAAATATAGTTAATAATAAAAAACCGTTATTATATATAATAAGTTTAAGTATAATGCTCTTTGCAAATTATTTTATTGCTTATATGTTATGTTTATTTAGTGCTTTATATTTCGTATTATATATGTTTATAAAATTTGATAAGTTTGAATTTAAAAAAATTCTTAAGAAATGTTTAATATTTGGAGTTTCTTCTCTTTTGGCAGCGGGACTTTGCGCATTCTTTTTAGTACCACTATATAATGCGATTAAAGGCATTAGTGCAACAAGTGATGTTTTCCCAACAAGCCAGTATTATAGTTTTACTTTTAAGGAATTTATTTTTAATCATTTGAGTGCAGTAGGAAGCACCGTGTTAAAATCTGGTATAACATCTGCTCCTAATATTTCATGTGGAATTACGCTTGTAGCACTATTAATTCTTTTTATAATAAATCCTAAAATCGATGTCAAAATTAAATTTTCTTATTTATTTTTAGTAGCTTTCTTAATGATTAGTTATATTGTAGCACCACTTGATTTTATATGGCATGCATTTCACGTACCAAATGATTTACCATACCGCTATTCTTTTATATATTCATTTGTTTTAATTATTATTGGAGCTTACGCAGTAAAAGACATTAAAGAAATAAAACCGGTTTGGGTAACTGTTACCTATATAATATGTTTACTATTTATTTTAGGGGCTAAATTATTAAGCTTTGCAAATATAACCGATAAAATGTTACTTCTTAACGCGATTATTATTACGATTATGTATTTAGTGTATATACTAATTAAATATTTTGATAATGTTAAGAAATGGGCTCCAGTATTTACAATAATAGCAGCTGTATTTGAGTGTATAATTGGGATTAATAATAATTGGGGAATAACTCATGATTTAAAAAGCTTTTATGATGATTATGATTCTTTAAAAGAGGATTTAAAATTTGTAAGTGATAATAATAGTGAATTTTATAGAATTGAAAGAGAATATATGCTTTCTTTTAATGATAATTCTTGGTATGGTTATCCTGGAGTGATGGCTTTTAGTTCAATGGAATATGAAAATTTGGCAATTTTAGTAAATAATTTAGGAATGCCAGGAAATAACATTAATAGTTTTTATTATAAAAATAATACACCAATATATAATATAATGTTTAATTTAAAATATGTTATTGGTCATAGAGATAATGATGATGATTATACTTTGTATTATGAAGGTAATAACGATATTTATAAAAGTAAATATGCGATAGGATTAATGTTTGGAGTTAATAAAAATATTAATAATTGGAATTATAATTTTATTAGTCCCTTTAAAAATCAAAATGACTTTGTTTATAAAACTACGGGAATTGATAAAGTATTTTATAAGAATAACTTTATTACAACAAAAGAAGTGATAAAAAAGGATGATATTGTAGTTGTTAAATATGTTATGAAAAATACGGGTGAAAATTATTATTTTTATATAAATGATTCTAATATTAACTTTGTTTATAATAATCATAAATTATATTATTTAAATGATGATACTAGTGCGATTAATGACGTTAAAAATATAAGTGTTGATGAAAATGTTGATTATAATGAAAAATTTATTGTTAAAGATAAAGGATTAGATGATGAAATTGTTTTTTATGTAGGATATAATACTTATGTTGATGATACTTTTGAAGTTTATAGTGTTTCTACAAAAGCGCTTGATGAAGCGTATAACTATTATTTAAATAATAAGTTAACTATTAGTGAATTTAAGGAAAATTACATTTTAGCATTATCTGATTTAGAGAAAGATGCCGCTATTTATACTTCTATTCCATATGATGAAGGCTGGGAAGTATATGTTGATGGGGAAAAAGAAGAAACCTATACTATTGGAAATGCTTTACTCGGGTTTGATTTAAGTGCTGGCGAGCATGAAGTTATACTTAAGTATAAAATTCCTTATTATAATTTAGGGCTTATAATTAGTAGTATTTCTCTTATTGGGACAGTATTAATTAATATGAATTTTAAGAAAAAGAAAAAGTTTAGAATATTTAAGAAAATCTAAACTTTTTTATTTACAAATATTTTGTCAATATTTTTTCTTGGCATCATTATTTTGACATTACGAATATTATAAATTTCATAGTTAAGAACGGCTCTATCTAGTTTTTCTCCATCGATACACCAAGCTTTTTTAGGGTAGTCTTCAAATTTGATGTCAATTTTATTTGTTTTGTAAAACTCGATACCAGATACTTTGGCAGCATCGGTGGTCATTAATTTGGCAAAGGTTCTGATAATATCGATGCGGCGACGAAAATTGCAAAATAGCACTTCAAACTGATCATCATCTAATTTTACATCTCTATAGAAATTATTTATACCTGCAATGCGATTGGCGTTAGAAATAAGCATAAATGAATATAAACCAGTTCTAGTAATGCCATTTACATGATAGGTTATATTATACAATTTGGTAGGACTAAAAAAGTCCTTTGCGCCTTCAATAAGATAAGCCATATAGCCGTATTTTTTCTTAAGTTTGCGCGGGGTATTATAAGGAATTTGCATAAATTTGCCAAATCCAGCCACATATACAAAAGGTCTTCCATTAATAACACAAATGTCCGTTTCTTTAATAACTCCATCTAAAAGTAGTTTTAAATTTTTCTTTATGTCTTTTCCATAACCAAACATTACACCGACATCATTAGTTGTTCCAACAGGAATATGGGCTAAAATTAAAGGATTTTTTCTTTCTAAATTACCAGACATTACCTCATTAAAAGTACCATCGCCACCCATGGAAATTACTAAATCTACTTTTTCTAGATGGTTTACAATTTCTTTAGCATGGCCACTATATTCCGTACCAATAAACTTAGGATTATAATCGTTTTTAAGAAGAATTTGCTTATACTCCTTTAGATATTTTTTGTTAAAAATATGACCACTATTTGGGTTGTATATTAATGCACAAGTTTTCATGAAATCACCAATTTTATTATATCTAAGTTAATAATTTTTTGTCAATTCAATCTGTTTTATAACATACATATTTTAAATTTTGCATAATTTATAATAGACACTTCAAGGATAATTGACATTACTTTAAGAATAAGGTAAAATAATATTTGCAAGTGGTTAATGGGGCTTTAGCCAAGTGGTAAGGCAAGGGACTGCAACTCCCTGAGCACCGGTTCAAATCCGGTAGGCCCCTCCAGATTGATAGGAAACTCGAACTTTTATAGTTCGAGTTTTATAATACAAAAATTTATGATAAAATACATATATAAGATTAATTTGGTTAAAAAAATTAGAAACACACTTGCAAATTGACATACCAATTAGCTTGTTAATATTTTAATAAATTAATTTAATCTAAGAGGTGATAAAATGAAAAATTATATAACTATTACAAATGATTATTTCGAAATAATGATTCCATCATCATTAAAAAATTATGGTGAAGAAGTTTTAAATTATTCAACGGATAAATTAAAAGAGTTTTTGTCATTTTTTAAGGAACAAAACTACGAAAAAATAAAAGGAGCATTTCTAATAAATCATGATGACTTTATTGATAGAATTAAAGAAGTATCTGCTCCTAATTCATCATTACCTCCAAAATGGGCTACAGGATGTTTCTATGGTGGGGAAACACAAATATTACTTGATAAAAATAATCCTTACGAAAGATTTAATACACTTGCTCATGAAAGTTTTCATTTGCTATTTTCTAAATTTGTCTATGAAAAAAATAATATTGATAGAATTGTATGGCTTGATGAATCACTTGCTAGTAATTTTGATGGTTCAACTGATAAATTAATAAAAACCAATACATTCAAAAATATTATTATTAAATTAATAAATAATGGCAAATTACCTAAAATAAATGAGTTATCGTTTTCAAAAGATAATATTATAACAAAAGAATACAATGGCTATGATTTATTTAAAGTTGTTGGTAGATATTTGATAGAAACAAAAAATGATTTATTAAATTATATAAATGATAAAGAAAAAGTTATAAATGATGGTGAAAAAATTCTTGAAGAAAGTTTAAACTATTTTATACTAAAATATAACTTAAAGTAAAATAAAAGTTGTTATACTTCTTCCCCTTATGGCTCCAATAAATAAATAAGTAATGATTATTACTTTATGACTATTTTAGTAATAGTCTTTTTTATATCTTAATTAAAATAACACCTATTAAGATAAGAATACTTATAACTAGTTTATATATAAAATGTTGTTTGTTCTTATCTATAAAGTATTCATAAATAGTATTAGTTAAAGCAGTTAGTGTTAGAAGAGGCGCTACAACGGAAACATCTCCATATTCATAAGCTTTTACAGAAGATATTAACATCATACACCAAGATAAACTAACTAACATAAATTTAGGTTTATTATATAAAGCAAATTCTTGTTTTAAATCTTTTATTTTTAATTTACCAAAAAGACGAATTATTAAAGATGGTATAAAAACAGTAATGAAGGTATAGATACCAATGTTGAAATAACTAGAGATATTAACATTAATAAGCATAGCAACAGCAAAGAGAAAATTAGAAATTATGCAAAACACAAAGTATTTATTAAAGAAAATTTTTCCTTCTTTATTAACAGCAAGCATGATATTAGATAAAATAATTATAATTGTTCCTAGAATTTTACTAAAAATAATTTTTTCTTTTAAGAAAATAAAACCAAATATAATTAAGAAGACGGTAGATAGTTGTTTTAGCATACTAAAATTAGAAGGTTCTAAACCATATCTAGCTTCTATATTTAACCTGTCCGTCATCGCATAAATAATTGTAACAATAAAGAGCGTGAAAAATACGTTGGTACTTGGCATTTTAAATTCGAAAAAAATGGATAAAATTAAAGCAAATAAGGCGGTAAAGGTCTCAAGTAAAACAGTTAAGGCTGAAGCATTTTGCATACATCTATTTACTTTTTTAAAGCCTTGAGAAAAACATAAAGAAAAAACTAAATATATTACTACCCATATTAAATAATTCATGGTATGACCTACTTTCATTTATATTATAGCAATTTAAAACGTCTAAGATAAGGTTAGACGTTATTTTATTTTTATTTGATAGCTATTTTCTCTTGATGAAATAACTATATAAATTTCATTTGATGATACGATATATTTAGGAATATCTATTAATAAAACATTTTTTAAATTACTATTTGTTTTAGATATAATAGTTTCTTCCTTATATTCATCATTTTGTATATATTTTAGTTTTATTAAATTAGTTAAAATACTTGCCATATTAGAATCATTTAAACCACTATTTTCATCTATAATTAAATTATAGTTTAGAGCTAATAAAGAATTAGATAATGAATTATCGGGAAATTCAATATCAGTTAGTGGCATACAGGTTTCGCCATCGCATTTATCATAAGTAAATTCATATTTATCTGAAATACTAGTTTTTATAATAGAAAGTTCCGTATTTCCATATAATTTTGAACCTATATAAAAGGTATCATTTAAATTTTTATCTTCACTTTTTAATTCTAAGTCAATGTTTTGAGGTTTAATATTTGCTACTTTATAATTGTATACTAAATTATTATCTTTATCATAAGAAATTCCATCAAAGAAATTTAAATCATATGAGCGAGAATACTTAGTCTTGTCTACTTCAAAAACAAAAATATAATTAGCTTCTTTATCAGTAATTTTAAAATTTTGATAGCTGGCTCCTAAATCTTTAAAAGAATCAGCAAGGGTTGTTTTTATATTAGAAATACGATATTTTCCTAAGGACATATAAATATATTCGGGTGCTAGTGACTTACTAGGAGTTTTATTTGAGCTTATAGTAGCATTTAATATAACATATTTTTTATCTTCCTTAATAATATTTCCTTTGTAATCTTTGGCAGTTATATAAGCCTTATTTAGTTTTATGGTAAATTCGGAGGTCGTGATAGTATCGCCTACGTGGTATATTTTATTTACTATGGTACGATTTACAAATAGGGATATTAAAAGAATAACGGCAGCTACACCTAAGATAATGCTTACTAGTATTTTATTTTCAATGAGGTAGTATTTTAGCTCCCTAAAGTATCTACGAATTTTTCTTTTAATAACATAATTGTCTGTGCCAAGAACAAATTCAAATTCTTCATTATCTTCACTTTTTATTTCTAATTCAGCAAGATCTTTATTAAAGTTAAACTTTTTTATATCAAAGCCAAAGCCACGAATGAAACTCATAATAGCAAAAAGGAAATTCGGTAAATATAATATTAAATAAATATCATGTAAAGCTCTAAAAACTTTAATGTCCATTGTTATTGTGTAGAGACTATTTATAGTATTTATTCCATATATTAAAGATAAGAATATTATTACATAGTAGATAGATCCTAATAAGTAAAATTTATTGGGCTTGTCTTTTTTTCGCATTAAGAAATACATCATAATAAAAAAGGCAACAACAATAAGGCATAATACTAAAAATATAAACGATATATAAGTGCTTCCCGCTTTTTCACCAATAGTAGTGGTATTATTGTAATTAGTAAAAAAGGTTACTAATTTTTGAAAGTTATAGGTGATAATAGTTATTAAAATTAAACATATTAAGTGAATTATTTTAAAGTATTTTATCAAAAACGCGTAAGGCTTTTTTAAAATCATTCCTATTTCACCTTCCTTTTATTCTATAAGTATTATAACAAATAAAAAGAATAAAATAAATGATAGGATTTATTTTATTTTATTAACTAGTAACTGTCCTTCTTGTAAGTAAATAGTTTGATTATATTTTAATAAATTACTAGGACTGGTATTAAATGTATTAGCGACCAAATTTAAAGTGTCTCCTTCTTTAGTAATATAGTAAGCAAATCCTTCTTTAGGTACCATTATAACTTGATCGGGATATATATAATCACTAGCATTTAATCCATTTAAAACCGCTAAAAGTGTGGGATTTACGTTGTATTTTTTAGCAATCTGATATAGATTATCGCCTTTTTTGATTGTATAGTATGAAAAATAATCATTATTTGAATGAGTACTTTCATCATTTACATTATACATATTAAACAATTTTATCAACTCCTAATATAAGTTATTCTATATTAGGCTATTGTGTTAATTAAAAATAAATATACGATTATTATTATTAAAGGACCAATCTTTATTAGTTAAGAGTTTGGTTTCATTGGTTTCCTTGTTATATTTATATAAAGTGTCATTTACTAAATAATAAACGGTATCTTCCGATGTTTTAATTATTTTATCAATTTTTAAGTTTGATACTTTAATTTTTTTATTATCTACTACTTGATATAAAGTTTTATCTTCTAGAGTATATAGAACTGGGTAAGGATGAGTATAAAACTTGGTTTCACTAGCAATAACCTTATTTACAGTAGCTTTTTCAAAGGTTTTGCCATTATATATTTGAAAACCTTTTTTTGAGTTTCCGACTAATTCATAGCTTAGGTTTTCTAAATCTAAATAAAATTCATTTTTATTTTTCTTGTCAATAAAATATAGTTTATTTTCTACTTCACCTAAATAGTATGTTTCATAAGAAATGTCATAATTAAAGTCTTTACTTTCTAATTTTTCTTCTTTAACGTTATAAACATATATTTTTCTAAAGTAATATTTTGAATCATAATCAGGAAAAACTAAATACTTACCATTTTCATACGTTAAAGGATTATCATAATTGTCATTTTTAAAAATTTCTAAAATGCTATTTTCTTTGTTGATATTAATAAAACCTTTATAATTCCACAAATAGTAGTTTAAACTGTTATCATAAATATCGATTTTTTCATATGTGTTTATTTTAGAATCATCTTTTAAGGCAATATTGTATTTATCTAAATAAGATTTAGATAAGGTATTAATTGATACTAAAGCGCCATCATTAGAACATAAGTTATAATTTTTATCTAAATTAAAGTTTAAACAAATTTCTTTTTCTAAAGAGTTAATATTTATGTCTTGGATAAGTTTTCTTTTTTTAATATATTTTTTCTTAATAAAAATAGGATAATCGATTTCATTATAGATAAAATTATATTGATACCCATCATCTTCTTTTATATATTTTTCTTTAATGGTAATATCATTTATTTTATATTCTAATTCATAGTTTTTAGGAATATTTATGATTACAATAAAGCTAATAAATGTTAATAAAATAATACTTATAAACAAATAAAATTTTTTCATTTTTTACTACTCCTTTTTTGAAAAAAAGAATTCAATTAGAATCCTTTTCTTTACTATGGTATTTCTTTTTTGCTTCTATCATAAAAGAAGAAATTTGAATTTGTATTTCAGGTAAGGCTTTTTTAGATATATTAGAAAAGAATACCGTTTCTTTTAGCGTATCTATTGTTACTGTTCCCCAAATAATACCAGCATTTATTTGCATATCGTTATATTGATCAGGCGTTATAGTTGAAACTTTATAACCGACTAATATTCTATCTTGCGCAATAATAATTCTTTCATTAGTAAGTGCTAGAACTGCGGTATTAAAGATGCTCCCATGAGTTAAATCATTTTGAGCAGCAAAGGCATATAAAACTCTTTCTTGATTATTTAAGTTTTGATCAATTAGTGCACAATGTTTCTTTACTCGCCAACATACGGTTTGCGGATACCTTCTTTTAAAATCTTTTACAATATCATATGTAGAAGCCATAATAATCCTCTTTCTATTATTTAATTAAACCAACATCTTTAAGAACTTTAACTAGTCCGTCTTTGTTAGTATAACCAGAAATACAATCAATAGATTTACCATTCTTAGTAAATATTGTTAATGGAGTTCCAAATCCAACTGATAATTTTGCTTCAGTTCCATTATTACATTTTGCTGGAATAGTTAAATCAGAATTGATAATTTTGCTATATTCTGTAGAATTGAATGAATCAGAGTCAACATAATAAATATCAATATTATATTCATGAGCAACATCATTATATACTGGTTTGAATTTATTACACCAACCGCAAGTATTTCTACCAAATACAGTCATAGTTACTTTTTTACTATCTACTAATTTCATATATTCTTTATATGTAGTAAATGTTTTATAATATATTTCATCTTCTGGAATTACATTGTTTTTGTATTTATTAATTAATACGTCAAGTTTTTCTTCTGATAAATCTTTAGCAGCATAAACAATTTCACCATCTTTTACAAATACATAAGCACTATCAGTAATGTCTTTATTAATATTACTAATTGATTTCCAATTTTCATCAGATAATTTTGTTTTATCCATAGAATTTACTGTAGCGTCATATTTGCTTCTAAGGTTTAATAATGATTTTTCAATTGAATCGTATTTATCATCAGTAAGATCTCCAATATAAGTTAATGAAAAATCTGTTGTAGATAAGTTAGTTGTAAAATCATCATATTTAATTGTTTCAATATTTCTTGTTTTAACATAATTAACAACTATTGGTATTAATAAAATAATTACAATTACTATTCCAATTAGCCATGATTTTAATTTGCCTTTCATAATTACCTCCTTATTTATATTTTACATTTTTTTATGGTAATAATCAATATAATATAGAATTTTTAGCGGAAAAAGGGATAAAGCAAATTTAATTATTAATAAAAAAATCAGCCTAAATGAGACTGAAAATATATTAAATTCGATTATTCGAATAACTTTTTAATGGTGGAGCCGAGCGGATTTGAACCGCTGTCCAAAATACTTAAATATTGCCGTCTACAAGTTTAGATAATTTGTTAGTTCATTAATGTGCTCAAAATTACCGAAAGATACATTAACTAAGCCTATAATTATTCATTTATTAAACTAGGCAATTAATAAATATATTCTACTATTATGAACCAATTTACAACTCTGTAGAATTAGTTATAAACCAGTGCTCAAATCGCGAACTATGCGAATGCTAGAGCTGTATTATAATTTGTGTTGTCAGTTATTTTAAACTGTTTGCTGTTTAGGACAGCGACCACTTGCAAACAATACCAAATATATTCTGTCGAAACCAAAACGGCCCCGAAATACGGGCTATATTATAACACAATATATATTTTAAGGCAAATTAGTTGTCTTCCTCTTCAGAAAATTTAAGTTTTATTTCACCATCTTTAGAGTAAGAAAATTTTTCACGAGCATATTTAGCAACGTATTCAGGATTTTGAAGTTTATTTGCTTCATCATTTAAAGTGGCTTCCTCTTTTAATAAATCATTATACTTTTGCTCAAGAAGAATTTTTTCTTTTTTATTAGCAAGTATTTTAGACCAGTAATTAAAAGAGAAAACACCTAAATAAGATACTATAATAAATAGTAACATTGACCAAATAAGCATTCTTCGTTTATCTTTTTTGGTTATTTTTCCCATGTTAAACACGCTCCGTATTATAAGTATACGTCTTTGATATACTTTTGAAAAGAGAAAAATTGGCGCTTTACACCTTTTTGTGAATATTTGACATTTTTAAATATAATAGAAAACCAATGATAATAGACATTTTTAAAATATAATTAATAGTGCCATTATTTAAAATATATATTAAATAAATGTAGAGGCTTGTAAAAATTACTGATTGTAATAAAGATAAGAAAAATGACTTTTTTAAGTATTTAAATACAAATGAGAAAACAAAACCGTAAATAATTGATATTATAATTAATAAAAGTTGTTTCATTTAAATAATTTCATTAAAATACTATTTTCTTTGGTCATGCCATCATTATATACAAAACTATTTATTTTGCCTTTTATGGAAACATTTCCTTCAACAGTATCTAATTTTATCATTTCTAAATTGTCGCCTTTTATAATAATATTTCCCATTATTGATTCTAAGTTAAATTCGTGCTCATCAAAATTATTTATTTTCTTGATACCACTAATAATAATATTTTTACGATCATTTAATTTTATAACATGTGTAAATGCTGGTACGTCAATCATTTTATCCATAAAAAAATCCTCCTATAAAAGAATATGAGGATCTTTGATATTTATGAATTAAAAGTTAAGAAAAGCCTAACTATTCTTCAGTTTTTTCTTCTTTATTGAATTCTGCAATAATTGCGTCTTCAAATTGTTTACGAACATCTGGATTGATTGGATGAGCGATATCTCTATATCCGCCTGTGGCAGTTTTTCTGCTAGGCATTGCAATAAATAAACCGTTGTCTCCTTCAATAATTCTGATGTCATGTACAGCAAAAGCATCATCTAATAATACAGATGCGATTCCTTTCATGCGTGAACCTTCTTTTTCAATTTTACGTACGCTTACAGATGTAATTTCCATATCTTTCACTCCTTCTAAGTATATCTCAACCTACTTTAATTTTAATGCATTAAAAAGAAAAATGCAATACTTTTATAAAAATGTAATATAAATATCTTTACTTAAAATATCCGAGTATGAATAACTTTTTTTCTCAATACCATTGGTTATTATAAATACGTGATTATATATTTCAGAAACATACCCGTAGAACACTTCGTTGCGATTACGGTTTTCTTTAGCAACTACTTTTACTTCTTGGTTTAAATGATTACGAATGCTGCTTTTGATACTTTCAATCATCTTGGATACCCCACATACATAAGTCCATTTCCAACAACTCCTCCCATTCCATCGGAACCATATTTAGTTTTATTTAATAATTCTATTAGATTAATAGTTTCCATATTATTAGTAAGTGCGACAGTTGTAGCAATAATTGCAGGATCTAAAGCGTGAATATTTACTCTTTTAGGGCTAGATGCATAATTAGCGCCACATTTAATTAACTCTTCATAGTCACTTTGACAAGCACCAGCAATAATTACTAATTTATCGTGGTCCTTTTCATACTTGCGGGCTTTTTTAACAGTTTCACAAAAATATTTAGAATTGCGATAATTATTTAAATCATTTTTATTTCCCTTTTTCTTGTAGTAAGCATCATGACCAGTAATTATTACTATGTCGGGGTTATAATCCATTAAGAATTTATTAATCTTGTTTGGTAAATCTTCTTCTTTTACTACTTTTCCAACTGCTTTTAAATTATTTTTACGATAGTAATTTAGGCATCTATTTAAGTAGTCATCATCACCATCACAGTGAAGTATTTTGGCGGGCATATAAAAATATTCATTACGGTCTAAAGAACGATCTAAGGATAGTTTATCTTCAAATTCGTCAGTTTGCCTATTTTTAGTAGATATAACCAAATCATCGATAGGACTATCAGCATATAATCTTATGTTTTGTCCTTTTAAATAGCAGATATTATCTTTAATATTTAAGACTTTAAAAATTATGTCATGATTATAACTTTTACGGGTAACATATGAACCAATTTTAATATCCATGAAATTTCTCCTACTAAATAAATTTATGCAAAAAAAAGATAATTATTATAAATTATCAGCTATTTCAATATATACATTTAAAGGAATTTCTTCAGCACGATTATTTAGAGAATAATTATTTTTTATTAAAACTTGTTCTATTTTTGATAAATCATACCCTTTTAAGTTATTTTTTAAAGTTTTTCTTTTGAACTTAAAGGCATTTTGAATTAACCTATCAAATTTATAGTTAGTATCAAAACTATGTTTAGATTTTAAAGATATTATACTGCTATCGACATTAGGGACGGGATAAAAACAGCCTCTATTTACATCAAATAATTTCTTGATATCATAGTAGTAACTTAACCAGACGGTTATATAACCATACTCTTTATTTTTGGGCTGAGCTGCCAAACGAGAAGCTACTTCTTTTTGAACCATTAATATTAGCTCTTTAGGATTAATATTTTCTTTAGTAATTTTTTCAATTATGGGAGTTGTTATATAATAGGGAATATTAGCAATAACATATAAATTTTCATATTCATAATTTTTTAAAAGTTCATTTAAGTTTACATTTAAAAAGTCAGTAAATATAATTGTTGTTTTATCATTTTTTAAAGTATTTAAAGTTGCTTCTAAAGTTTGATCGATTTCAAAACAAATTAACTGACAGTTATATTTTTGCAGCCATTTTGTTAAGTTACCACTTCCTGGACCTATTTCAATAATCAAATCATTTTCATTTGGAGTTATACTAGAATATATTTTTTTTAATATATTTTCATCGTTTAAAAAATTTTGTCCGTATTTCTTTTTAAATATATGTTGGTTCATAAAAATCACTACAAATATTTTAGCATAAAAAAAGACAAATTTAAACTTGTCTATTATATCCGTATCTTAAAACATTGTATGTAATATTTACTCTACCAACATTATTAATGGCATAAAATTCATTTTCTACTAATAAATCTAAAGATGTTCCAGTAACGCCTCTATCTAATACGATAGCAGTTATTGGTTTATCGGAAATTCGATCGAGTTTAAATTCGACAATAGATCCACAAGGCATTCTAAGAGATGAAGCAACAATTCTTACTTCACCATATTCTTTATCGTTATAAGTAGTTGTACCATCTAAAACGTTTTGACCAGTACAACCTAAAGTTCCCCCACATAAAGGACAGTTGGCAGCATAACCAGTTATGTCTCCCGTATATGAATCAATTGGGGTATATAAATCATTTCTTTTTATTTCTTCAATTTTGATGGCCATTGTATTTAAATCAATGGTTTTATTTAAATTATTATTGTTTGATTTTGTTTCCATATTAGGTATACATACTTTGGTTGATAATAAAACTACCGCAAGTATAGTAACACTACGCATTATTTTTAAAATTTTTGCTATCATATTTTATCTCCATATCCTAATTAATTGTAGCATTATTTTGATATAGTTGTCAAAAATATCACGTGTTTTAGCACTATTTTACAATTTTTTTATTTTCAAAAAACATTTTTTGAAAATTTTCTTCCAAAAGAATTGATAATTCTTTTTCGGTAATTTTTAAAGAATCCGCTAACATAGCAGCAGTAAATTTAATGAATTTTGGTTCATTAGGAGTTCCTCTATATGGCGCGGGAGTTAAATATGGAGCATCTGTTTCCAAAAAGAAACTATTTTTAGGGAGCTTAGCGGTTACTTCTTTTAATTTGCAAGATTTAAAAGTAATTATGCCACCGATACCTAATTTATAGCCCATTTTTAAAAATATCTGTGCTGTTTCATAACTTCCGTTAAAACAGTGAATTATTCCTTTGACATGATATTTTTTTAAGACTTTAATTAAATCATCGGTAGCTTCACGATTATGAATTATAACAGGTAAATTATATTTTTCGCCTAAAGATAACTGGCTTTCTAAAAGTTTTATTTGTTCTTGCTTGTTTTCTTTATTATGATAATAGTCTAATCCGATTTCGCCAATAGCAATAATCTTGGGATTTTTAATATTTTCTTCAATAAATTTAATACAATTACTTTCTTCATTTATATTATCAGGATGCAGACCTAAAGCACCATAAACGTTATCATATTTTGATATTAATCTTATAACTTCTTGGTTGCTTTCTAAGTTATATCCATTTATAATTATTCTTTTTATATTATTTGTTGATAATGATTTTAATATTTCTTCTGGATTATCATATTCGGTTGATAAAATATGACAATGAGTATCTGTATACATATTTACCTCCTAAAAAAAATCATGATATTCATGATTTTCTATTTGAATTTTAACAAATTATTAAATGTTTATCAAGAAATGGTTAAGTAAGAAGAAATAATACGAGAAATTAGTTTACCTACCTCTTTATATTTTTGATCAATAAATTCGATAGAACCGATTATAACTGAGTTTTTAATAATATCCTCTTTATATAAATATTTTGCATTAATATTACTATTAAATATAGTCTTTTCACGATCAATGATTTTTATATCAGTTTTATAAATTTCAATAAAAGTTTCACAAATATCATTTATAAACTTTAGATAATTATTTAAATAAGAATATTTGGTTATAACTATTTTTGAGTTATCAGAAGTTATCATGATACTTTCATTTTCTTGTATTTTTAATTTGGCTCTTACTTCTTTAGGAATTACTATTCTTCCTAATTCATCTATTTTTCTTATATAATTATTATTTGAATTCACTTACATCACTATCAATAGTTTGGCAAAAATAATATAAATTATGCAAAATCACTATTTATTTTTTGAAGTAATTCTACTAAATAATATAAATAATGTTTTTCTAAGTTTTTTGTTGGCAATGTTATAATTATGCGTTTGGCTAAATATTTTATTTTGAATTTAGGGGAGATATTATATAATTCTAAAAATAATTTTTCACCATTAATTTGGGAAGATAACTCAACAGGTAAATAAATTTCTACTTGATCTTTGGTTTGAACAATGTTTTTTATTCCTAGTGAGTAGGCTAATTTTTCAAACCATTCTTCATACATGTATATTTCCATTTTTTCATTTATTTTTCCAAAGCGATCTTCTATCTCATTTTTAATATTAGTTAATGTTTCATAATCTTTTATTTGATTTATTAACTGATGAATTTCAATACGCACAGAATCTTCATCGACGTAAGATTTATCGATGTGGGTATCAATATCTATAAGTGGTGGTTTATTATCTTCTTCTATTACTGGTTCTCCTTTTATTTCTTTAATTGATTCTTCGATTAATTTTGTGTATAGTTCAATACCTACAGAATCAATAAATCCAGCTTGCTCACTTCCTAATAAATCACCGGCACCTCTAATAGATAAATCTCTCATGGCAATTTTATATCCTGATCCTAGTTCAGTAAATTCTTGAATAGCTTTTAATCTTTTTTCAGCCACTTCATTTAAAATTTTTGAATTATTATAAGTTAAATAAGCATAGGCGATTTTATTACTACGACCAACTCTTCCTCTTAACTGATATAACTGACTTAGTCCATAATTTTGGGCATCTATAATAATCAAAGTATTAACGTTGGATATATCAATACCAGTTTCAATGATAGTAGTACATACTAAAATATCATATTTTTTTTCAATAAAATCTTCAATTATATTTTCAAGTTCTTGTTTATTCATTTGACCATGAGCAAAACATATTTTGGCATCTGGTACTAGTTTTTGTAAACGATTTTTTTCATTTTCTATTTTAGATACATTGTTATATAGATAATATATTTGACCTTTGCGAGATAATTCTTTATAAATAACTTCTTTAATTAAAGCATCATTTTGTTCAACTACGTATGTTTGAACAGGATATCTTTCATCAGGTGGGGTATCTAAAATTGATAAATCCTTTAAGCCGGACATGGCCATTTTTAAAGTCCTTGGAATTGGTGTGGCCGATAAGGTTAAAATGTTAACGTTTTTAGCCATTTCCTTGATTTTTTCTTTTTGACTAACGCCAAATCGTTGTTCTTCATCAACTATTAGTAATCCTAAATTATTGAATTCAATTTTTTCATTAAATAGTTTATGGGTACCAAATAAAAGGTCTATTTGACCAGATGCTAGCTTTTTAATTATTTCATTAAATTCTTTAGTGGTAGTAAATCTATTTACAATGGCAATATTAATAGGAAATTCTTTAAATCTTTCTAAAGCATTATTATATTGTTGTTTAGATAAAATCGTTGTTGGACATAAATACGCAACTTGATAGCCATTCATAATAGTATTAAATACAGCTCTAAAGGCTACTTCTGTTTTACCAAAACCAACATCGCCGCATAATAATCTATCCATTGGTTTATCACTTTTTAAATCGCTTAGAACATCTTTAATGCATTTAGTTTGGTCTTTTGTTTCCGTATATTTAAATAAATTAGCAAAAATTAAATCTTCAGGATATTCTTTATATTTAGGACTTTTGATTTTAGCTCGCTCGGCATAAAGCTTTAAGAGTTCTTTACTAATATCCTTAATTTTAGCTTTTATAGAATTTTTAGTTTTAATCCAAGCAGTAGAATTTAATTTGTTGATTTTTGGTGGGGTTCCGTCAGCATCGGAATATTTATATATGGTTGTTATTTTTTCAACCGGAACGTATATTTTATCGCTGCCTTCATAATTTATTTGAATATAATCTTTTAAAATATCGCCTTTTTTTAAGGTAATAACGCCGTTATAAATACCTATTCCATGAGCTGTATGAACGACATAATCTCCTGGTTTTATATCATTAAAGTCTTTAATCTTGCGACCAATTTTTACAGGATTGTGATATCTAACAGGGGCATTGTTTTGAAATATGTCATTATCAGATATAACTAAATAGTGAGATATTATAAAGCCTTGATTAATTTTATTATTTAAAAAATAAATATTACCAACCTTAAATTCGTCATTTTCCGGTCTTATATTATTAAAATCTTCTTTTAATTCATTAATTAATTCTTTATTTTTTGTGCATATTAATATGGAATATTTATCTTTGTTTTGGCTAATATAAGTTTTTAGCAAATTTAAATTAGAGTTAAAATTTTCAATTGATTCAGAGTTATAGTGTAAATAATCTTTTTGATTAAAGGAAGAAAGATTAATAATTTGAGGAATGTTCATGTCGGATAAATCATACATAAATTTAAAATTTGAGTCAATGCTTTTCTCTTCTTTATAATCCATCATTTGAGCAAGTAAAAGTTCATTTGATTTATTAATAATCTCAGGATCAATTTCAATTACTAATGGTTTGTTCATGAGATCAAATAGACTACTTTTTTCTTTTTCTATGATTTCACTAAAAGGTAAAATGGTTATTTCTTTGATTTCTTTTATAGAACGCTGACTTTCAACATCAAATGTTTTAATATTTTCAATGGTGTTTCCGAATAATTCAATTCTAATAGGATATTCTTCATCAAAGGGAAAAATGTCTATTATAAAACCTCTAATAGAATATTCTCCAGATGATGTAACAATGGAAGTTTTATTATAACCAAATTTATTGATAATCTTTTCAAGGTTTTCACGGTTAATAGTTGATGATTTTTTTAAATCGACTTTTAATTTTTCTAAAGCTTTTTTGTTAGGGACAAATTTCAAAAAGCCAGTTAAATTTGTTACAACTATTTGCGGTTTACCTGTTGATAGGTTATTTAGGGCTTCTAATCTTTTTACTTTTAAATCAGGTGATTCCGCAATAGCAACAGATGTTAAAAATTCATCCATCGGAAAAAGAAAAACATCGTCAATATATGTTTTTAAATAATTAAAATACTTAGTGGCTTCATATAAAGTGCTGGTTAAAATAATTATATTTTGAGGCTTATTTTGAAAGATGTTATTAATATATAATGTTTTTAATTCATCAGTTAAACCACTAATATTTTTAGAATCTATTTTTGAAAACATTTCTTTTAAAAATTTCATTTTTTACCTTTTTGATTATACTTTCCTTGAATTGTACTTATTTCTTCATCGTTAATAAAATCTCTTATTATATTATGAGCAGTAGTAATAGCATTATTTATAGTATTTAATTCTGTTTTAGAAAATTTGGCAAGTACGTAATCTATAACGTCATTTTCAGGATGAGATATTCCTATTTTGATACGAGGAAAATTTTCCGTATGTAATTTATTAATAATATCTTTTATGCCGTTATGGCCGCCTGATGAAGAATTGTCTTTTAGTTTTATGGAGCCTAAAGTACTATCTAAGTCATCTTGAATTACGAGGATGCTCTTTGGATCAATTTTGTAATAATCACTGTAGTATTTAACGGCTGTTCCAGATAAATTCATAAATGTAGTAGGTTTTATAAATAGTGCTTTTTGGCCGTCCTTAATAACAAATGCGTGTTTATCTTCTTTCCATTTTTCATTTGATAAAAAACTATCTAATACCATGTAACCGATATTATGTCTAGTATTTTCGTATTCTTTGCCAGGATTTCCTAGGCCAACGATTAATTTCATTTATTATTACCTCCATAATTCTTTGTAAAAAGTGGTGCAGTTATGATAATGTTATTTTTGCTATCTTTTTTGGCTTCAATTAAAACCATATTGCAGTTTTTGGTTTCGTCATAATAACAACAGGTAATTTTTTTTATACCAAAATGATATTTGTTTAAAACTTCTATGATTTCCACAATTCTTTCAGAACGATGAACCAAATATAATTTTCCCTTAGTTTTTAAGTAAATGTGAGCAAGTTTTATTATTTCTTCTAATGTTATTTCTTTTTCATGACGAGCAATGGTCTTGATTTCATTTTTATTTAGAACTCCTTTTTCATCATATTTAAAATATGGTGGATTGCAAGTAATTATATCAATTTCATTAGGACTAAAATATTTTTTGATATTTTTAACATTATCATTTATTAATTCTATGTTTTTAATATTGTTGATGTTAACGGATTCTACTGCTAGATCATAAACTGCTTTTTGAAGTTCGATTCCGGTAATATTTTGAATTTTGCTTGATAAAATAATGGGCAGCGGAGCATTGCCAGTACACAAATCCACTAATTTTTTATCGGCAAAATCTATCTTAACGAAATCAGCGAGTAAAATGGAATCTAAAGAGAATTTAAAAAAAGATGAATTTTGAATGATTTTATATCCATAATTATATAAATCATTTATTTCATTTGGCTTCATCTATAAATATTTCCTTGTTTTCATTTTCATATACTATGGTATATGATTGTTTTAATATGTCTACACTAATAACTTTGCAATCAGCATCATTGTGTTTAATTATGGAACCAACATTAGGTAGTTTTTTCTTTAAACAGCAGTAGTTTTCATCTTCATATGATAAACAACATAAAAGTCTTCCACAAGCACCATTTATCTTAGATGGGTTTAAAGCGATATTTTGATTTTTAGCCATATTAATAGTGATAGTATCTAATTTATTTAAAAAGGATTTGCAACAAAGTTCCCTGCCACATGGACCTAATCCACCTGTTTCTTTAGCTTTGTCTCTAATACCAATTTGATGAAGATCAATTCTAGTTTTGTATATTGCAGCAATTTGTTTTACTAATTCTCTAAAATCAATTCTTTCATCGGCGATAAAATTTATAATTAATTGTTTACGATCAAATGTGTATGAGGCATCAATTATTTGCATAGATAGATTTAAGTTTTGAGCGAGTTCTTTAGTTTTTTGAATAACACTTTTAGCATCTTTTAAATTTTTTAAATATTTATTATAATCTTTATCGCTGGCTTTTCTTAAAATGTTTTTTAATTCTTCATTTTTTTCATTTTCTAAAATTACGGTTACTTTGCCAAATTGTTCACCTTTTTCAGTTTCTACTATTACATAGTCATTTACTTTTAGATCGATATCATTATTATTTTTAAAGTTGTACACTTTTCCGTTGTCTTTAAAAGTCACGCCATATATTTTCATTATATTTGCCCCATTTCTATAAACATTTTATCTAAACATAATTCTAAATTAACATTTGCTTTGATTAAATCAATTATATTATCTATTATTTTATATTTTTTTGCAAGATTAGACATTTTGATATTATTTATTATTTCTTCTTCAGTTAGTTCTAGAATTTTTATTATTTCTTGTTTTTCTTTACTTAGCAATTCTTTTTTTAAATTATGCATCTCTAAATAATTATTAAAATTAACATTAATAATACGTTTTATTATTTCCGGCTTTTCTGTTACTTCAGTGGTTTCTTCAGCAAAAAAATGAATGCATCTACTTTTAATAGTATCTAGCATTTCATTTTCGCTAGATGTTAGCAAAAAGCCAATTACGTTTTCTTGTGGCTCTTCAAGTGTTTTTAGTAATTTATTTGCCGCAATAATATTCATTAAATTAGCATTTAATATAAAGTATAATTTATATTTTTGATTTTGTGATTTTAACATTATAAATTTTTGTAAACTTAAAATTTTGTTTTTATCAATTAAATTGTTTTCTGGTCTTATAACTAGCACTGATAAATTGTTTTCAATAGAGATATTAGAAACCACTTTAGCATCTATAAAAGCAGAATAAATTTCCTGCATACATGCTTCACAATTGTTTGTTTCAACTAAAAAAGCATGAGAAAGTTTATCCTCATTTATTCCGTTTTTTATATATTCAATTAATTTGTTTTTCATTATATCACACTACTCTCATAGGAGAAAAAAGAAAGATAATGCTAGTGTAACTAAACCGGGAAAACCTAATGCAGTGACAATCGCAATTGTGTAATAATTAATTGGTACAATAATGTTAAACGATCCTAATATAAGATCCAAACCATAAATTATTAAAAATGCAAATATTATTTTTTTTAAAATTTTTGTTATCATATTAAAATTTATGATTTTATTTAACATTTATGATATTTTTTTGCGATCTTCAAAGGCTCTTTCTAATGTTAATGAGTCTAGGTAATCTAATTCCGTTCCCATAGGTAATCCATAAGATAGTCTTGATATTTTAACTTTCTTTTTTTCTAAAATTTTGTTTATATAACCTGTTGTTGTTTCACCTTCAATAGTTGGTTTTAAGGCTAATATTAATTCTACATCGGGATTGTTTGTTATTCTGCTTACAAGTGATGAAATATTAATATCGGTTGGAGCGATGCCATCTAAGGGAGAAATTAATCCATTCAATACATGATAAACTCCTTGATATTTTCCCATTTTTTCGAAGGCAAATACACTTTTATAATCTTCTACTACGCATATTAAGTTATGATTTCGGTATTCATCGTCACAAATGCGACATTTATTTTCGGTCGTTATGTTACCACAGATTTGGCATGTATGCAATTTTGTTTTAGCATCTACTATAGCGGCAGCAAATGATTCAACATCTTCTTCAGTGAATTCAATTACAGATAATGCTAATCTTTCTGCGGTTTTTTCGCCTATACCTGGAAGCTTTTTAAAGTATTCAATTAAATTTTCAAGAACTTTGGGATAAATCATGTTACATCAATCCGTTTAATCCTTTAGCAAGACCGCCTAGTTTTTGTTCAACAGTTTTTTCAATTTGTTTTATGGCATCGTTGATAGCAATTTTAATCATATCTTCTAATGCTTCTAAGTCTTCTTCATCATGTAAAATGCTTTTATCTATTTCTATTTTAATAATTTCTTTTTTACCATTTAATTTTGCGGTAACAGCACCTGATGTGCTGGTAAACTCCATTTCATATATTTCTTCTTGTTTTTTTTGTAAATCTCTTTGCATTCTTTGGGCTTGTGCCATTAAATTTTGCATATTCATATTTCTTTCCTCCTAATTACTTTCTAATTAACTTCAATTATTTCATCAGCAAAAATATCTTTTGCAGCGTTATAAACTTCGGTTTGTTCTGTTTCAGTTTTTATTTCTTCTATATATTCATATTTTTTATTTTTGTTTTTAATAAATTCTGATTTTTCTTTTAACCATCTATTTTCATCTAAGCAAATAAATACTTCGGTACTATTTGTGTGTTTTTGATATTCTTTTTCAATTAGTTCAAGATTATTGTTAAATAATAATGAAGTAGATAAAGATTTTGATGAAAATATAACATTAGTTGGAGAAACTACCTCAACTTGTAAATCCTCAATTAATGATAATATTTCTGATTTATTATTTATGGTTATATATTTTATAAAGCTTTCCCATTTATTTTTAAAATTTGACTTTATTTCTTTTGTTGCGCCTACATAAGCGTTATTAATACGAATTCTTATAAATTCTTCTTTAATTGGTTTTGATAAATCTGTTTGCTCATCAAAGTCATTTTCTTTTAAATCTTCCTTTGTTTCAGGGGAAGCTTCTGTTTTTATTATTTCTGAATGATTTTCCTTTTTTATAGGATCTAAATTTTCTTGTTTTGCTTCAGAAATTATTTCCCGGGAAATAATTTTAGATTGTTTATCAGCATTTTTATTGGAAAAATAACTCAGTAAAATAATTTTTATTAAGTTAAAAGCTCCTTTTTTATTGTAACATTCTGATAAATCTTTTGATAAATTTTTAATATCTGTAATTGTAAGAACATTTTGTTCACTATTAATTGTTTTGATTTCTAAAGAATATAAATAATCTATTAATTTATTTATTAAAAGGTTTAAATCTAATCCTTTGTTTTTATAGTTATCAATTATTTGATTAAATTTATCAATATCTTGGCTACTTAAAGCGTCTATTATTTCATTTATATCATTATTACCAATTACACCAAAAGTTTTTTCAATTAATTCAATAGTAATTTTTTGATTTTCTTTTGATAACTGATCTAAAAAGCTTAATGCATCTCTCATACCACCATCGGATAATTCTGCTAGATATTTAATGGCTTCTTCGTCAATTTCTATTTTTTCTAAATCGGCGATTCTTTTTAAATTTTCACTGATTACGTTATTATTTATTTTTTGAAAATTATATCTTTGACATCTAGATAAAATAGTTATAGGAATTTTCTGAATTTCTGTAGTAGCTAATATAAAGATAATATGTTTTGGTGGTTCTTCTAAGATCTTTAAAAATGCGTTCCAAGCACTTTGAGAAAGCATGTGAACTTCATCAATTATATATACTTTATATTTACTTAAAGCCGGTAATATTTTAGCATTATCTCTTAAATCTCTAATTTCATCTACGCCATTATTTGATGCAGCATCGATTTCAATTATATCGGGTGATTCTTCATAATTTAAGCAAGAGTTGCATTTATTACATGGTATTCCATCTATGGGGTTTTCACAGTTAATAGTTTTAGCAAATAATTTGGCAGTGCTGGTCTTTCCGGTTCCTCTAGGACCAGAAAATAAATAAGCATGAGCCAATTTTTGCTGTTTTATTGATTCTTTTAAAAGAGTTTTTATATTATCTTGTCCATATAAATCATTAAAATCTTGAGGACGATATTTTCGGTAAAGTACTTTATATGCCATTGTTTCCTCCATACATGTATATTATATCATAGTAAAGAGGTTTATTTGCTTTTTTTAGCGTAAGTTTTTCCAAAAAAATTCATTTAATTTTATGTATTCATCTTTTTTAGCAGCCATTTGTGATGGCAGTGATAATTGTTCAAATTCTGTTTTATTATATATTTTTTTTGTTTGTAATTTTGGAAGTAAATAATACACTCTTTCTATACGACTTTCTTTAATAACATTTTTACACATATCACATGGTTCAATAGTTACATATAGCGTACATTTGTTCAATCTCCATGTTTTTAATTTTTTATTAGCTTTAATTATAGCTTTGATTTCAGCGTGATCAATTGTTTTTTGAGTTTTATTTCTTTTGTTATATGCTGTTGATATTATTTTATTATTATAAACAATTATGGCAGAAATAGGTGTTTCATTTTGTAGATATGCTTTTTTTGCCAATGATAATAATTTATTTATTATTTTTTCTTCCATATTTACTCCTAAATAAAAAGCGCACATATATAGAGGTAAATGTGGCTGCTTTCTTCCGAATCTGACCAGGTTATTACATATATATTGCGCAATTTAATATTAACACATGAATTAAGTATAATCAAATAATTATAATAAAATGTTTCACGTGAAACATTGAAGCATGTGGATAACTCTTTAGCAAATAAAAATATATATATTATTATAAATTTAAACAAAGTACATACAAAATTATTTCCCGGGAAATAATTTTGTATTAATTAAAGTAATATAAATGTTTCACGTGAAACATTTATGTGTATAACTTTAAAAATTTTAAATTGATATTAATTTTAATATATGCAATAATTATTTATATTTATTTCTAGAATTAAAAATTTTTAGCCGATGTTTCACGTGAAACATCGCAGATTGTTTACAACTTAATATCAAGTTTCGTTTTTTTATAAATTATTTCCCGGGAAATAATTTATTATTTTCAAATATTAAAAATTTAATATAACTTACGGCAATGTTTCACGTGAAACATTGCCTTTTGTGGAAAAATTTTATTAATTTATAAAAAACATTAATTTATTATATAAATATTATTATTATATATTTTAAGCGATAATGTTTCACGTGAAACATTATCGCTTGTGGATAACTATAGTTTTTCTTTAAGCAAAATTATTTCCCGGGAAATAATTTTATTAATTAACTATTAAATAATAATTATTTAAATTACTTAAATTTTATTTCATTATGAACATAAAATTTTGTGCAAATGTTTCACGTGAAACATTTGCTTGTTCATATTTAATTATAGAATTAATAAAAAAACACCTATTTTTGTAATTTATAAGGTGTTTTTAAGTTTTATTTTTAATGTTTCACGTGAAACATTGTTGATAACAATTAATCTTGACTTTGTTCTTGTTCTGATGTTTCACGTGAAACATCATCTGAAGACACTAAGCTAATTGAAGAAACAAATTGATTATCTTTTAAGTTAATTAGTCTTGTTCCTTGAGTTACTCGGCCTAATTGTGATATTTGATCGATTGGAATTCTTATTATTATGCCTGTATTAGTTATCAACATCAAATCCGTTTCAGGCATACACTTTTTAATTGCTACAATATTACCGTTCTTTTCAGTAATATTTAATGCTTTAACGCCTTTGCTACCACGTTTTGTTTTACGATACTCACTTAACATTGTTTTTTTGCCATATCCTTTAGCGGTTACAATAATAATATTATCGTCATCAGTAGCGGCTTCTAAGCTAACACATTTTGATCCATTTAAATTAATACCTCTAACTCCTGATGCTGTACGACCCATAATACGAATTTCGTTTTCATCAAACACAACCATTCTGCCTGATTCAGATGCAAGCATGATATTATGTAAACCATCAGTCTTTTTAACATCTACTAATTCATCTTTTTCTTTGAGTTTTATGCACAATTTACCAGTTTTACGAATGCTATCGAATTCATTTAAGGCCGTTCTCTTAACTATACCATCTCTAGTAGCGAATAATAAATATTTAAAGTCATCATCGTTATTATAAGATATAACAGATTGAACTTTTTCATCCTTTTCGATTGGAAGTAGGTTTATAACTGGAAGACCTTTTGATGTACGACTAAATTCTGGTACTTCATAACCTTTAATCTTATATACTTTACCTTTATTTGTAAAGAATAATAAGTAATCATGAGTATGTAGATTTAGCAAGTAATCAACACAATCTTCTTCGTTAGTTGACATTCCCTTTACACCTACGCCACCACGATTTTGAATGCGATACGTATCTACAGTGGTTCTCTTAATATATCCATTCTTTGTTAATGATACTATTATGTCATCATTTGGAATTAATGATTCATCTTCAATATAATCAATAGCTGTCATATCAATAGTTGTTCTTCTTTCATCTCCAAAGCGTTCTTTTATATCAGTTAATTCTTCTTTAATAATTCCTAAAATTAATTCTTCTGAAGATAGGATTTTGCGATAATAGTCGATTTTTTCTAGTAATTCTTTTAATTCGTCTTCTATTTTTGATCTTTCAAGACCAGTTAAACGACGTAATTTTAATTCTAAAATACTGTCAGATTGTATTTCTGTAAGGCCAAATCTCGTCATTAACTCATTTTTAGCAACCTGATCAGTTTCTGATTCTTTAATTATCTTTATTACTTCATCAATGTGATCTAAAGCAATTTTTAAACCATTTAATATATGTACTCTATCTTCAGCTTTCTTTAAATCAAATTGGGTTCTTCTTATAATTACTTCTTTTTGATAATTAATATATTTAGCAATAATATCTTTTAATCCAAGTGTTTTAGGAGTTTTTTCATCAATCATTAAAAGAATTATGCCATAATTAATTTGGAATGCAGTATGTTTATATAAATTATTTAAAATTACTTGAGCATTTGCATCTTTCTTTAAAGTAATTGTAATTTTGATGCCATTTTTTAAATCAGTATGATAGTCAGAAATACCATCAATTATCTTATTGTGAACTAGTTCAGCAACTTTAGCATGAACATCCTTTAAATTAATTCCATAAGGAATTTCTGTTATAACAATGTTATTATGTTGACCTTCTTCTTCGATTGTAGCACGGCTACGAATTGTTATTGATCCTCTTCCTGTTTCATATGCTTGTTTTATACCTGAATTACCTAAAATGATGCCGCCAGTTGGAAAATCTGGGCCTTTAATATAATTCATTAACTCGGCTGTAGTAATATCATGATTATCAATATATGCAATACAACCATCGATAACTTCAGTTAAATTATGTGGTGGTATATTTGTAGCCATACCTACTGCAATACCCATAGCACCATTTACTAAAATATTAGGATATCTTGATGGTAAAACTTCTGGTTCTTGCAACGATTCATCAAAGTTTGGTCGCATATTAACGGTGTCTTTTTTTATATCTCTTAACATTTCTAAAGAAATTTTTGATAATCTTGATTCTGTATAACGATATGCAGCGGCAGAATCACCTTCAATAGTACCGAAGTTACCGTGACCATCAATTAAAGTATATCTTAACTGAAAACTTTGAGCTAATCTTACCATGGCATCATATATAGATGAGTCTCCATGTGGATGGTAGTTACCCATAACTTCTCCGACTGATTTAGCACATTTACGATGCGGTTTATCGGGAGTGTAACCATTTTCATACATAGACCAAAGAATTCTTCTATGAACAGGTTTTAAACCATCTCTAAGGTCTGGTATTGCTCTTGATGTAATAACACTTAAAGAATAATCTAAAAATGATTGTCTTAGTTCTTTTACAATGTTATTTTCAACGAATTTGTCTTTTTCAGGAGCATCACCACTAAAATATGATTTTTCAATTTCAGCAGATGCGAGTTCATCAACTGGAGTTTCAGTAACTTCAGTTAAATTTGTATCTTTTTCTTCTTCTTCCATAGTAACCTCCTTAAATATCTAATTCAGCATAATTTGCATTTTCTTCTATAAATTTTTTACGTGGATCTACTTCTTCACCCATCAACTCATTAAATATTTGATCTGCTAATACACAGTCATCAACCGTGATTTTCTTTAAAACACGATGATTGATATCCATGGTTGTAATATTTAATTCATCAGGATCCATTTCACCAAGACCTTTGTTTCGAGCAATTTCACATCTATTACGGATGTTTTCTGGTAAACTATTTAAATAGTTTGTTTTTTCTTCTTCAGTTAAAACATATTTTCTAGATTTTCCATAACTTATTCTAAATAAAGGTGGTTGAGCAGCATAGACATGACCTGCTTCAACAATTGGTTTAAAGAAGCGATAAAATAATGTTAAAAGTAATATTCTAATATGAGCTCCATCGAAATCGGCATCAGTCATAATAATGATTTTGTCATATCTTAGTTTTGATAAGTCAAATTCCGCACCAATACCAGTACCAAAAGCAGTAATTATGGTTTTTATTTCGTCATTACCAAGAGCTCTATCTAATCTTGCTTTTTCTACATTTAAAATTTTACCTTTTAACGGCAAAATTGCTTGATGCATAGAATCTCTTCCTTCTTTAGCAGAACCACTAGCTGAATCTCCTTCGACTATAAAAATTTCACTAGTTTTAGGATCTTTACTCTTACAATCAGATAGTTTGCCAAAGAAAGTTGTAGTTAAATTCATTTCGCTTTTACGAGTTACTTCTCTTGCCTTTTTGGCGGCGATACGACCACGGCATGCTAGCATGGCTTTTTCAATAATTATCTTTGCATCGGCCGGATTTTCCATTAAAAATCTTTCAAAACCTTTAGAAAATACACTATCAGCAATTTTTCTTACTTCTGAATTTCCTAGTCTACCTTTAGTTTGACCTTCAAATTGAGGATTTGGATGCTTACAAGAAATAATCATTGTTAATCCTTCTTTAACATCATCACCAGTTAAAGATTCATCTTTATCTTTAAGAAAGCCATTTTTTCTTGCATAATTATTTATTATTCTTGTTAAAGCACGTCGAACTCCTTCTTCATGAGTTCCTCCATCGTGAGTATTTATATTATTTACGAAAGAATAAATATTATCTGTGTAACTGTTATTGTATTGCATTGCAACTTCAAAAATTATTCCGTCCTCTTCACCAGTTAAATGAATAATGTCGTTATGAATAGGCGTTTTATTTTGATTTAAAAATCTAACATACTCGCTGATACCACCTTCGTATAAAAAGGTATCGCCAGTAGTATCTTTATCATCACGATCATCTCTTAAAGTTATTCTTAAACCTTTATTTAAAAACGCTAATTCTCTAACTCTAACTTTTAAAGTTTCATAATCATAAATTTCCGTATCAAAAATATCAGGATCTGGTTTAAAAGTAACTACTGTGCCAGTTCTATTTGGTTCACAATCGCCTATAACAGTTAATTTTTGAGCGGTTTTTCCTCCATTAATAAATTTTGTTTCATAAATTTTAGAATCTTTATAAACTCTAACTGTTACCCATTTAGATAAGGCGTTTACTACAGAAGCACCTACGCCGTGCAATCCACCAGATACTTTATAGCCGCCGCCTCCGAATTTACCACCTGCATGTAAGACAGTATAAACTGTTTCTACGGTAGAAATACCAGTTTTAGGATGAATGCCAACAGGGATACCACGACCATCATCTTTAACAGTTACAGAATTATCTTTATTTATTACAATCTCGATGTTTTTACAGTAACCTGCTAAGGCTTCATCAATAGAGTTATCAACAATTTCCCATACTAAATGATGAAGGCCTTTAACATCTGTAGTTCCGATATACATACCAGGTCTTTTTCTTACGGCCTCTAAACCTTCTAGGACTTGAATATCATTTTCTGAATAATGTTCTTCCATATTTTTATTTTCATTCATAATCTTTTACCTCAACTTTCTGTGGTTTTATTTTTATTACTCTACAATTATTTAGTAATTTTTTATTAACTTTATTTATATCGGTAGTTGTAATAAAAATTTGCAAACTTTTTCTTAAATTGCTTATTAAACTATTAATTTTTTTATTATCTAATTCACTAAATAAATCATCTAGAATTAATATTGGCGTCTTTTTAAAATTATCAATACAATATTTAATTTCGGCTAATTTAAAGGAGATTACGGCACTTTTTTGTTCTCCTTCAGATAAGAAATATTTGGCTTCTTTATCATTTATGATAAAAATAAAGTCATCTAAATGAACACCAATGTTAGTCTTACCATAATTAAGGTCACGAGTTAAAGAAGATTTATATTCCTTAATTAAATTTTCTTTTGTCTTATTTTCATAGTGAGAAATATATTTAATTTTTAAATTCTTTTTTTTCGTGGATTTTTCAAAAATAGTGGTTAAATAATCATTAATTATCATTAAATATTGTTTGCGAATTTCATGAATTTGTAATCCTAAATCAATCATTTTTTCAGTTATAATATCTAAATATTCTTTAGGTACATAACTATTTATTTGCATAGATTTTAAATAAGTATTTCTTTGCTTTAATATTTTATTATGTAAACTAAGGAGTTTTAGATAGTTGTTATTAAACTGAGAAAGTTCCATGTTAATTAACTTCCGGTGCATACTAGGATTATCCTTTATCAATTTTAGATCATCTATTGTAAAAATAATAACATTTAATTTAGATATATAATCACTTATGGTTGTTATTTGCTTATTATCAATTAAGATTTTTTTACTATTTTTAGTTAAAACTATTTTATAGACATTGTTAATGGTAGTTTTTATGTTTGCTTCTATAATTGCTGATTCAGAATTTTCCTTTAATAATAAGCTATCATCATTACATCTAAACGATTTTGTAAGGGCTAAATAATAGATAGCTTCAACTATATTGGTTTTTCCAACACCGTTATCACCTATTATAATATTTTTATAATCTGAAAATTTTAAATTCAATTCATCATAACTGCGAAAATTTTTAAGTTTTAAATTACTAATTTTCATTTTTTACCCTCTTTTAAAGTCATATAATAATAAAATAGGTATATATGTGTCCCTATACCTATTTACATTATACCATAAATTTTAGTATTTAAAAATGAAAATTACTTACTTTTACGGTTTTTATATGCATTTTTTAACGATAATGATTTTAAATATTGATTTTGCAAAATATTGTAAGAAATACTTAGTTCTATACTTTCGTCATTTAAGAATTCTACAAAGCTTTTTTCTTCTTTGGTTAAGACTCTTTTAATATTATTTAAACAAATCCATGAGCATTCTTTTAATCTTGGGGAACAAGTTGGAAAAAAGATAATATTTTTATCTTCAGATACAATAATAGGAGCTTTATAGGTATAACCAGTTAAAGAATATGTTCCTTTAATTCTACCATCAATAGTACTTCCATAATACTGACAGTTTTGATCCATTATTTTAGATATTTTTTCATCAACAATATAAGAATCATGATCTTCATATATAATGGTTTTACTTTTACCAATGGGAATTAAGGCTAAAGTTGAATCATTAATTTGATAATTTTTCATTTTTTAATTCACCCCCTGACTTGGGATGATATTTAACCATAAAGTTTTGTCGAATTTTGTCGTATTTTGTCGAAAAAAAGGAAAAAAATAAAAAAAATGAGATTTTAATAATTAAATCCCACTTTAATATGTTTTTATAGGTAAAATTAATTGAATTAAAGATTCATCTGTAGCAGATTTTAAAATTATTGGTTTTGAATCATTATTTAAAAGAATAATTAATTCTTCTTCGTCAAATGTTTTTAAAGCTTCTAACATATATTTAGCACTAAAGGAAATAGAAAGATTTTTATCAGTATTTTTATTAATCATAACATTTTCTTCAGATTTACCTATTTCACTTGCATAAGAAGTTATAGTAAGTTCAGTAGCTTTAGTATCCATCTTGATAATGTTTTTATCTTTATTTTGAGTTAATAAGGCAGCACGGTCAATGGCAGCATAATAATCATTTAAAGAAGTAGTTATAATTATCTCAAAATCAGTTGGTATTAAATTTGAAGTATTTGGAAAAGAACCACTTAACAAACTAGATTGAAATAAATAATCGTTGTATTTAAATAAAACTTTGTTAGTAAATAGGTGGATTTCCACATTGGATTCATCAGTTAATAATTTATCTAATTCATTAATATTTTTACCAGGAATAACAATATTATATGAATCATAGTTATCATCTAACATAATAGTCTTTTTAGCTAAACGATATGAATCAGTAGCAACACATTCTAGGACATTTCCATTAATTTTAAGATTTATACCCGTTAATAAAGGACGAGATTCCTGAGTAGAAACAGCAAATAATGTTTGATTAATAACTTTTTTAATAATAGAACTGTTGATAATTATAGGTTTTTCCACTTCTTCTAAAATAATATTTGGATAATCTTCAGTATCTAAACAATTTAAATTATAAGTTGTATTTTCAGTACTAATAATTATTTTTAAACCGTCTATTACTTCAATATTAATATCAGTATTTGGTAACTTTCTTACAATATCTAATAAATATTTACTTTGAATAATTATTTTTCCTGGTTCATAGATATTTTTAATCTTTTCTTTAGGTATAAAATTTCTGATTGTTAAATCACTATCACTAGCAGTTAAATATAATCCCTCTTCTTTTAAATCAAACATTACTCCATTTAATATAGGAATAATATTTCTTGGAGAAATAGCTCTCATAACATTTGTTAAACTTTCTAGTAAAATATTTTTTTCAATTAATAATTTCATTTTTATTCCTTCTTTCTAATTATTATTATTATTGATGTTGAAAATGTTAATAACTTAAATAACCCCTTATAAAATCGATAAAAATCAATGTTTATTATTTTTAGTTATTAGACTTAATTAACAATTTTATTTTTAATTTCTTCTAATGTTTCTTTTAACTTGATATTAGTTTTAAGTTCTGAACTAATTTTTTCAAAAGCATGTAAGACAGTTGAATGATCACGATTACCAAATTCTAATCCTATTTTAATTATGGTTTCCTCAGTGGTCATTCGACATAAATAAATAGCAATTTGTCTTGGATAATTGATATTGGCAGTTCTTTTTTTACTTTTTAAATCTTCGACAGTAATTTTAAAATAATCGGCGACGGCTTTTTGTATCTTTTGAATATCATTTGTTATATATATAGATTTACCAATGTAATCCTTAAGAGCATCAACAGCAAATTCTAAATTAATTACTTTAGGACACATCATTGCGGCATATGCATATAATCTTGTAATGGCTCCTTCTAGATGCCTTACGTCATTTTCACAATTTGAAGCAATATATTCGATAACATCATTGTTAACAAGTTTAGCTACTTCCATTCCAGACATTTTATCTTTTAAAATTTTACATCTTAATTCAAAATCTGGTGGATAAATATTAACGGTTAATCCCCATCTAAACCTAGTAAGTAATCGGTCTTCTAAAATCTTTAAATCATCAGGAGAACGATCAGAACTGATAATGATTTGTTTATTGGAATCATATAGATTAGTAAAAGTATGGAAAAATTCTTCTTGACTTTTTGATGCGCCTCCTAAAAATTGAATATCATCAATCATTAGAACGTCAATATTACGATATTTTTCTTTAAAGTGCTCTACTATTTCAAAATTATTACTTTCTTTTTTATTTACGCCAATAAAATCAGAAATAAATTCTTCACTAGTAACATATAAAACATTTTTATTACTATTATTTACAATATAATTACCAATCGCATGCATTAAATGTGTTTTACCAAGTCCACTTTTTCCATATATAAATAAAGGATTATATATTTTTCCAGGTTGCTCAGCTACGGCTAAAGCGGCTGTTTGAGCAAAACGATTGCTATCACCTATTATAAAGTTTTCAAATGTATATTTATCATTTAAATTAGAATTAATTTTTTTATAATCATTGTCGATATTTGCAGAGTTATCATCAATGGACGCTAAATCTTCTTCTACTACAAAATCCAAATCATAATTAGTACCAGTAATACTATTAATTATTTCTTCTATTAATTCGGAGTAATTATTGTTTAAAAACTGTTTATGAAATGTCATTGGAACTTTTATTATTAATTTTCCATCTTTGATATCTATTAAACTGGTATCTTTAAACCAAGTTTCATAGGAAATATCAGAAATTCTTGTTTTTAATATATCCAAAAAACTATTCCATAATTCTTCATTGCTCATATCCTCACCCCGCTACGTTTTCTTTCTAGAATTATTTTAAATCATCTTTGTCGAAAAAGAAAGTAAGAAAATAAAAAAATTCATTTTCCAATCTTTATCAACAGGTTTATTAACAAAATGTATACCTATAATACCGCATAAAAATCTACTTTTCAACATTTTCAACAAAATAAAATTAACAACAAAAAATAATTTCCACAAAATCCATTTTTTTAAGGAAAATTCAAACTTTTGTTGACTTAAGAAAGTTAATATAATATAATATAAACGCTATTTAATTGATGTGGAGGTGCAAAGATGAAAAGAACATTTCAACCAAATAATCGTAAAAAAGCGAAGAAACATGGATTTTTTGCGAGAAAATTAACTAATATATTGAAATCTCGTAGAAAAAAGGGACGTAAAGTATTATGTAAGTAAGCCACTTGAATTGTGGTTTTTATTCTAATTGGAGGAATTATATGAACAACAATTTAAGAATTAAAGATAAAAAAGAATTTAATAATTTAATAAAAACTGGTAAAATTTTAAAGAATAAATTTTTTATTATATATTATAGGGAAAAGAAAAAAGATAATTCTCGTTTTGGAATAACATTCAGTAAAAAATTTGGTAAAGCTTTTGAAAGAAACTATTATAAAAGAATAATGAGGGAAATAATTAGAAAAAATCAAAAATCATTTTCAAATCTTTCAGATTATATTATAATAATGAGGAGTGACTGTAAAAAAGAAAAATATGATTTTTTACAAACTCAATTGACTGATTTGATAAAGAAGGAGCAAAAATGAAAAAAAAGTATTTAATTATTTTAGTTATTCTATGTTTAATGTTAACTGGATGTACTAAATATATTAGTGATGATAATAAAAAAAGAGTTGTAAATGAAACAACCGGTCAAAATTTACCATCAAATATATTATGTAAACCTGAGGATCAAGAATTAATGAAAATTTATGAAAAATACAGCGATAATTTAGATGTTGATTTAGATAAATTACCAGCTTGTGAAGATTTAAAGTTTTATGATTCAGATAATTATAATGGTTTATGGGTACAACTTATTGTAATGCCACTTGCCTGGTTAATTGTTAAAGTTGGTACATTAGTAAAAAATTATGGTGTTGCCGTTATGCTTGTTGGTTTATTAATAAGAGTTATTTTATTACCATTTTCAATTAAAACAATGAAGCAGTCGGCAAACATGCAAAAAGCACAACCAGAACTTGCTAGATTAGAAAAAAAATATGTAAATAAAAATGATAATGATTCAATGATGCAAAAGAGTCAAGAAATGATGATGATATATAAAAAGTATAGTATTAGTCCACTAGGATCATGTTTACTTTCATTTATTCAATTACCACTTTTCTTTGGTTTTTTAGAAGCAATTAATAGAATACCAGCTATTTTTGAAGAAACATTAGGTGTATATCAATTAGGAACAACTCCGCTTGTTGGATTAAGAGCCGGTAATTATTACTATATAATCTTAATACTTATGATATTACTAACAACGTATTTATCATTTAAAAATAGTATGACAAATAATATGGGATCTACAGAACAACAAAAACAAATGAAAATGATGACAACCTTTATGATAGTATTTATTGGATTTGCATCATTTAGTTTACCAACAGCGATAGCACTTTACTGGGTTGTTACAAACGGGTTTAATGTTATTCAAAATTTATTTTTGAAAAGAGGTTAAAAAATGGAAGTATTTGTGTATGAAGGAAAAAATAGGGACGATGTTTTAGCTAAAGCTCTTGAAGATTTAAAAGTTCAAGAAAATGAAGTTTTGTTTAAGGAAGAGAAAACAAAAGGAAAATTATTTAAAGCAGAAACTTTTAAATTTACAATTATTAAACTTACAGATATTCAAGCATCTATAAAAAATTATTTAAATGAAATTTTAAGTTTAATGGGACTTGAAGTATCTTTTGAAAGTTCAATTAAAGAAAAACAGATTAACATAAAAATGTATTCAAATAATAATGCAATTTTAATTGGAAAGAATGGACAAACACTTAGTGCTTTAACGACAATTGTTAAACAGTTTGTTTATAATCAAATAGGTTTGTATCCTTATATAAACTTAGATGTAGAAAATTATAAAGATAAACAAATTTATTATTTAGAAAAATTAGCAAAAAATATTGCTAGAGAAGTTAGAAATACTAAACAAGAAGTTGTTATGGAAAATATGAATTCTTATGAAAGAAGAATTGTACATAATGTTTTAACAGATTTTAAAGGAGTTATTACTGAAAGCGAAGGCGAAGAACCTAATAGACATGTTATCGTCAAGCCAGAAAGGGATTAACCCTTTTTTTATTTATCTAATTTTAATTGTGTGCTATAATACGTGCGATGGAGGAGATGTATATGACAGATACTATTTGTGCAATATCAACTTCTTTAGGAGTTGGAGCAATATCTATTATTAGAGTTAGTGGTACTGATGCTATTAGAGTAGTAAATTCTATATTTAAAGGTAAAGATTTAACTAAAGTAGAATCGCATACTATTAATTATGGACATATTATATATAATAATGAAATAATTGATGAAGTATTGGTAAGTGTCATGAAATCTCCAAAAACTTTTACTATGGAAGATGTGGTAGAAATTAATAGTCATGGCGGAATAAGTACAACAAACAAAGTATTAGAAGTTTTACTTTTATCAGGTGCTAGATTAGCCGAACCTGGTGAATTTACAAAAAGAGCGTTTTTAAATGGAAGAATAGATTTAGTAAATGCTGAAGCGGTAGGAGATTTAATAACTGCCAAAACGGAAAAATCGAGAAAACTTGCAATAAATCAGTTAACAGGGAATGTATCTAATTTAATTAAAAATATAAGAAGTGAAATTTTAGAGATAATTGCCAATATGGAAGTTAATATTGACTATCCAGAATATGAAGAGGGAGAAGACTATACAGTTAATAGATTTCTAGAAAAAATTATGCAAGTAAAAGATAAGCTAGATAAATTAGTGGCTAATTCTATGGATGGAAAAATAGTTAAAACGGGCATTAATGTAGCACTTCTTGGTAAACCAAATGTGGGAAAAAGTAGTATTTTGAACAAATTTTTAGATGAAGAAAAAGCAATTGTTACTAATATACCTGGCACGACTAGAGATATAGTTGAAGGAAATTTTACTTTACGAGGAATAGAAATAAATGTTATTGATACAGCTGGAATTAGAGAAACATCTGATATAGTAGAAAAACTAGGGGTAGAAAAAAGTTTAAAAATTTCTGAAAATGCTGATTTAATCATTTATGTTCTTGATGGAACTAATAAAATAACTGATGAAGATTTTGATATGTTAAAAAAATTAAAAGATAAAAAAGTTATTATATTTATTAATAAATCAGATATGAATATAAATATTGATAAAAAAATGTTAAAGGATTTTGATGTTATAATCGGTAATACTAAAAAAGAAAATGGTTTAGATGCTTTAAAAGATAGAATTGTTAAATTATTTAATATTGATGAATTAGAACAATCTGATTATACTTTTTTATCTAATGCAAGGGATATATCTTTAATTAAAAATTCAAGTGAAATACTTAATAATATACCTTTAAATATAAATACGCTTCCTATAGATATTTTTATTATAGATTTAAGAAAAATATATGATTTATTAGGTGAACTTATTGGTGAAACATATAAAGATGATTTATTAGATGAAATGTTTTCAAAATTTTGTTTAGGAAAATAGGTGATAATATATGAATTATGATGTTATAGTAGTTGGTGGAGGTCATGCAGGATGCGAGGCTTCTTTTGCAAGTGCAAAAATGGGATTAAATACTTTATTAGTTTCTTCTAATAAAAAAAATATAGCTGATATGCCTTGTAATCCATCTATTGGAGGAACAGCAAAGGGAATTGTTGTTAGAGAAATTGATGCTTTAGGTGGTTTAATGGGAAAAATTGCCGATAAAAGTCAAATTCAAATAAAAATGCTTAATAATGCGAAAGGACCTGCTGTTCGTTCTTTAAGAGCCCAAGCAGATAAAATAACGTATCCTAAGATGATGTTAGAAACTTTAAATGCTACAAAAAATTTAACTATTTTAGAAGCAATGGTAGAAGATTTAATAGTTGAAAACAAAAAAGTAAAGGGAATTAAATTAGCCGATGGAACTAATATTTATAGTAAAGCCGTTGTTTTAACAACGGGAACTTATCTTAAAAGTAAGATTTTAGTTGGCGATAAAAATAAATTGGAAGGTCCTCATGGCGAAAAAAGATCTGAATTTTTAAGCGATAAATTAAGAGAGTATGGCTTTGAAATTCAAAGGCTTAAAACTGGTACTCCACAAAGATTAGATAGGAGTACAATAGATTTTTCTAAATTACAAGAAGAATTAGGAGATCAATGTTATTGGACTTTTAGTTTTGATAATGAACCATGTTATGATTATACTAAGCAAGAAAAGTGTTATATAGTGTATACAACAAGTGAAACTCATCAAATTATTAAAGATAATTTAAGTAAGTCAGCAATGTATGGAGGATATGCTGAAGGAATTGGTCCTAGATATTGTCCTTCAATTGAAGATAAAGTGGTAAGATTTTCTGATAAACCAAGACATCAATTATTTTTAGAACCAGAAAGCAGATATTATGATGATATTTATTTGCAAGGGTTTTCAACTAGTATGCCAGAAGATGTTCAGGAAAAAATGGTTCATAGTTTACCAGGTCTTGAAAAGGTTAAAATTTTAAAATATGCTTACGCAATAGAATATGATGCGATTAATCCATTACAATTAAAGCCATCACTAGAGACAAAAGTTTTAGAAAATTTGTTTACAGCTGGACAAATAAATGGTACTAGTGGATATGAAGAAGCTGCTGGTCAGGGAATAATAGCTGGTATAAATGCTGGTTTAAAAGTTCAAGGTAAAAAGCCAATTATTTTAAAGAGAAATGAAAGTTATATTGGAGTTTTAATTGATGATTTAGTAACTAAAGGGACAAAGGAACCTTATAGATTATTAACAAGTCGAGCTGAATATCGTCTATTACTTCGTCATGATAATGCGGATTTACGTTTAAGAGAATATGGCTATAAAGTTGGAATTATTAGTGATGAACAGTATAAAAAACTTCAAAATAAAATTAAAGATATTAATGAATTAATTGAATATTTAAAATCTAATAGAATTACGATGACAACAATACCGGATTATTTTGATAAAGATTCTATTTCAATGAGAAATGGCCTTAGTTTGTATGAATTTTTAAAAAGACCAGAAATAAAAATAACTGATTTAGTAGATGCAAAATTAATTATAAAAAACTATTCTAATGAAGTACTAGAACAAGTATCTTTTGCAGTAAAATATGAAGGATATATTGAAAAAGAAAATCAAGAGGCCTTAAAATTATTAAAAATGGAAAGTAAACAAATTCCGGAAAATATAGATTATGATGATATAAAGAATTTAGCGACCGAGGCTAGAATAAAATTAAAACAAGTAAGACCGCTTAATTTAGGTCAAGCTTCAAGGATAAGTGGAGTTAATCCTGCCGATTTATCAATTTTGGCGATTTATTTAAAGAAAGAGTACAATAAGAATGACTAGGGAAGAATTTTATCAGAAAGTTTTAGAAGAATTTAATATTGCACTTACAGAAGAACAAAAAAATGCATTTGAAACATATGCAAATTTTTTGCTTTCTTATAATACAAAAGTGAATATTACAGCCATAAAAACTAAAGAAGAAGTTTATTTAAAACATTTTTTTGATAGTCTAACAGTGTTAAAGTATGCAGATATGATTAATATAGAATCGGTATTAGATGTTGGTTCCGGCGGTGGTTTTCCTGGGATAGTTTTAAAAATATTATATCCATCTATAAGTTTTACTTTACTTGATAGTAATCATAAAAAGTGTGATTTTCAAAAAGCAGTTATAAAACTTTTAAATTTAAATAGAATTGAAAGTATAAATGAACGCGCAGAAAATTATTATAAAACTAATATTAAATTTGATATGGTAGTGGCAAGAGCAGTCGCACCTTTAAATGTTTTATCAGAATTGTGTATACCTTTTTTGAATAATAATGGTCATTTTATTTCTATGAAAACAAATAATGAAAGTGAATTAAATTTAGCTACCGATGCGATTACAATTTTAGGTGGAAAAATAAATAATAAGTATGAATTTGGACTACCTAATGAAGGCGGTAACAGAGTAATTTACGATATTATAAAGATTAAAGAAACCCCAGAAGGATATCCAAGGGTATATGATAAAATAATTAAAAAGCCATTGAAAATAAAAAGAAAATAAAGTATTATATTAATTAGAATAGGAAGGGTATGTGTGTATGGAGTCAAATGTCCAAAAGGTTAATATAGATTTAATAATTCCTAATAGATTTCAACCACGTTTAAATTTTGAAGAGAAAGCATTACAAGAACTTGCAGCTTCGATAAAGGAACATGGGATAATTCAGCCTATCGTTGTAAGAAGATTAGGTGATAAGTATGAGATTATTGCTGGTGAAAGAAGATATAAAGCCGCTACTATGGCTGGTCTTACAGAAGTACCAGTAATTATTTCGAATCTAGATGATAAACAAAGTGCACTAGTTGCAGTGGCCGAAAACGTACAAAGAAAAAATTTAAGTTCTATTGAAGAAGCCCTTTCGTATAAAAAGATAATTGATAAAAATAAAATAACGCAGGAAGAATTAGCCAAAAGAATGGGTGTTTCTCAATCAGCAGTGGCAAATAAATTGAGACTATTAAATTTGTCTAAGAAAGTGCAAAATGCTTTACTTACAGAAAAGATAAGTGAAAGACATGCTAGGAGTTTATTACAACTACCAACACATGAAAAACAAGATGAAGTATTAGATGAAGTAATTGCTAAAAGAATGACAGTTAAACAATTAGATGAATATATTAAAAATTTAGGTGGGGTAGAAAGTCCGGAAACAAAAGAGATTAAACCAGTTATTCCTGCTAATGAAGAAGTAGCAGTTAATGGTAACAACTTAATTCCTCCAGCAAATTCTTTAGATGATACAGTAAAAGCTGATGATAGTAATAATTTAGAAACGTTTAATATATTTGATAATGCTTTAAATGGGAAAACAACTAATATATTTGATGAACCTATAAACTTTGAAGAAAAGAAAAAGGAAGAACCATTAACACCAAGAAATGATTTACCTACAACTGAAACTTTAGATTTATTAGAACCGAAAGCGGAAAGTTTAGCAAATGTTTTAGATAATGATTTAAAAGGTACTTCATTAAAAGAAGAAGAAAAAGTTGACAGTTTAGATATTGAAACAACGCAAGATAAGGAAATGGCGGAAAATAAATCTTCAGAAGTAAAGCCGCCAGAAAATAATGATAATAAAACTTTATCAGAAAGTAATAATTCATTTTCAAAATTATTTAATATTTTTAAATCACCAACTGAAAGTGTTTCGTTGGAAGATGAACAAACAAATATGAATACAGAATTAGGGGATACATTTAATCCTTTTACGAATTTGGAAAGTTCTACTACCGAAGATATTGAGCAAGAACTAAAGGAAGCCGCAGAAAATGCAAGAAAACAGGCGATTGCGGAAATGAAGGCTAAAGAAGAAAGAATTATTTCCGGTGATTTACAATCAGTTAAAAAAGCATATTTGAACTTAAAAAATGAAATTCAAAAGGCTGGATTTAATATAGAAACAGAAGATTTTGATTTTGAAGATATGTATCAATTAATAATAAAAATTAAAAAACAAGGCGAATAAACCTTGTTTTATTGTGGTTCAGAACCTTTTTTAAAGTAAAATATACTTGTTTTACCATTTTCCGTATTTTTTTGACCAGTAATAGGATTTAAAGGTACTCCAACGATATTATCACTCATTTCGTACCAAGAGTTTTCTTTATCTTTTGTATAATCTTCGACAGTATCACACCAAATGTTTTTTATTTTTTTTGAATAACTGCTATTTACATTTTCATTCATATCGTTTCCGGCCCATACCATCATTAAGACATCAGGATTATAACCAACGATCCAGTAATCACTTTCAGTGGTACCACTTTTTAATGCATACTTTTTAGTAATTTTACTATTTAAATATATTACAGTTGGTGATAGATAATCTATAAAGTTAGAACTATAGGTGTTTGTCATCATTTCATTTACTATAAAAACAGAATCTTTATTTAAAACTTCTTCGCTTTCATCTTTTCTTTGATATAAAATGTTACCATTAATGTCTTCTACTTTTTCAATAAAGTATAATTTTTCATGAGTTCCATAGTTGGCAAGTGTTGTATAACTTTCGGCATAATCTAACATGTTTATTTCTTTGGCACCTAAGGCAAGAGAGGGAATAGGTTCGAGTTTTTCTTTTAGACCAGCTTCTTTCATGGTTGTAACTAGTTGTTCTTCACCGAGAAAAAGATGAGTTTTTACAGCGTATATGTTATCAGAATAAGCTAAAGCGGCGGCCATGGTTATATCCTTATTAGCATATTTATTAGAATAGTTTTTAGGTGAATAAGTTTTATTTTCAGAAAAGACAAAGCTAGTTTTTTCACTTTTAAAGGTAGAACTTTCAGTCATATTATTTTCTAGGGCAGTGTAATATAAAAATGGTTTTATGGTTGATCCAACTTGTCTTTTTGATTGAATAACGCGGTTATACTGACTTTTGGCATAATTAGTCCCGCCGGCAAGAGCCATAATACCTCCTGTTTTAGGATTTACTACAATGGATGCAATTTGAATATTTTCATCAGCGGCATTTTTAGCAATGCTTTCATCCATAGTTTTTTGAGTATTAACATCTAAAGAGGTATAAATTTTAATACCTCCGGATTTAATAAGAGATTTAGGAATGGTTTTGATGCTATTTAATTCATTTAATACAGCATCATGATAATACATTAAAGTAAGCATATTGTTAGTTTCTTTTTTACCATATATTTCAATGGGATTTTTAAATAAATTATTATATTCTTCTTCAGTTATGTAATTATTATCAAGCATAGATTTTGCGACAATTTTAGCTCTTTTAAGACAATTATCGTAATTACTTACGGGGTTATTATTTTCGGGACTACGAGGAATACCGGCTAACATAGTGGCTTCTTCTAAACTTAAATCTTTGGCACTTTTATTAAAGTAATATTTACTAGCATTTTCGATGCCATAATTTCCTTGACCATAATTAATTGTATTTAAATATCCTTCTAAGATTTCATCCTTATTATAATGAAGCTCTAATTTTAAGGTTAAGACAGCTTCTTCAAATTTTCGTTTCCATGTTTTGTTAAAATCTAAGTATAAATTTTTAACATACTGCTGAGAAATTGTAGAGGCACCTTGCACAATGGAACGATTTTTAATATTTAAATACATAGCTTTCATTATTCTTAAATAATCGAAACCTTGATGGTTATAAAAGTTTTTGTCTTCAATACTAATTGTGGCATTTTTTACATTATCAGAAATATTATCAATGGTTACCCAGTTATTATTGTTAGTTGTTTGAAAGACTAAGTTATTTTTATTATCATATAGAAAGATAGCATTAGCGGAATTTAAAGTAATTTTTGGCGAAAAGTAAGCATATAAATAAAGCGATGTTAGTATAACCGTAAAACAGATACTACTAAATAAAATAATTTTATATAGAACATTTAGTTTTTTCATAATTCACCAATTATATTATGGAAATATTTTTCGTAATTATGCTACAATTATGGAGTGATGAATATGTATAAATTAAAATTGTATAAAAATAACGAATTAGTATTTGAAAAAAATGGTACAAAGAAAGAAGATATTTACGTTTTTGAAAATATAAATTATAATCCAGAAGAATTAATTTTAATTAGAGAAGATAATAATTTTAAATATTTACTAGATTTTAAAAAGGGTGAAGCAATAGTAACTTTAAAAGAAAAAAATTTAGAGATAAAACTGGATATTAAAGTAGTAAATGTAAATAATAATGAAATGCTTCATGAAATTACTTATAATATTGAAAGTGATGAATTAAGTGAAAATAAGATAATTGTAGAATTATCGGAATAATTTATTATGATTATAATTAAAATAATAAAATCAAAGAAATCTCTATTGATTTTTTTGTTTTTTAGTGGTTAATATTATAGAAAAAGATTAAAAATTTGTTAACTTTAATATTTAATAATAGAGATTTATTTTTATAGTTTTCTGTGTAAAAATTTAATTATTAATAGTGGCTGAAGATAATTAATTATTAAATAGAAGGCGTATTAATAAAATAGAATTCATATTAAGAAAGTAGAAATTAAGCTTTATCTAATATATTTGTTTATGCTAATTAATGCTACTTAATATTTTAAGATGGTTATAAGTTTATATCTAAAAAGATAAAAGATTTATTAAGTATATGAACTTGTTAATGTTGACACAAAAAACATCTTACAACTGAACAAAAATAGTAGGTTTTTTTACTATTTATAAAGCCGTTAAAAAAAGACAAAAAAAGATATTGACAACACGTAATTATATGATAAAATTATGTTTGTTTAAAAAGCCATTACATATTTTTATTTAATTACATATAATGGTCTAATAGGAGGATTAAAATGATAAAATTAACAGATGAAGAGAAAGATACTTTATCTTATGATGATGTGGCGTATTTAATTTTAAAAGAAATAAATAAAAAAATTAAAATAATAGATTTGTTTAAAAAAGTTTTGGTGGCTATGGATGAACCGGAAAGTAACTTTGAAGATGAAATTGGTGATTTTTTTGAATCACTTGTTACAGATAAAAGATTTATTATGCTAGATAATGGTTATTGTGATTTAAAAGTTAATCATAGTACTAAAATAACAATAGATGAAGATGACGAAGATTTAGATATTTCATTAGAAGAAGATAATTTAGATGACGTTAATAATGGCATGGATGAAGATAATTATGATGATGAGGCTAATCCAGATGATGATACAGATGATGATTTACAAGATTTAGTTATTATTGATGATAGTGAAGAATTAGATTCTGATATGAATTAGTCACTTCTTTTTTTATAATTTAATAAGGAGGCAAGTATGATAGAAAGATTAGAATTATTAACAAGTAGATATAATGAGTTAAATGATGAATTACTTAGTCCAGAAGTGTTAAGTGATTTTAATAAGCAAAAAAAACTATCTAAAGAAAAAAGTTCTATTGAAGAAGTTGTTTTAAAGTATGCAAAGTATAAGGAAATAGAAACCGAAATTGCAGATTTAAAAACTTTAGTAAATGATCCAGAAATGCATGAAATGGTAATGATGGAACTAGATGAAAAACATGAACAGTTAGATAATTTAAAAAAAGAAATTGAGATATTACTTTTACCTAAAGATGAAAATGATGGTAAAGATATTATTATGGAAATAAGAGGCGCTGCTGGCGGTGATGAAGCTAATATTTTTGCTGGCGATTTATTTAGAATGTATAGTCGTTATGCTGAAAAAAACGGTTGGAAAATTGAAGTTACTCATGAAATAGAAGGTACAAGTGGAGGATTTTCTCAAATTGAATACTCTATTAAAGGTGATAATGTTTACTCAAAGTTAAAATTTGAAAGTGGAGTTCATAGAGTTCAAAGAGTTCCAGAAACAGAAACACAAGGAAGAATTCATACTTCTACAGCAACTGTTTTGGTTATGCCAGAAGTTGAAGATGTAGATATTGAAATAAAACCAGAAGATATTAGAGTAGATGTATATCGTTCAAGTGGTAAAGGTGGTCAAGGAGTTAATACTACTGATTCAGCAGTAAGACTAACTCATATTCCAACAGGTATCGTTGTAACCTGTCAAAATGAAAGAAGTCAAATTAAAAATAAAGAACGTGCAATGGTTGTGTTAAAATCAAAGATATATGATCAAGCACAACAAAAACAAGATGCGGAGACTGGTAGCGTTAGAAAAAATATGATTGGTACGGGAGATAGATCAGAAAAAATTAGAACATATAATTATCCACAAAATAGAGTTACTGATCATAGAATCAACTTTAGCGTGATGGAATTAGATAGAGTCATGGATGGAGCATTAGATTCAATTATTGAGGCTTTAATAACTGAAGATCAAAGAAGAAAGATGGAACAAAATTAATGAAAAGACCAGATAATATTTCTAGTTTAGATTGGCAATTATTACAAAAAAAATATAAAAATTTAGAACCAATAGTAAAAAAAATTAATAATGGATATCCAATTCAATATTTAATTGGTGATGTGGATTTTTATGGCTATATTATAAAAGTAAACCCTAGTGTATTAATTCCTAGATTTGAAACAGAGACGTTAGTAGAAAAAACTTGTTCATATATTAATAAACTAAAATTAGAAAATTCTTCGCTTTTAGAAATTGGAACCGGTTCAGGATGCATTAGCGTAGCATTAAAAAGTGAAATACCTAAATTAGAAGTTACTGCATTTGATAACAATAAAAAGGCTTTAGTACTTGCCCGTAGCAATGCTAAAATTAATAAAGTATCGATAAATTTTATTTATAAAGATTTATTTAAATATAATCTTATAAATGATTATGATATTATCGTTAGTAATCCACCATATATTCCATATGATAAAAATTTACATGACAATTTAAAATATGAACCTAAAGAAGCAATTTTTGTTTCTCAAGATAATCCGTTAATTTATTATGAAGAAATATTTAAAATTGGAACAAAATCTTTAAACAAAAAACATTTAATTGCATTAGAAATAGATGAGGATATGGGGCCTTCTTTAAAAAAGTTAGCAAAGGAATATTATCCTAATGACAAAATAGTATTAGAAAAAGATTTAAATAAAAAAAATAGATACTTATTTATCTATAGTGAATAAAAAAAGTAAATACTACCCAATATGTTGTTAGAAAGGGTAGTGTTTTTATTTGAAAAAAATATTAATAATAATAGCTGGAATTATTATGGTTTTAATGGGGACGGAAAACAACAGTAAAAAAGAAATTATAATACCTACAGAATCAATTAGATTTAGAGTAATTGCTAATAGTAATGAAGAAATAGATATAGCTAGTAAACAAAATTTAAAAGATTATATGGAAGATATAGTGTATGATTTAATAAGAAATAGTACTAATAAAGAAGAAGCAAACAAAATAATAGTAGATAATTTTGATTATTTAAATAAAAAAATATATGAATATTTAAAAACAGATAATTATAGTCTTGATTTTGGGGTAAATTATTTTCCTAGAAAAATATACAAAGGGGTTATATATGAAGAAGGTATGTATGATTCTTTGGTAATTACACTTGGGAATGGAAAAGGGAAAAATTGGTGGTGTGTACTATTTCCACCGCTTTGCTTACTTGAAGAAAATACGACCACGACAGATGTAGAATATCAACTATTTATTTCGAGAATAATTAATAATTTTAGATAATATACTTAACTAAGGAGGAATATGTTAAGTATTTTTTTTGTAGGAATAGCATTATCGATGGATGCATTTTCTATTGCACTAAGTATAGGAACATTAAATTTACCAAAGACTAGGTTATTACTTCTTCCTGTTATTACAGGAATTATGCATTTTATTATGCCTATGCTTGGGGTTTTATTAGGCAATCAATTATTAAATATAATAAATATAAATCCTAAACTTATAGTGGCAATCATATTTTTGTATTTGGCTGTAGTAATGTACTTTGATAAAAAACATGAAAATATTCCTAAGATTACCAGTTTTTTAAGTATTTTTTTATTTGCTTTTAGTGTAAGTATTGATAGTTTTTCTGTTGGTTTAGGGCTTAAAGGCTTAACAGATAAATATATTTTATCTTTTTTAACATTTACTGTTTGTAGTTTTTCTTTTACATATATTGGGTTAATTTTAGGAAAGTACTCAGTTAAAGTATTAAAGGAAAAGGCGACTTATCTAGGAATATTAATTTTAATAGTTTTAGCACTGGCAAATATATGTCAAATTTTTCTTAATTAAATTGACAATAAGAGTTAATAATCATATATTAAGAATGGTAAAAACTCTTTAAAGGAGGGATTTCTTATAAAAAAATTAGTTATTGAAGGAAAAAAAGAATTAAAAGGAACTATATCAATTGGTGGTGCTAAAAATAGTATTGTAGCATTAATTCCCGCAGCGATGCTTACTGATGGGGTTTGTGAAATCAGTAATGTTCCTAATATTACAGATGTTCATTTATTAATTGAGATGATGAAGATTCTTGGTTCTAATATTGAATTTAAAAATGGGTGTTTACATATTGATAATAGAAATGCTCATAATGCTAAAATAGATACGAATTATGCATCAAAACTAAGGGCTTCTTATTATTTTATGGGAGTTTTATTATCAAAATATGGTAAGGCAGAAATTGCTTATCCTGGTGGTTGTGTTATTGGATCTAGACCAATTAATTTTCATATTGAGGGATTTAAAAAACTTGGTGCAAAGGTAGAGATTGAAGATGATAATAAATATTTAATAACTGCGGAAAAGTTAGTAGGAACAGATATCTTTTTTGATATTGCTAGTGTTGGAGCTACTTTGAATATTATGTTTGCAGCTGTAAAAGCTGAAGGCACTACAAGAATCTTTAATGCGGCTAAGGAACCAGAAATTGTTAATGTTGCTTCATTTTTAAATACTATGGGAGCTAAGGTATATGGTGCTGGTACAAGTCAAATAACAATTGAAGGAGTTAGCGAATTACATGATGGTATAGTTGAAGTAATTCCTGATAGAATTGAAGCCGGAACTTATATTATGATGGGAAGTTTACTGGGAAATAATTTAGAAATAAAGGGTGTTTTAAAAGAACACTTAGGTGCTGTTTTAACAAAGTTACAAGAAGTTGGTTGTAAATTTATTTATAAAGATAATTCGATTATTGTTAATAAAACAGAACATTTAAAGCCGGTTAATATTAAGACATTAGTGTATCCAGGATTTGTTACAGATTTAGGGCAACCAATGAGTACTTTTTTGACTCAGTGTGAAGGTGATTCTATTTTTGAAGAGACAATTTATGAAAATCGTATGAGGCATGTAAAGTATCTAAATATGATGGGAGCATCAATTGATGCTGATAATAAAATAGCTTACATTCATGGAAAAACACCTTTACATGGTACAAATGTTGAAGCAACAGATTTAAGGGCAGGTGCGGCGATGCTTTTTGCTGGCATGATTGCCGATGGCACTACAGTAATAAGTAATATTGAACATATATTAAGAGGTTATGAAAATATAGTTGATAAATTATCTAATGTAGGCGCAAGCATTAAAATAATAGAAGAAGATTAAAGTTTATGAAATATTATTTGTAGAAAGGCATAAAGAATGGAAAAGGGAAATAATAAAGTATTTATAGTAATTATAGTTATATTAGGATTAATGGTTATTGGGTTAGGAAGTTATTTAATTTATGAAAATAAAGATTTAAAGTGCGAAATGGACGAGAAAAAATCTAGTACGACTACTACGGTGACAACAGAAAAGGAAAATACTACAACACCTAAGGAAAATGTTAATAGTACTACATCTTATAATTATTATAAAAAAATTAAAAACTAATTTAAAAAAAGCTTGTGACCAATTAAGTACGCCTGAAGAAGATGATGCTGTAATTTGTGAAGGTCAATCAATTACAGGTTATGGTAAATTTTTAGAAAATTTTTATTTTGATATTTCTAAAGATGGCAAATTGACAATGTCAGGAAGTTCAAAAAATCTAAAAAATTATTTTATAAGTGATTCAGTATTAGAGGCTTTTATTTCTGATAGTGGTGGCAATGGAGGGTATCAGCTATTGTATTTTATTAAAGAAGATGGCACTTTAAATCAATTTTGTATTGATTGTATTGTAAATGATGATGAAAAAGAAATTAAGACTACGGAATATAAAAATATTATAAATGTTGTAAGTACAACAGCAGGTCCTTTATTTATTGATATTGATGGTAATGTTCACGTGTAATTTTAGAAAAAATAATCATATGTAAAAATTAAAACATAAATTAACAAAAATTCTTGCATATCAGCGGTAATATGATATAATACCTAAGTAAAACGAATTTCTATAACTTATATGAAGTTATGGCTGAAGGAGGAATAAATAATGAAAAAGAATCTACATCCAGAAAGAGTTGAATGTACAATTACATGTGCTTGTGGCAATAGTTTTAAAACAATTTCTAACAAACCAAGTCATTTTGTAGAAAGCTGCAATAAATGTAATCCTGCTTACAATGAAAATATGAAGAAAACAACTAAAAAAGACGGAAATGTTGATAAATTCAAGAAAAAATATAATCTTGACTAAGAGTAAAATCTTAGTTTTTTTATGCAGATAAATGTGATATGATAAGATAGGTGAGAATATGAAAATAGTAATAGGTTCAGATCATAATGGAAGCAAAATTAAAAGTGAAATAATTGAATATTTAAAAAATAAGGGTAATGAAGTTATTGATGTAAGTGTAAGTTCTGCTTCGGGAGATGATTATCCTATATATGCATTTAATGCGGGAGAGATAGTTGCTAATAAAGTATGTGATATAGGTATTTTATTATGTGGAACAGGTATTGGTATGAGTATAGCGGCAAATAAAGTAAAGGGAATACGTGCAGCTCATATAAGTAGTGCCGATGAAGCCAGACTAGCTAAGGAACATAATAATGCAAACATAATTACATTTAGTGCTAATAGTAATAGTTTGGAGGAAATACTAAGATATATTGATATATTTGTAGATACTGAGTTTTTAAATGAAGAAAGACATGTTAGAAGAAATGAATTAATTTCTAAATATGAAAATGGAGAATTAAATGTATAAAACATTAATATATATTTTTTGCGTTTTATTAAGTGTTTTTGTTGTTAGCGGGATTAATTTTAATAATTTTTTTAAGAAAAATCATGTTATAGAAGCAAAATTATTTGTTTTAGTCATAAGTTTTATTATGGGGTACTTATTAGGAAGTTTTATAATTGAGTTTTTAAATATAAGTAGCATTTTATAGAGGATGATATTTATGAAAAAATTAATTTTAATTATTATTTTTTTAGTACCGATTTATATAAGTAGTTTTAAAGTAAAGGAAACTACTTTTTTTAATAATGATACAAGTAAGGAAATTAGTAAAACTAATAAAAATAGCAAGACTGTAATAGTATATGTTAAAGATAAAGATTTATATCTTGATTTAGAAGATTATGTTACTGGCGTAGTAGCAGCAGAAATGCCAGCGTTATTTGATGAAGAAGCGTTAAAAGCTCAAGCGGTGGCTTCAAGAAGTTATGCAATGAGTAGTGTAAATAATCACATAATAACTATTTCTTCATCAATAAGTGATCAAGTATATAAAACAAATTATGAATTATCAGATAACTGGCAAGGTAATTATGAAAAATATTTAAAAAAAATACAAGGCGCTGTAAAAGAAACAGAAAATTTAGTAATAAAAAGAGATAATGAAATACTTAGAACTTATTATTTTTCGATGAGTAATGGATATACAGAAAACTCTTTGGCAGTTTTTAATGAAAATATTTTTGAAAGTGTTTCTTCTAGTTTAGAACAAAAATTAAGTAATTATCAAAAAACAGTTACTTTTACAAAAGGTGAATTATGTAAATTATTAAAATTAGATGATATTAATATTCAAAATATAAAAAGAAATGAAACTAATCATGTTGATAAAATAATTATAAGTAATAAAGAATTTACAGGAGTAGAATTTAGAAAATTATTAAATCTAAGATCTACTGATTTTGAAATTGAAGAAGATAATGGGGAATACATAATTGCAACAAAAGGATATGGTCATGGAGTTGGCATGAGTCAGTACGGAGCAAATGAGATGGCAAAAACAGGGAAAAAGTATGAGGAAATATTAAATCATTATTATAAGAATACAGAAATTAAAAAAATATAAGTATAAAAATATAAAAACTACCCAAAATTTAATTGAAAGAGGTGGAAAATGAAACCAAAATATAAGTTAAAAGGTTGGGTAGTAGTTAGTGTTTACTTATTATCTTTAACGGCAATCTTATCTAGTTTGTATTTACTGGGGAAGACGTTAAAAACTTCAATTTACAATGATGAAACTCTATCATATGTTTATAAAGGAATTTTTGATGATGCTATTCCAGTTGTTAAATATGATACTGATAAGATAATTAAGCCATTTGCAGATGATAATGTAAAGGTTTTAAAAAAGTATTATGATAAGGATGCGGATAATAGCACACAAGAAGAATCTTTAATATTCTATCAAAATACATATATGCCAAATACAGGAATTTTGTATAGTAGTGATAAAAGTTTTGATGTTTTAGCTGTCCTTGATGGAACTGTTATGGATATTACCGCTGATGAAATTATGGGAAATATAGTAACAATAAAACACTCTAATAATTTAAAAACTATATATCAGTGCTTAAATGAAGTAAAATTCTTTGTTGGTGATATTGTAAAACAAGGCGATGTAATTGGCAACTCAGGAATAAATAAAATTGAATCTTCAAGTGACAACATGCTTCTATTTGAAGTAAATAATAATGGAGAATATATTAATCCAGAAACCTTTTATAGTATGTTACCTAGTGAACTTTCTTAAGCCTTTAGATAGGCTTTTTAAATGAAGGAGGGATATTTATAATTTTTGAATTTACAGATGAGTTTATATATGTTTATAATCGAAAAAAGAAAGAAATAATAAAAGAAAGTATTCCTTCTAAAGTAATATGGAAAAACAAAATATATGATTATGTTAAACTTTGCAAAATAGTAAATAAAATTGTGTATAAGTATAAACTTACGAACACTTTTTTTAAAACTAGGTTTTATATTTTATTATTTGAAAAAATAACGCCGGCGGAAGAATATTTATTTAAGAGATTATTTAATTTTATTTCTAATGTTTCTTTAAGCCTTATATATGCTACTAATTTATTTAATAGGGAAAATCACATTTTTATTAGTGGAAATATTTTATACTATAATAATAACGTTTTAAAAAAACTATCAGAAAAAAAGGAATATATATTAATTGGAAATAGTGATTTAAAGATTTATGAAAAATATAAAGAGTATCTAATAAAAAAATATAAAATTCAAATTTTAACTTATGAAAATAGTAATATGATAATCTATGAGAGTATATAAATATGTACTCTTTTTATTTGTTTTTGAATATTATTTATACTATAATTAAAATAAGAAAGAATGTGAGAATATGAAGGTAATTGATGGATGCAGTGCATGCGCAAATATGGCTTATAATTTTAGTGATATTAGTTTTATTTATCCGATTACACCATCTAGTCCGATGGCAAGCCAAATAGATAATTTAAGTGGTAAAGATGTAAAAAATATTTTTAATGATACGGTTTCAGTTATTGAAATGCAAAGTGAAGCTGGGGCAGCAGGTGCGTTGCATGGGGCTTTATCAGCAGGTTTACTAGGAACAACTTTTACAGCAAGTCAAGGATTATTATTAATGATACCTAATATGTATAAAATGGCAGGTGAAATGCTTCCTGGGGTAATTCATGTGGCCGCGAGGAGTTTAGCAAGTCATGCTCTTAGTATATTTGGCGATCATCAAGATATATACGCTACAAGGCAAACGGGATTTTGTATGCTTGCTTCTACCAATGTTCAGGATGCTTATAATTTAGCATTAGTTGCTCATTTATCCGCAATTGAGGGAAGTTTACCTTTTCTACATTTTTTTGATGGCTTTAGAACTAGTCATGAATATAATCAAATTAAAGAAATTTCAAGAGAAGAAATTTTAAAATTAGTTAATTTTGACAAAATAAATGAATTTAGAAATAGAGCACTTAATTCGGGTAAAGCAATTACAAAAGGAACAAATCAAAATGAAGATATATATTTTCAAAGTTTAGAAGCAAGAAATAGTGATTATGAAAAAATTCCTGATATTGTTAATAATTATATGCAAAAATTAAATGTGTTAACTAATATGGATTATAAGCCTTTTAATTATTATGGAAGCCCTAAGGCTAAATACGTAATAGTAGCAATGGGATCAGTATGTGATACAGTTAAGAGGGTCGTTCAAAATAAGAAAAATGTGGATTTTGGATTAATTGAAGTACATTTATATCGCCCTTTTAGTTCTAAGTATTTAAAACAAGTAATACCTAAAACTGTTAAAAGAATCGCTGTTTTAGATCGTACTAAGGAAAGCGGATCTATTGGCGAGCCTTTATATCTTGATGTTTTAGCGGCTTTAAATGATTTAAAAATAAGCATTTATGGTGGTCGTTATGGTCTTTCAAGTAAAAATACAACAATGAATGATATTTATGATGTATTTATGAATTTAGAAAAGTGTCCTAAAAATAATTTTACTGTTGGTATTATGGATGATGTTACAAATACAAGTTTGAAACATTTTGACTATACATTTGAAAATTATTATAGAGAATTTAAAATCTTTGGATTTGGATCAGATGGGATGGTTAGTGCTAGTAAAAACATATTAAAAGTTTTAGGAAATAACAATTTTGTTCAAGGATATTTTGAATATGATTCTAAAAAAAGTGGGGGAGTAACAATATCTCATATTAGATTAAGTGATGAAGTTATAGAAGCTCCTTATTATGTTACAAATCCAGAATTGGTGGTAGTAACAAAAGATGAATATTTTTATAAATTTAATACGATTGAAGGTATAAAAGAGGGAGGAATTCTTTTAATTAATACAATTAGGAAAGAAGATGAGTTAAATAAATTTTTGCCTGATGATTTAAAAAATGAACTTCGAGATAAAAATATTCAAGTATTTATTATTAATGCAGAAGAATTAGCACAGAAAAATGGTATAAATGGAAAAATTAGCCTTATTATGGAAGCATCCATTTTAAAACTACTTAATATTAAGAATTTTAAAGAAACGTTAGAAAAAGATATTAAGGAAAGATTTTTAACAAAGGGTGAAGATGTAGTTAATGCTAATTTAGCGTGTGTTAACGAATTTGAAAGTTATTTAAAAAAGATAGATATAACAGCTGAACAAGGAGTAATTCTTTCGAAAAATGAAGATATATTTTCTATGATAAATGAAAGAAAAGGGAATCAATTAAAGGTAAGTGAGCTATTAGATTATAAAGATGGCGTTTTCCCAGGAGGAACTAGCGCTTTAGAAAAACGTAAAATGAGTTCTTTTGTGGCAAAATGGAATAAAGAAAAATGTATAGAATGTGGTATTTGTGCAACTGTTTGTCCGCATGCCGTAATTAGATCTTTCTTAGTTGATGAAAAGCAGTATAAAGAGGAATCAAAACCTTCACTAGAAAAAGGATATAATTTTATAATAGGTGTAAGTGAGGCTGATTGTACGGGGTGTGAACTTTGTGTTAAGAACTGTCCAACTAAATGTTTATCTATGGGAAAGTTTGATTTACAAAAACAGGAGCTTGCTGATGAGCTATTTAATGATAATATTAATCCAGAAAGACCGTTAAATTCACCAAAAAATGTTAGTTTGCATAAGCCATTATTTGAATTTTCTGGGGCATGCGCTGGATGCGGAGAGACGCCCTATATAAAACTTCTTACACAAATTGTAGGAGAAAAATTAGTAATTGCCAATGCAACGGGTTGCTCTAGCATATATGGAGCAAGCTGTCCTAATACACCTTATAAAGTGTCTTGGGCTAATAGTTTATTTGAAGATAATGCAGAATATGGTTTTGGTATACTTTTATCTTATAATAAATTTCGTAATCGTATCGTGAAAGAATTAGAAAGTTCACAATTACCTGGTGCACAAGAAAAGCTTACTTATTATTTAAATAATAGTGAAGATTATGATAAAATGAAAAAGTTTACTTCGGAAGTAAAAAATTATATATCAAATGATTTATTAGATTATGTTACCCCAAAAAGCGTGTGGACGATTGGCGGTGATGGTTGGGCATACGATATAGGATATGGCGGTGTTGATCATGTTTTATCAAGTAATCAAAATGCTAAAATATTAGTATTAGATACGGAAGTTTATTCAAATACGGGTGGTCAAGCAAGTAAATCTAGTCATAAAGGAGCAGTAGCAGAATTTGCTAATAATGGTAAAATCACGACCAAAAAAGATTTGTTTAGGATTGCTATGAGTTACCCTAATACTTATGTAGCTCAGATAAGTTTAGGGGCAAACATTATGCATACTATTAATGTATTAAAAGAAGCTGAAGAACATCAAGGTCCAGCGATAGTTATTGCATACTGTCCTTGTGTTGAACATGGGATAAATGGCGGAATGTCTAACTCTATTGCCGAAGAAAAGTTAGCGGTTGATTCAGGGTATGTCTTATTAATGAGATATAAAGATAATAAGTTATTATTAGATTCAAAAGAACCAGATTTTCAAAAATATGATGAATTTTTGTCTAATGAAGTTAGATATAAAGCTTTAAAAATAAAAAATAAAAAAATGGCGGAATCTTTACTTTTAGAAAATAAAGAAAATGCCATTAATAGATATAATTATTATAAAAAATTAAGTGAAGAAAATTAAACAAAAAAATAGAGGCTAACCCCCTGGGGTAGCCTCAAAGAATAAAAAGGGGTTGGCTAGTGTGATACTAGCACCAATTCGCCTATAAGTGAATTGGTGATTTATATACTAATGGAAAAAGGGGTAAATGTCAACACTTTTTTTAATTATTTTTATAAAAAATGGAGGTTTTATGTTAGAGGATATAAAAGGCCTAGGTCCAAAGTCAATTTTATATTTAAATGAGTTGAAAATTTATGATATAAAAGATTTATTAGAATATTATCCTTATCGTTATAATGTCTATAAACCAAATAATATTAGTGATGCTCATGATGATGAAACTTTATTAATTAATGGTATGATTGAGCCTCCAATAAAAGTGTTTTTTATTAAAAGAAATTTAAATAAACTTTCTTTTAAATTAAATACAGAAAAAGAAATTATTAATGTTTCTATTTTTAATCGGGCATTTCTTAAGAAAAATATGATCGTAGGAAAAACTATATCAGTTATTGGAAAATATAATAAGAAATCAAATAGTTTAGTTGCAAGTGATATAAAAATGGTACCAATATTAAAAACTACTATAGAAGGAGTTTATCATTTAAATGCTAATATAAAAAGAGCAAATTTTAAAAAAATAATAGAAACAGCAGTTAATAATAATTTTTACGTTTCGTCTTTAGTTCCTTCTTATTTGGCAGAAAAATATAATTTTGTTTCTAAAATGTCTGCGGTTAGAGAAATGCATTTTCCTAAATCTATAGAAGCATTAAAGCAGGCAAAGATCTTTTTAATCTATGAAGAATTATTTGCGTTTATGTTAAAAATGAATTATTTAAAAATGTCAAGAAATAATAATAATGAAATAGATAGTAAAATGTTTGATGAAAAGAAAGTAAATGATTTTATTTTGAGCTTGCCTTTTAAACTTACTGATGATCAATTAAAGGCGGTAGAGGAAATAAAGTGTGATTTTAAATCTACATCTAGAATGAACAGACTTATTTTAGGTGATGTAGGAAGTGGTAAAACAATAGTTGCATTTATTTCATTATATATGAATTATTTGGCTGGGTTTCAAGGAGTTTTGATGGCGCCTACGGAATTACTTGCTTTACAACATTACAATAATATTATAAGTACATTTAAAAATATGAACGTTAATGTGTGTTTACTTACAAGTTCTACTAAGAAAAAAGATAGATTACTGATACTTGAAGATTTAAAAAGTGGCAAATGTGATATATTAATTGGAACTCATTCGGTTTTAAATAATGAAGTAGTCTTTAAAAATATTGGTTTAGTAATAACTGATGAACAACATAGATTTGGAGTTGCACAAAGAAAAAATTTACAAAATAAGGGCGACATGACTGATGTTCTTTATTTAAGCGCTACTCCGATACCTCGAACTTTGGCTTTGACCCTTTTTGGAGATATGGATATTTCGCAAATTAAAACAAAACCGGCAAATAGAAAACAAATTTATACAAAACTTTATAAAAATAATGAAATAAAATCGGTACTAAAGTTAATGCTTGATGAAATAAAGAATAATCATCAAATTTATGTAGTTGCTCCTTTAATTGAAGATGAAGAAGGTTCATCTAGTATGGAAAATGTAATATCTTTAAAAGAAAAAATTAATGTAGCATTTAATGGTAAAGTTCCTTTAGAGGTATTACACGGTAAGTTAAGTGCAAAAGAAAAAGAACAAATTATGAATGACTTTAAGTTAGGCATTATTAAAATATTAATTTCTACAACGGTTATAGAGGTTGGCGTAGATGTAAAAAATGCAACGATGATGGTAGTTTTTAATGCGGAAAGATTTGGTCTAGCAACTCTTCATCAGTTAAGAGGACGTATTGGAAGAAACGATTTAGAAAGTAAGTGCCTTTTAGTAAGTGATTATGATACTCCTAGACTTAAAATATTAGAGGAGACAAACGATGGCTTTTTAATAAGTGAAAAAGATTTTGAATTAAGAGGCTCAGGTGATTTGTTTGGGGTTAGACAAAGTGGAGATATGAGTTTTAAAATTGCAAATCTGGCTAGTGATTTTAAAATTTTAAAACAGTGTGATACTGATAGTAAAGAATTTATTAGTAATCATTTAAATGAAATTAAGAAGTTTCCAGAGCAAAAATTGGTATTAGATAGTGTATTTTTAAACAGCTAATGATATAATTAGATTAGAGAGGAGTTTATAATGAATAGAGTTAAAATTAAAAACCAAGCAAAAGAGATAATTAAAGGAAATATTTGGACGCTTTTGTTACCATTTATTATTGCTGGTGCTTTATCAGGATTAGTTGGTGGTTTTTCTGGTTACTATAGTTCTTCTACGGAAAGTGCAACTTTAAGTGTTATTTCTTCAATCGTAGAAATAGCAGTTTTACCTTTAACGATTGGTGCGACAGCTTATGTTATGAAATTTGTTAGAAAAGAACCAGTTGATTTAAACTATATGTTTTCTTTCTATAAACAATTTTGGCCAATATTTGTACTTACATTCTTAATTGGACTATTTACATCATTATGGACATTATTATTTATAGTTCCAGGGATTATAGCAGCAATTAGTTATTCGATGAGTCAGTATATTTTTATTGATGGTGAAGAAGATGCTATGGAATGCATTAGAAAAAGTAAAAAAATGATGGATGGTTATAAAGCTGATTATTTTGTATTTAATTTAAGTTTTATAGGTTGGATTTTATTAGCAATTCCAACATTTGGATTAATTTTTATTTACCTTATTCCATATATGACAGTATCACAAGTGCTTTACTATGAAGAGTTAAAAAAATTAAATTAAGTAGTAAAATGTTTATAAAATGAATTGACAAAGTTTTATAAATTTTATATTATAGTTATAGCATGATAGAAATGTCATGCTGATATCTCTAACGATCTTAATGTTAGAGTGTATCAACCAAAACCCCCTGAAGGACCTCGAAAGAGGTCCATTTTGTTTTCTAGAGTTTAAAAAAAATTTTAGAATATGAACATAAATAGTTAAATGAATTTGTAAAATTTTGATAAAAATTATTAAGTTTGGTATCTATTCGTGCTTTTTAATTAAAATGCCACAATCAATTAACTTCTGTGGTAAGTCACTTTAAAATTATAATAAAAGGCGATTAAAATGGTATTTATGAAAAAGAATTAAAAGAAGTGACTAACTTATTTTTCAAAGTTTATAATCTTAAAGATATGAAGTAAATCTTTATATAATGCAATATGGTGTGGAAATAAAGATTGTAAATTTAAAAATAAAAGAAATTAAAGGCTGTAAATCATGATGTATTTTAGACAAGATTCTACTAATTGATGAAAAAAGTATTTATTGTGATAAAGATGTAAAGTATAATGTTGTTTGAGAACTTTAATATTAGAATAAATTTTAGATTATTGCCTGTATTTGAAAAATGAAACATTGATGAAATAGTTTCTATTATTTATTATAATTATGATAAAAGGGTGTGTAAAAAACATGAAAACTGTGAAAAATAATAATTATACTTTGCCTATTGTGGGGGATTTTATTAGCAACCGCAATCTTCTTAAGTCTATAAATAATTGTCAGTCAGATGCATTTATATCATTAACTGATGATATAAATGGTGTTAGAAATCTTTTTTTTGAAGATTATTCTAATTGGTTGGTATATGGCATACAAAATTCTGGCAAGTCAAATTTTATAGAAAATATAATAATTAATATTTTGTTAAAAAGTTTTCCAAGTGATAGCAAGTTGGTGATTATAGATACTAAAAGATTGGAATATGGTGCCTTTAATGATATTCCACATTTATTAGTTCCAATTTTATATAACTGTAACAAAGCTAATATTGCACTTGAAAAAATAATAAATGAAATTGATAGAAGATATGAGATGCTGGCAAAATATGGATTAAAAAGTATCGAAAAATTTAACTTAACAATTGATACATGTAATAATCATAATCAAAAAATACCTAAATTATTTATTATTATAGATGACTTGTTAGACTTAATTGTTTATTCAAAAAATGAAATAATATCTCAAATTAGTTTAATAATTCAAAAGGGTAGACAAGTCGGAGTATATATTATTGTTGCAACTAGTAATGTTAGTAGAGATATTATTAATATTAATTTGATAAATCTTTTTTCAAATAGAGTTTGCTTTAGAGCGTATTCAGCAAGAGATTCAAAATTATTACTTAATATATCCGGTGCAGAAAAATTAAATAAATATGAATATTATTTAAATACATCACTTAATATATATGATGGAAAATATAAATCTTATAAAATTTCTGATAAAAATGTTAAAGACCTAATAAACTATGTTTCTAAGTATCGAAATTTTGAATATATAAATTATGAGAACAACTTATCAAATAATGCTAATGAAGATTCTTTGTATAACGAAATACTAGATTTTGTAATTGAAAATGGCATGGTAAGTGCTTCCTTACTGCAACGAAGATTTAGATTAGGTTATAGTAGAGCTGCTAGAATAATTAATTTGTTGGAAGAAAGAGGTATAATAGGCCCCGAAAATGGTTCAAAACCAAGGAAATTATTAATAAAAACGAACAGCAATTTATCACATAATGTGAATAATAATGAAATTGAAATTAATACTATTAATGAGAATAAAGTTGAAACTAATAAAGTAGAAGAAGAGATTGATAAAAATTCTGTCATAGCTAATTTTGTTTTTATTATTGTTGTCATTATTATATTTTTATCAATTATAAAGTATTTTTTAGCATTTAGGTAGAAAAATTTTTTTAAATTTTTAAATATTGTTTAAAATAAATTATTTAATTTATTATGAAAATTTGTAAAAAGTGTGGTAGAAAATCTTAAAATGCACATATTTTTAATTTTATTTTTACTTAATGTGAGTTATTTCACAAAATTTTTTTGCATATTATGGTATAATTAGTATAGATATGATGCTAGTATAGATCTGCTCTAAAGCTTTATACTGGCTTTTTTTATATAATAAATATAGAGGTGTATGATGATGAAAAAAATTTTGGTTATAGTGGTACTAGGATTAGTTATATTTTATCCTATAAAAATTCATGCTGCTAAAGGTTGCTGTTCTCATCATGGAGGAGTCAGTGGTTGCAGTAGTAGTGGAAGACAGTTATGCCGTGATGGAACAGTAAGTCCTTCATGTACGTGCCAGCCAGAAATTATTTATGGCTGTACTGACCGAAAAGCAAAAAACTTTGATTCGAATGCTACTAGGAATGATGGCAGCTGTATTTATTATGTTTATGGATGCACAAATTCTTTAGCAAAAAATTATAACCCAAAAGCAGAAAAAGATGATGGTAGTTGTGAAATAGTAGAAACTACAAAACTAATTAAAGAAAACACCACCATTACTACAAATAAAACATACACATCAAGCACCAAGAAAAAAACTTTTATTAAAACTACTAGTACTACTTCGAGTAAGCAAAAAAATAATGACTCTACTTCTTCAGATAATACTATAGGCTCAATAATTGGCATAGGCACTATTGCTAGTGGTATTTACATTTATAAAAAAAGGAAACGAAACTGATTTATAATATTAATTTAACATGCTATACTAATAATAGGTAAGGAGTTTAGATGAAAGATAAAATATCTAATAATAAAACTTATATTTTTATATTTATAATAGTAGGCATGATTCTTATTGCGACCTTTACTTATGCAATTTTATTTAATAATAAAAAGAATGAAAGTGTTAGTGCGATTAGCGAAATTAAAGTCTTGTCTAGTGCAAATGCATCAGAAGCAGCGGCATTGATAAAGGCAAATACGGTAAAAGTAATAAATAAACTTAATAATACTAGTATTATTGGTACCGGCTTTTTTGATAAATCAGGGTATTTAGTTACAAATAGTCATATTGTTGATATAAAGGGTGACATAACAATTGAGTATCCTAATGGTGAAGTGGCTGAAGCAAAATTATTTAGTAATGATATTACCTCTGATATTGCTCTTTTAACCGTAAAAAATAATGAATTAAAAGCCATGAGTTATGGCAATACGCTAAATCTAAAGGTAACTAATGACGTATATGCGGTTGGATTTCCTTATGCATTAAATGGGGAAGCAAGCGTATCTAAAGGTGTTTTATCTGCGAGAAGAAGTGCGGGAGGAATAGAATTTTTACAGTCAGATATATCTTTAAATGCCGGAAATTCTGGTGGCCCACTTATAAATGATAAGGGTGAACTACTAGGAATTAATACATATGCTACTGATAATGCTTCGATAGGTATGTCTATTTCTGCAGAATCTTTAAATAATATAATAAATAATTTACTTACTAAAAAGAGCGCTGAGTATTTAAAAGGTAAAAGGCCAGAAAATGCACTAAGTGTTGTTTTAAATGAAATTGGTTATATGACTGATGATATATACAATCAAAATGAAATTATAGAAAGTAATATTATAAAATCAACAACAAAAAATAGTGGAAGTAATAATGATAATAAAGGAAACGTATCTAATGGCGGTACAAAAGTTAGTACTACTACGGAATTTCGCAAAAGTCATGATTCATCCTTAGCCAAAATCATTATTGATGGATATAATATAGACTTTTCTGCAACAAAAACTAATTATAAAGTGGAATTAAAAAATCAAGAAAGCTCTTTAAATTTGCAAGTTAATACGAATGATGTTAAAGCAAAATATGTAATAAAGGGAAACGCTGATTTAAATGCTGGAAAAAATATGATAACAATTATAGTTACGGCTGAAGATGATACAACTACAGAATATAAAATTATTGTGGTAAAACCACTAGTAGATATTTCGAGAGCTAAAGGTATTATTCCAGGACTAGATGTACAATATAGTAGTGCTAAAAATACAAACTGTTTTAAATTGACTTGGGATTATAAAGATAGTGATGGCATTAGAGTATACACTACTGATTTAATTGATTCTACCGTATATGACAATGTAAGTTTGAATATTTATGCGGGATGGAATGAAAGTAAAAATGTAAGTAGTTTAAGACTTTTAAAGAAATATAATTTGAATTATAGTGAAATTAAACAAAAGATAATGGAAATACCAATAAATGATATTAGATCTCTATTAACTGATTCAGATTATGAAGGTGGCATTTATGCTGGCGCTGATTTATCTTTTGAACTTATAATCAAGACAAAAAAGTATGGAATTTTTAAAGAAGTTCTTCCATGGGGACTTCCAAAATAAACTAAGGATAAACCTTGTTTTAAGTAACTCAATAGTACTTTGAACAGGTTTTTTCTTTGCTTTAAACTAATTGTTTAATAAATTAAACTTAATATATGTAGGTAGTTTTAATAATTTATGATAGTTTATTTTCAGAGAAAGGAGATTAAAAAATTTATGAAAAAGAATATAGGATTAATGATGGGAGTACTAGTATTTTTGGTATTAATAGGATTAATTTGCGCTTTACTTTATAAAGATAACAATAAATATATAGAACAAGAACTTCCAAAACCAGAACTATCGGAAGGTTTAAGGGGTAAATACGGAATTGACAAAAATATTAATGAGGCAACTATTGATAATTATTTAAATCGATCAGATACGGTTTATCGTGATGTGCGTATGCTTGTTGATACAGCAACTTGGGAAAATAAAGGTGGAGACAGATATTTAACTGGATATATTAAGGGATTTGAAGTAATTCCTTCACCATATTTGGCAAGTTATACTGATGCTTACATCAAGCAAAAAGAAAAGGAAAATGTTAGTGGTTTATATACAGGCGATACTTTATTTACCTTAAATGATGATGGAAGTTATACTGCCAATTATGAAGAATCCATGGATATTTTAGAAGCGGTTTTCCCTAAGGATAAGAATATTTTTATTATATGTGGAGCTGGCGGGTATGCAGGTCAAGTTAAAGATATGTTAGTTTCACTAGGCTGGGATGAAAATAAAGTTAGAGATATTGGTGGTTACTGGTATTATAAGGGACAAAATTCTATTCAAGTAAAAGAAACAAAAAATGGAAAAGATTATTATAATTTTAGTAAAGTTCCTTATTACAATATAGATTTTAAATCATTACATAAAGTAAACAAATGAAAAAAATAGTTTTAATTTTACTAGCAATTTTTACATTAATGGGATGTAGTAATAAGGAAAATAAATTTTATTTAGATGATGAATATTATGGTAAGGGCAAACTGGTAAGTATAAAAGCTGAGGATATTAACTCTTTAGAAGATAAAACTTATATTGTTTTTATTTATAATAACTATTGTAATTTACCAATACCATGTGAAGATATTTTTAAGGAAGTGGCAAAAGATAATGATTTGATTTTTTATACTTTGTCATATGAAGAAATGCAAAATACTTTTTTCAAAGAAAAAATTCAATATGCTCCTTCAGTTGTGATAGTGCATAAAGGAGAAATTATTGACTATTTAGATGCTAATAGCGATGATGATTATGATAAATATCAGGATAAAAAGGCATTTCTAAACTGGCTTAAAAACTATGTTTATTTGAAATAAAAAAATATTTAAAGATGTAAGCGTTAAAAAGTTTACATTTTTTATATGTATTCTTTTCTTTTTAGAATTTCTATTAGGTTATTGATTTTAATTTTAGATAAAAGTATAATGAAATTATGAAAAATAAGGAATTAAAAAAGGTAATTAAAGAATTAGTATTAGATATCATTTTTGTGTTATTTTTAATAATATTATCTTTTTATGTTTCTAAAAAAATTTACGGAAATATAAATGAAATAAATAATAATTTAGGAGAAGATAATGTTATAAACAATGATTTAAATAAATAATTAATTGTTATTTTCAGGAAACAATCTTTCATAGAAAATGGTAGCAAGAGTTTCCGGACTTTCTTTGGCACCATTTAAAATCCACATTTTACTAGCGTTATATATAGCGCCACTTAAAATATATAAACGATACTTTTGAGTTATATCGTTTTTATTATTGGGATAAAAAGCAGTCATATATTCATTTAATTTATTTTGGATTATACTGGATAGATTAGATTTTTCTAAAACGATAAATAAATCCTTATTATTATAAAAAAAATTAAATGCAAATAAGAAACGATCATAGATATCTTTTTCTTCAATGTTACTTTGTAAATATTCTTCTTTAAGTTCTTCAAAATAATCCTTTAAAATATCTTCTTTATATGTATAATTACGATAATAAGCCATTCTAGAGACACCAGCTTTTTCAGTAATTTCCGTAATTGTGATATCTTTAAAATTTTTTTCATTCATAAGAATTAATAAAGAATCTTTTATGCATTTTTTAATAAATTTATTTCCTTTCAAACAAAAAACCTCCTTTTGTAACTTTTTTATAAAGTATCTTTTTAAATTATTTAAACTATGTTACAATTGTAACATACAATGTGAAAGAAAGGTATATTTATGGGTGTAGTTAATCAATATATTGATAAATTAATGGATTTTATAAAAAATAAAACTATTGATCCAGAAAAAGCTTGGTTAAAATATTATAATAAAATGCCTGAACATTTAAGTTATAGTCAGGGTAGTATTTATGACGCGCTAAAAAATGCCGCAAGTTTATATCCTAAGAATATTGCTTATAGATATTTTGGATATGAAGTTTCTTATAGAGGTTTTTTAAAGAAAATAGATAAGATTGCTAGTTGTTTAAAGCAGTTTGATATAGTAGAAAACGAATGTGTAACAATGTGTTTACCTAATTCGCCGGAATCTTTTGCGCTTTTTTATGCCATTAATAAGATAGGGGCAATAGCAAATATTGTGCATCCTTTATCTTCAACGGCGGATATTGAAAGAGCATTAAAGGAAACTAATAGTTCAATTTTATTTGTTTCAGATGCAAGTATGCCTAAAGCACGAGGTATTAAAGTTAAACATTTTATAATGGTGCCTACAAGTTTTAGTTTTAAAGGTATTCTTAAATTAGGTTATAATATTAAAGAAGCAGCAAATTTAAAACTTGATGAAGGAATGATAAGTTTTAGTGATTTTTTGCTTGAAGCAACTAATGATGATGTATATGTAAAAAGAGATGGAACCGATCCGGCTGCTATTATTTATAGTGGTGGTACGACTGGTAAACCAAAAGGAATTATAATATCAAACTTAAATTTTAATGCGATGGCCCTTCAAACGAGAACGGTTTGTGATATTATAAGTCCAGGAAATTCTGTTTTAGCGGCATTACCAATATTTCATGTGTTTGGACTTGCACTTTGCTGTCATACTTGTTTATCATCAGGAATGACTTGCATTATTGTACCTAGACTTAATACAAAAGCGATTAATATGGAATTAAAAAAGTATAAGCCAAATGTTTATCCGGCCGTTCCTTCTTTATTAAAAATGTCTTTAGATGGCATTTTTCCGGGAAGAGCTGCTTTTAAAGATATAAAAGTTGTTGTAGTTGGCGGTGATTATTTATCACCAAAAGTTAAGGAAGATTTTGAAGAGTTCTTAAAAAAATGTGGTAGTAATGCAGTTGTAAAAGTTGGTTATGGTTTATCAGAAGCAACTGGTTTTAGTGCTTGTACGGCAGCGATGGATGAAAAAGACGTTATTAATGGGACTTTAGGAATACCTAATCCAGATATGGATATAAAAGTTATCGAATTAAATAGTGATGTGGAAAAAGCATATGGCGAAATTGGTGAACTTTGTATAAGTGGTCCAACAATAATGATGGGTTATATTAATGAAAGTGAAGAAACTAAGAAAACTTTAGTATTACATAGTGATGGAAAAGTTTGGCTTCATACAGGAGACTTGGGTTATAGAGATGAAAATGGTTTATTTTTCTATAGTTCAAGATTAAAGAGAATGATAATTACTAATGGGTATAATGTATATCCGGTGGAACTAGAAGAAATTATTTCAAAGTGTGAGTATGTTAAGGCGTGCACTGTAGTTGGGGTTCCTCATAAAACAAAGGGACAAACGCCTAAAGCAGTTATTGTACTTAAAGATGGTATAGAAGAAAATATTGAAATAAGAAGTAAAATTAGAAAATATTGCAAAGAAAATTTGGCAAATTATGCGGTTCCAACAGAATTTGAATATCGAAATACTTTACCAGTAACAGCAGTGGGGAAAGTGGCATATCGCGATTTAGAAAAGAATAAAACAAAAAAATAAAAAGTTCATTTTAATAAATGGGCTTTTTAATTTTTATAATATTGACTATGATTTTATGTTGTTATTCTTTTTTAAAATATTATTTTTTGATATAATTTATTAATGGTAGGTGCGGTTTATGAAAGAGTTTATTGCGAATTTGAAACTAGTATGGAGATTTGCTAAATATCAAAAGAAGAATATTATAAAAACTACTATATGGAAAATAATTATGATGATAATAAGTGTTGTAGTTCCTTTGATTTCAGCAAAGATTATTGTAAATTTAACGGATAATAAAATATATCAGTGTTTGATGTTTGTAGTTTTAATGTTTGTTATGGAAAATTTAAGAAACTTTGCAATTTATTTTTCTAATTATTTTAGTCAAGTGGTTTTTAGAGAAACAATGGTACTTATGCAAAAGTCATTGGGGGATGCAATGTTAAAATTAGAGACTAAAATTATTGATGATAATGGATCAGGTGTTTTTATTCAAAGATTAACAAATGATGTTTCACTTTTATCAGATGAATTTTCTTCAATTAATAATTATTTTGGAAATATTATTACAAACATAGGTATATTTGTGGCTATATTTGTGATAAATAAATGGATATTTTTATATTCGGTTTTGTATACGATTCTTTTGTATTATATTTTTAAGAAAAGAAATTCTTTATATAATGAAAAAATGAAAATTTATAAAAAAGAATCGGAAATTACTACCGGCTTTATTGGAGAATTAGTTAGAGGAATTAGAGATATTAAAATGCTTAATTCGGAAAAAAGTTTTTTAAATAAAATGGAAGATAATGTTGTTTCTTTAAATAATAGCGCTTATGATATGAATACAGTCAAAAGGAATTATACTTTGATTAGTGGTTTCACTTACGATTTTGGAGATTTCATTTTACAATTTATTATTGGATTATCTATTTTGTATGAAAAATTAACGATACCTAATGGAATTATTCTTTTTAATTATTCGGGAAGAGTTATTGATTTAGGAAGAACATTAGATAGTTTTTCTAAAGAAATAAAAGATTTTAATTTGGCAAGTGAGAGAGTTTTTTCAATAATTGATAGTGATGATTATAAAAAAGAAGAATTTGGTAGTATTCATTTAAAGAAAGTTAATGGGGATTTTGAATTTAAGAATGTTTCATTTGCTTATGATAAAAATAAAGTTTTAAGAAATTTAAATTTTAAAATTAATGCGAATGAAACTGTGGCTTTTGTTGGTAAAACCGGTGCAGGAAAAACGACAATATTTAGTTTATTGTGCAAAATGTATGATAATTATGAGGGCGAAATAAATATTGATAATATTGATATAAAGAAACTGGATAAAGATTCAATAAGAGGAAATATTACCATTATAAGTCAAAATCCATATATTTTTCATATGAGTATTAAAGATAATTTAAAATTGGTAAAAGGCAATTTAACTAAAAAAGAAATGATAGAGGCGTGTAAAGCGGCTTCTTTACATGATTTTATTATGACTTTGCCTAAAAAGTACGATACTATAATTGGTGAGGGTGGTGTAAATCTTTCGGGTGGCCAAAAGCAAAGATTGGCAATTGCTAGGGCATTAGTGCAAAAAACCGAAATAATCTTATTTGATGAAGCAACAAGCGCTCTTGATAATGAGACCCAAATGCACATTCAAAAGGCAATTGAAAATATGAAAAATGAATATACGATTTTAATCATTGCTCATCGCTTATCAACAATTATAAATGCAGATAGAATTTTATTTTTAGATAATGGAAAAATAACAGCAAGTGGCACACATAAAGAATTATTAAAAAATTGTCCTGCTTATAAAAATTTATATGAATCAGAAATTACGAAGGATTCATAATAATTATAAAGTTACTTATAATATAATAAAGGAGTGTTATGAAAAAATTTATTATATTATTAATAGTGACTTTTTTTATTGGAGTAATTCCTTCATTACTTGTAGGTAATGATGTGACGGGTTTAATACTACCAAAGTTTTATCCACCTAAAATATTATTTCCAATAATGTGGAGTATACTTTATTTATTAATGACAATTTCAGTATATTTAGCTACTAAAAACAGTGATGATGCCTATAAAATATACTTTATCCAGTTAATTGTAAATGCTTTTTGGACAGTAATTTTCTTTGGATTAAAATTAAGATTACTTGCTTTTCTTTGGATTATATTTTTATTCATTTTGGTTATTATCATGATAAAGAAGTTTTATAAAGAAAATAAAAACGCCGGTCTTTTACAAATTCCGTATATAATTTGGCTTTTAATAGCAATGTATTTAAATTTATCTATTTATCTATTAAATATGTAAGTGTAATTTTAAGAAAAATACAAATAATAAAATAAAGGTGTATTAATATGAAGCAGTATTATTTTGTTATTTGTATTTTATTATTGTTTATAATTTTGAATATTAAAGAGAGTTTTGCTTATAAAAATGATAATTTAGTTATAGAACCTAAAAATGTAACTACAAAAAATCTAAGTGAGTATGTGAAAGAAAATATTAGTAGAGATATAAATTATTTTTGTTCTTATGATGATTGCTATTTAGTTAAAGAAAAAAATATAAATAAATCGATTTCTAATTTTGAAGAAAATTATTTTAAAAGATTAAATGAAGATGATAGACTTATATTAAATGTTAAAGGAATTGCGATTACTAAAATAGTCCTTTATTAGTTAAAGTTTAATTATTTCAAGGTCTTTTTTGTTTTCTTTAATTAATTCTTTAACAAAAAGAGAGTAATTACTATATGGTACTAGAAGATAAGCACTATTTCTTGTTCTAGTAAGGGCAACATAAAAAAGTCTTCTTTCTTCTTCATAAGGAATGTTTTCTTTAAATGATAAAAGATTTATTATTTGATGATTTTTAATTTTTGAGGGTAAACTATTAGTTTTGTTTAAAAGATTAATAATTATTATATTATCTTCTTCTAAGCCTTTAGATTTATGAATTGTTAGAAACTTTATATTATCAGATTCTGAGACATTAAATGTTTCTTTATCTTTATTATTTCGTCCTAAAATTAAAATATGACCACCAATTAATTTAATTATTTTTTCTAAACAAGTTTTTTCGTTTTTGTAAAATACTATTTTGATGGGTTTTTCAGTATCCTTTAAACAAATAGTATTTTTTTTAATTTGTTTTTTATTTTTCATAATAAAGTTATTGGTAATATTAACGAGAGTCTGATTGTTTCGATAATTATAATCTAGATTAATAATAGTTAGATTTTCAAGATAATCTTTTAGATTTATAAGGATTTTTAAATCACAGCCACTAAAACGGTATATTGATTGGTAATCGTCTCCGACTGCAAAAAGATGTCCGTTATTTTGATCAATGATAGCTTTTATTAAATTAAATCTAATAAGGGAAGTGTCTTGAAATTCATCTATGATAACAAATTTATATTTTGTTTTTACTTCATTATTATTTATTTTGGCAGTGCTGATACTAATCATATCATTAAAATCAAGATAACCTGATGATGATAGTTCATTTTGATATAATAAGTAAATTTCAATAATAAGTAAAAGATAATCTTTGGTTATAAAATGAGCATTTTTATATAGAGATATGAGATAATCAATATTACTGTAATTGGCTTTATAGAGATTTATAAAAGTTGAAATTAAGTTTATTAGATTATCTTTAGTGTTTTCTAATAAAATTTTTCTGATGATTTTCTTTTGCCTTTTATTTTGGGGCTTATTAATATATTCTTTAATTAAAAATGTAAGCATACTTTCTTTGGCAATTTTAGTATTATCATCACGAATTAAATCTAAAGCTAGTTTGTGAAATGTTTTTACATCTATATTATATTTAATTCTTCTTTTTATATCGTTTACAGATTCATTAGTAAAAGAAATGGCGAGTATTTCATTTTCTTTATATAGATTATTTTCAATTAAATAATTAATTTTATTTATTATAGTAAATGTTTTCCCGGAACCAGCACCGGCGATTAATAAAACATTACCAAGAGTAGTAACGGCCAATTGTTGTTTTTCATTCATGATTACTAATATAAGATAAGAAAAAAATATTGTCAATCAAAAAAACTAGTTAAGGTCAACTAGTTTTTTATCAAGAAGAGAATAAAGATATATTGATGCTTGCTTATTAGTTTTATACTCGATGTAGTTTTTATAGCCCGTTAACTGTTTAAGGTAAGCCGCATCCGAAGTATTTTTTAATTTATAATCGATAATAATATTATGGCTTTCAAAGGTAAGTAGTAAATCAATTACTCCCGTTTTAGAAATATTGTTTTCTTCATAAATAAACTCATACTCCTTGTAAATTTTGGCATCTTTAATATTTTCAAATAATTTATTATTTAATAAGTTTTTAACAATATCTATTTCAAATTCGTTTAATAAAGAAAAATTAGGATTTTTAAAATCAATATTTTCAAGGATGTAGTGAAGTTTAATTCCTAAAAGCATATTTTCTTTTTCTGTATTAGTTATTAGTTTGTTTTGCTCTTTAGAATAGTGTTCCTCGTTAATAACTTCGTTTTTTTCTTCTATTTCATTAACAATAATTTCATTTTCGGCAACTTTTAGATTGCTAATATCTATTTCTTTATTTATTTTGTAATTATTATTTATTTCGGGAACTTTGACATTTTTAATATATTTTTCAAGATAAGGATATATTGATTCTAAAATGTTTTTAAAATTTTTATATTTTATTCGTGATAGATAATCAATTACTTCATTATTATCGGCTGTCATAATTGCATCATCTTTTAGTTCGGTAACTATAATCATTTTTTCTTTACATCTTGTTAAAGCAACATAAAATAATCTTATTTTTTCAGAAATTTCATCTTTAATATATTTTTCTTTATTAATAAAGGAAACAAAACTTGATTTAATACCATTATCATATGTAGGGATTATTAAGCCATATTTGTTATTAAAAATAAATTTTGCTTTAACTTCGTCCATATTAAAATCTTTGTGAAAGCCAGAAAAATAACATATTTTATATTCTAAACCTTTAGATTTATGAATGTTTGTTATAGTTACTGAATCACTTTCGGTGATAAGAGCATTTATTTTTAGTTCTTCTTTATCATTTATTAAGGACGCTAAATAATCATTTATGCCATAAATATCAATACCAACTTTATTTAAATCAGCAATTTTATTTATTAAATTGTTTAAGATAATAGTGCGATAATTAATGTTTCCAATAGTTATCATTCGTTTATAGAAGTCAAATTTATCTATGATTGTTTCAATTAATTCTTTGTTACTAAATGATTCTAAGTTATTTACAATTTCTAAACAGTACTTATAAATAGTAGTTTCGCTTAATTTTTTATTAATTATAATTTCGTAAATTTCATTATCATTCATACTAAACAAATAACTTCTAGCAATACTAGTAAAATAGAATTTAGTCGTTTCATCATATATATGATTTTTAATATTGATAATTAAACCAACAATGTTCTTTATTAAATAAGTTTCATTAGAAATTAAAATATTTTCATCTTTATAAATATTTAAAGGAATCATAAGATAGTTAAATACTTTTTTATAAATATCAAAACTACTAGTGCGGTCCATTAAAATACAAAAATCTTTATAAGTACAAGGTCTTAAGGTATTATCTAGGACAAGATATTTATTTTTGACTTTTTCTTTTATATCGTTACCAATTATAAAGGCTTCAATTTCTTCTTTTTTGTGAATATCATCTTTTTCATAACGGTATATTTCTAAATTATTATTATAGTTGTTATTTCCTATTTCGTTAAACATCATGTTGCCAAAAACAAGTTGGTGCTCTTTTTGATAATCAGCGTTACCAAGTTCATCATCCATAATATGATTAAAGATGTCATTTATACTATATAATACCGCGTCTCTAGAGCGAAAATTTTTATTTAAATCGATTTTGATGCCACCATTATTATTTTTGTATAAATCATATTTTATTTTAAAAATATCAGGATTAGCATTTCTAAAACGATAAATAGATTGCTTGATATCGCCAACCATATAAACATTATTATTTTCAATAAGTTTAATAAATTCTTCTTGAATATCACTGGTATCTTGATATTCATCAATCATTATTTCTTTGAAACTATATTTAAGATCATTTCTAATATTATCATTATTTTTAATTAAATTTATGGCCATTTTACTAATATCATTAAACTCAAACATTTGATATTTTCTTTTAAAGCTACTTACTTTATTGTTTAATTTTAATAAAATATCAATAATTATTTCGGCATATTTTTTAGTTGATTTTAAGTCATTAATTAATACTTCTTTATCATAAAAAGTATAAGATTTTAAAACTTTAATAATATTAGTAATTTCACTTTTATAATATTTGCCATTTTCAGTTGAGCCAGTTAGTCTAAAAGAACCAATATCTAAATTATTTCTGATTTCATCATATGTTTTAGCATTTATTAATGGAGTAAGAGCCTGGCTATAGTTACTAAAGAACTTTTCTGGCGCTTCAAAAGATAAATTATAAAGAGATGTTTTAATAGTTGCGATTCTTTTTAATAGATTATTTACGTATTCATTAAATAAAAAGTTAATATTTTCTTCACTGTAGTAGTCATTTATATAATTTTTTAAATATTCTTCTTTGTTTATTAATAAATCGATTTTACTATCTAAAGATAAAATAATTTTTTTGATAGGTTTATCGTTTTTACCACAAAAGGAAGTTACAAAATCAATAAAATTTTGATTGTTTTCTAAATATAATTCATTGAAAATTTCATTGATAATGTTCTTTTTTTGATTGTTTATAATGGAAGAATCAATGATACTTATATTTTGATCTAAGTTTAGCAAGTAATGGTATTTTTTTACTAAAGATAAGACAAAAGCATCAAAGGTTGTAATGCTAGAACTTTCAACAAGTTTGGCTTCTTTTTTAATTTCTTCATCTTCTAAAATAGCTTTTTTAATTCGTGTCTTCATTTCGGCGGCTGCATTATTGGTAAATGTAAGAATTAATAGTTCGTTAACATGAATACCATTTTTGATTTTATTTATAACTCGCGCAGTTAAAACAGCCGTTTTTCCGGAACCAGCACCTGCAGAAACAATGATATTTGATCCTTCGGTATTTATTGCTTTTTGTTGTTCTAAAGTCCATTTAGGCATCAATATCATCTCCTAACTTTAATTCTTTTTCGGTAGTTAAATATTCTAAATCTTTATCGGTCATATAACAAACGGATTTATAAGGACAAAACTCACAACTTAGGTTAGTGTTACCAAGCATTTTAGGAGCAATTTTAAATTCAGCATTTTTAATATCTTTAATACAATCTTTAATTTTACTTTCGGTTAAGTTATATAAATAATTAAAATCATTCGCCGTTAAAATTTTGGCATATTTAGAAAAGCCATTTTGGGTCATTTTCATACCTTTAATAAAATCACTATTTTCATAAGTGGGATCAAAATCTTTTAGTAATTCTTCATTTTCTAAAGTATATCCATCTAATTTTAAGTAGTTTTCATAAATTTCGGTTTCATTTTTTTCAAAGTCACTGGTAATTATTGGTTTTAAAATGTGCTGTAAATATATTCCAACAACTAAAGAATCAGGATAAAGTTTTTTTATTAGATATAAATAGCATGGCAATTGTAAGTTTAAGCCATATTTTGCGAGTCTTAAATCAATTTCCGGATTTCCCGTTTTGTAATCAATTAAAACGACTTTATCTTCGTACATCATAATTTTATCTATGATACCAATAAACTTTGTATCATCAATCATTATATTAATATTTTTTTCACATTCAATATTTTGATATTTATTTTGACTAGATAGACTTTTAATATATTTGATGGCGCCTTTTAATTCTTTCATTATTTTATTAGTGAAAACTTTATTTTCAGGGGTTAATTCAAATTCGTTATTTTTAATAAACGTTTCATAAGAACTTTCAAAACTTTTATTTTCGTCATATATTTCTGATAATATATAATGGCATAAAGAACCTAGCCAAGCATCAAAAGTACTTTCAAATTTGTTTAATTTTAAAACATTATCTAAATAGTATCTAAAAGGACACTCATAATAAGTATTCATTTTAGAATAAGATAAGTTAAAATTATAATTTTGTAAATTAACTTTTTGATATTTATTATTATAAGATTGATATCCTTGATTAGGATATGTTTTTAGTAATACTTCTAAACTAGGACTTTTAAGGTTAAATTTAATATAATCGTCTAAAATTAAGCCTAAATTATATAAATTACTTTCATGAGAGTGACCACTAGGGCTATAATCAACATTTTTAATTTCTAGATTTAATTCTTTAATAAGAGGTGATGGCTCAAGAGAACCACCTAAATTTTGAAGAGCCGCACTAATAAAAAGATTAGGTGTATTATTTAAAATGCTTTCCCAAATAATAATTTCATTGTTATTTTTTTCAATAGTATTTTCTAAGTATGAAGGCTTTTCTTTATCATTAATAAAGTCTTCATCTTTATAGACTTTAGGTATATATTCACGGTTAAAATCTAATAAGTAAATATACTCATCATCGTTAAAATAATTATCTTTTAATTCTACGATATTAACTGCGTTTTGATATTTAGGATTTTTAAGTTTAGCCGTTTTAAATTCTTCCGTTAAAAGATTTTTTATTTCATTTTTATTTTCAATAAAATAATATTCATTTAATATATTAATAATAGCATTTTTTATTTCAGGAGTTTTAACAAGTGATAAGGCTTTATTTAAGTCGTGCATGTTATTTAAAAAATTTTGGCCATCAATTGTGTCAAAAATGGTTTTTTCATTATTAAAATTTACTTTTAAATGATAAAATTTACTAATTTTTTTAATTGTACTTTCATTTTCTTTGTTAACATTAGCAAAAAATACTTTGGAAGGGTTTAAATTTTTATTTAAGATATCATTAAAAATATAATCTATTTCATTTTCTATAGTTTTAAAATTTAGAATAATTTCTTTTTTATTTACAGTATTTTCAGGGGAAACGATAGTAACTTTGGCACTTTTTTCTAATATGCCGATTAATTTTTTTTGATACTTGGTAATTATAGTAAAGCCCCAAAATAAAATTTCTTTATCTTTTATTGTTTCATAAAATAAAGGATCTTTAATTAGTAACTCATGATTTAAAAGATCATCTTTGATATTTTCTAAATATTTTAATTTTTCATTGTCATAACCTAAATCAAGTAAGTTATATAAGCTCCTTATGATTTCTTTAGCGTTACTTAGACTTAGATGATAATTTTGATATAAATAATAAATTCCTTTTTTATCATAATCATAAAACATTCTTTTTTTTAGTTCTTCCATTGTTAAAATTTTTATGTTGTACATTTTATCTAAAGAATTTAAATATTTGATGATTTTTTTCTTTATATTACTGGGAATTATTAATATTAAATTGTCGTGTAAATATTGCAATAAATTCATAATACCACCTTTTAAATTATATCATATGTTATCTTTATTTTATTAAAAACAAAAAAAAGCATATACTTTTTGGCATATACTTTTAAAGTTATTTTTATTTTAAATATTTTTTTCTTTTCCTTTTAAAAATATTTTTTTTACACGAGATATCATACTGGCATCAAAGTTAAGCGCGACTGTCGTGACAGGTAAATTATATCTTTCGGCAACGTCTATAATAGCTCTAGCAGTTTCGTCATTTTCGGCATTTATAATATAATCATGCCATTCTTTTTTATTAGAAAAACCACTTTTGATAGCGTCTTCGGTATCTTTTTTTTGTAATAATTTAATCTCTAATTTGTAATCTTCTATATTCATAAAACCTCCTAATCAGGGTAAACTGATGTTAAACCAAAGTAGTTTTCCATCGTTATCCACGAACCACTATTATATAATTTTTTGGCTAAATCTTTACCGACATAACGAATATGCCATGGCTCAAATATGTAACCAGTTTCACTTGTTGAACCTTCGGGGTATCTTAATATGTAGCCATATAAATAACAGTTATTGGCAATCCAGATTCCTTCTTTTGTGTCTTTAAAATCCGTTGTTATGGTGTTTAAATCAAAGGCTAAACCAGTTTGATGCTCGGAGTTTCCTGGTCTTGCGGAAGAAGTATCAGCGGCTGCTTTGCCTTTGCGTGTGACATAACTATTATATAAATCACTTTGATAACTATAAGAGCGATATCCACTTTGGGCCCATAAATTTAAACCAATAGCCTTAGAATCACTAAGCATTTCATTCCAAGCATTATAGGCATCTTTATCTAGTGGGTCACGTGCAAAGCCACTTGATGGCACGCTTTTATAGGGATTTAGGGGCACAAAATTTTTATCTAATTTATAAGTTTTGTTAACAATTAGGTAATTATCAACATAGTAAGCGCCATTTTTGTAAGTAATTGTATAACCTTTACTGCTGGTACCAACGTAACCTTCTTTAGTGCTAGATTTAGTTGTGGTGGTAGTTATCTTTGTTGTTAACTTAGTTGTAGTAGTGGTTGTCTTAGCATTGGTTGTTACACTTGTACTAATTACTTCAGAAGAAACAGTAGTTGTTGCATTAGTATTTTTCTCATTGGATGTTAGTGTAGTTTTAGTAGTTGTAGATAAATTATTTTTATCATCGCATTTTTTTAATAGTAAGAAGTTAATCGTATTTACGATTAAAATACATATAATTGTTAAAAGAATATTTAATAGTATTTTTTTCTTTTTTATTTTCTTTAAAATAAGAATACTAATATATAAAAAGCCTAAAACCAAAGAACCATATAAAATTAGATTATGAGTTAAATTAAAAACATTATCTTCTAAACACATAACACACCTACTTTATATTAAATTTAATGCTGTTTGTTTCTAAAAATTCCATAATTGTTTGGGAATTTATAGCATAACCTAAAGTTAATTTTAAATCTTTAGAAGCATTTAAAGTTTTAGAGCCTACGAGCATACCTAAAATATAACCATTTTTATCAGCTACAATGCCACCGCTTTGTCCGGGAAGAGCAGGATTAGATGTTTCAAACATGGAAATAGCTTCATTATCGCTGGCAATATTACGAGTAATAATTCCTTCAGTGGGAAAAATGGGGAAGTTCATTATTTTATTTGTCGTTTTTATTACGCATTCATTCTCATCATAGGAAAAAGCATCATATTCAGGAAAAGCAAATCCGATATTACAAATACTAGTACCTATTTGAGGGATTTCTTTAGAAAATACCGGAAAATTCTTAACATGAACTTTATTAACTTTTTCAGATTTTATAATAGCTAAATCTAATTCAGGATGTTTTATAATGTCAATTTTTCCTTCTATATTAGCTGTATCAACAATAATATTGTGCATTGCAACGACAGTATCATTAGTAATACCATATTTCTTTTCGATTTTTTTAATTTGTCTAGGACTTTTTTCTTTTAATTCTTTTAAAATAGGATTGTATACTTCACCAATTTCTTCAGAAAGTAAAATTAAATCAGCATTAGTTGCGGTAGTTAAAATATCACCATCTTCATTTAGAACAATCATGGTAGAAATATAATTATTTAAATGATCACTATTATAAAATAAACGAGCGGTTATAATTGGTCTTAAAAAATTAACAGCGTTTTTAATTGCTATTTTAAACATATTATCACCTTTTTAATTATAGCACGGATAATATATAACTTAAAGTTTTTGTAGATTAATAATTTTAAATAAAGATTGGAAAATAAAAAGAAACTACTTGGTTTCTTTGATAATCTTATATAGGCCTAATAACTCGATAGCAAGAGATAATATTAATAAAGCAAAACAGTAAGTATCACTTATTTCAACATAACGATTTACTAATAATGATATTATTAAAAATATGGTGCCCATAAATAAAATTAATAAACCTGTATTTTTCTTTTTTTTCTTTTTCATAGCTTCCACCCTTTGTTAAAAATATTATAGCATTTTATAAAAACACTTTTAAGAAGAAAAGATTGATTTTACACTTATTTTATATTATAAATAGATTTGGTGATTTGATGCAAAAAATAATAATTAATGAAGAAAATCTTAAAGAGGAAGAAATAAACACTAAAATTGGTAAAATATATATAATTTTAGTTAATGAAAAAGATGAAGTTTTTTTAGAAAAAAGACATAATACATATCACTTTATAGATGGATATATTAATAAAGAAGATAATATAGATGATTTAGTTATGAGGATAATAAAAGATAAAACAAATATTGAAAAAATAAAAACAATAAAACCATTTTTACTTAAAGAAGAATATATCAGTGATTATCCAACAATTAATGATAAAACTTTGTATTATTCATATTATTATTTTGCTAGTTATGAGGGTAAGGAAAATCATGTTGTTTGGAAAGAATCTTCAGAATATGAATATATTCCTTTTAAAAATCTTAAAAATACTTTAGAAAGTAACCGTTATGATAATCCGAGAAATCAAATGACAGTAAAGGAAATGATAGATGTAATAGAGTATATATAAATATTACTTTTATTATTTTCTTTTTTTTATTATAATGATAAAGATGAAGAATGAAAAGATTTTTAAAAAGCAATTATAAATATATATTTAGTTTTATTTTACTTTTTGTAATTAGTTACTTTTTTCCTTATACTGCCGATGATTTTTATTGGGGATCTAAAAGTTTAAGCATAAAAGAATTTATTAATATAAGTAAGGATATTTATTTAAATGGAAGATATTTGGGTGATTTTTTTGCAATTATAATGGTAAAATCAAGAATTCTTAGAAGCTTAATTGTAAGTTTAGTAATAAATTTAATAATTTATTTAATAAGTAAAAAAGAAAATGTTAAATTTTGGTTAGTAGGATTATTGTTTTTAGCGATATTTCCTCTTGTTTTGGCACAGTCAGTTGTTTGGACTAGTGGCTTTGCTAATTATGGATTATCGGCACTTTTAGTAATTTATTTGTATTATGAAAAGGATAATTTAATTAATTCTACGAGTAGAAAATATCATGTGATTCACGGTTTACTAGTATTTTTGGGACAGTTCTTTTTGGAGAATATTTCAATATTTGTTGTATGCTACTTTATATATTTAAATATTATTAGTTATAAGAAAAATAAAAAAATAAATGTGACATTGATTGTCTATTTGATAATATCTTTTATAGGTTTAATACTGATGTTTAGTCATCCATCATATGTATCATCACTAGCAGTGGGTGGTAATGGTTATAAAAAAATTAGTTATAGATTTACTGATGTTACGAGTAGAATATTTGACAACTATTCGAGAATTTGTAAGTATATATTTATTTTTTCATTTGTTTGTACTTTTATTTTAACATTAATTCTTTTTATTAAAGATAAGAAAAAGAACTTTAACAATAAAAAGATTAATTTGGTATTTCATATCTATAACTTTGCCTTTTGTTTATATTCCTTAATTTTTTGTTTATTATTTTTAGCACAGGAATTTAGTTTGGTAAATTCAATTCTTAGTACTTTATTTATTATAAATATAATTTATTTTATGATTCGTCTTTATAAAAAAGAAAAAGATTTATGGGAAATTTTAATGATGATGATTATGATAATTTTACCACTTTCAATTGTACAGCCAATAGGAGCAAGAAACTTTTTTATAATAATTCTTTTAGAAATAATTTTTATAATTAAACTTAATAATAAAGAAAAAGTATTTACTATGGATAAAGAGTTCCTTTGTAAATATTTGAAATTTATTTTGGGATTATTAATATGTTATCTATCATTTATTTATATATTTGTAGGCATTTTGGATTTTAAAAGAAATAATTATATAAAAGAAGAAGTGAATAAAGGAAGCACAAATATCAAAGTATTTAAGTATCCTTTTGCTAATTATGTATGGCGAAGTGAGTTAGATGGTGAATACTTTGGTGGCTATTACAATAAGTTCTATGGATATAGTAATGAAGTAAAATATGATAATATTTCATTAAATGAATGGCGCAAATTAACTAAATAATTATTTTTAGCACTTGATATTGACAAGTGCTATTTTTAGTGTTAAAACTATAATTAGAAAAGAGGAATATTATGAAGAAAAGAGAGTTTAAATCATCATCAAAAAAAGTTTTGGATATGATGATTAATTCAATATATACAAATAAAGATATATTTTTAAGAGAACTTATTTCTAATGCGAGTGATGCTTTAGATAAATTATCTTATTTAGCCCTTACAGATAAAAGTATTAATATATTACCTAGTAGTTTAGAAATTAATATTAAAGCAAATAAGGAAGACAGAACACTTACAATAAGTGATAATGGACTTGGCATGAATGAAGAAGATTTAGAAAACAATTTAGGAACAATCGCAGAATCTGGTTCATTAAAATTTAAAGAAGATAATAAAGATAGCAAAGATGCCGAGATAATTGGTCAATTTGGAGTTGGTTTTTATTCAGCATTTATGGTGGCTAAAAAGGTGGAAGTTTTTTCTAGAAAATACAATGAAAACGATGGCTTTTTATGGTCTAGTGAAGGCGCCGATGGTTACACAATAAGTAAGTGTGCTAAAGAAAATATAGGAACAACCATAAAATTATATTTAAAAGATGATACAGATGAAGAAAATTATACAAATTATTTAGAAGAGTATACGATTAGAAGTATTATTAAAAAATATAGTGATTATATAAAATACCCAATAAAGATGGAAGTAACTAATAAAGTTTTAAAAGAAGGATCAAAAGATGAATATGAAACTGTTATAGAAAATCAAACGATTAATTCAATGATTCCTTTATGGAAAAAAGAAAAAAAAGATATTACTAATGAAGAATATGAAAATTTTTATTCATCAAGATTTAATGATTATGAAAAACCACTTAAAGTATTACATAATACTGTAGAAGGAAATGTTTCTTATAAGTCATTATTGTTTATTCCTTCTCATGCGCCATTTGATTACTATTATAAAGATTTTAAAAAAGGATTAGAACTTTATACAAACGGTGTAATGATTATGGAAAAGTGTGAAGAATTACTTCCTGATTATTATAGTTTTGTTAAAGGTGTAGTAGATTCTCAAGATTTAAGTTTAAATATTTCAAGAGAAACTTTACAAAATGATAGACATGTTTTAGCTATTGCAAAAACTTTGGAAACGAGAATTCATAATGAACTTTTAGATATGTTGAAAAATGATTTTGATAATTATAAGAAATTTTTTGATGCTTTTGGTTCACAAATAAAATATGGTGTTTATAATATGTATGGCATAAATAAAGATAAATTAAAAGATTTATTAATATTTTATTCATCAAAAAATGAAAAATTTATAACTTTAGAAGATTATGTTAATAGCATGGACGAAAAACAAGAAAATATTTACTATGCATGTGGTGAAACAATTGATAAAATAAATCTACTTCCGCAAGTAGAACAAGTAAAGAAGAAAAATTATGACATTTTATATTTAACTGATTATTTAGATGAATTTGTTTTAGGTGTTTTAAATGAATTTAATGGTAAGAAATTTAAGAATGTTGCTGATAGTTCTTTAGAATTGGATACAGAGGAAGAAAAAGAAGCATTAAATAAAATAAATGAAGATAATAAAGAGATGCTTGATGTAATTAAGAAAGAACTTGGTGAAGATGTAGAACGCGTAAGATTTACCAATAAACTAGCAACGCATCCGGTATGTTTAACAACCGAAGGTGAAGTAAGTGTGGAAATGCAGAAGGTTATTAATGCAATGCCGGGTGATGATAAAGTTAAAGCCAAAATGGTTTTAGAAATAAATGAAAATCATCCAATTAGTGATAAGCTTAAAAATTTATATAAAAATGATAAAGACGAACTTAGAAAGTACGCTAAAGTATTGTACTCTGAGGCTCGTTTAATAGAAGGATTATCAATTGACAATCCAACAGAAATATCCAATTTAATTTGTGATTTATTATCCAAGTAAATTGGATTTTTTAGTGTTATTATTGACAAATATATGTTCGATATTATATACTGTTTTTATGAGAGAAAATAAGAAAGCAAAATTAATTATTCTTTTACTAATTATTAGTTTTTTATGGGGATGTAGTAATAAAAAAGAAGAGGAAAATCCTTCTCTTACAAAGATAACTGTAAAAATTAATAGTTTTGAATATGCAGAGAGAAAAAATAATTCTATTCTAGATGTCTTGGATATAACCGATGGTGAATTTATTAATGCAGAAGATAAAATAAATACATTAGTTTTGGGAGAACATACAGTTAATGTAAAATATAAAAATAGTAATGGGAAAACGCAAAAATATAAATATGTTTATACTGTAAAAGATACAATAAAACCAATGATATTACATAGAAGTGTATTTAATATAAATGTGGGAAGTAATCCAGATATTTTAAGTCAAATAATTTGTGGAGATAATTATGATAGTAATTTGGTGTGTGAAATAGAAGGAGAATATGATTTTAATAAAATAGGGGAATATAAAGCTTATTTTACAGCAAAAGATAGTAGTGGGAATTTAACAAAATCACCATTTAAAATTGTTGTTAAAGAAAAACAGGAATCTAATGGCTCTAATAATACACCTGTAAAGGGCAAGGATATAGCAGACTTTATAAAAAAATATAAAAGTGATAATAATGAAATTGGTATTGATGTATCTACGTGGCAGGGTGATGTTGATTATGAAAAAGTTAAAAATGCTGGGATAGATTTTGTATTTATAAGATTAGGCTTTGCTAGTAAAGATGGAAAAATTACTTTAGATAATAAGTTTAAACAGAATCTAAAAAATGCTAAAGAGGCAGGATTAAAAGTTGGGGTTTATTTTTATTCAAAGGCATCAACGGTAATGATGGCAAAAGAGCAGGCAAAATATGTAATTGATGCTTTAGATGGAGAAGAACTTTCTTTACCAATTGCTTTTGATTGGGAGTGCTGGAATGATTTTAATAGTTTTCATATTAGTTATACTGATTTAAATTTAATTGCTGAAGAATTTATAAAAACTGTTCAAGAGGCTGGATATATTGGCATGAATTATGGCAGTGCTTCGTATTTAGAAAAGGTTTGGTTTATAGATGAGTATCCGGTATGGATGGCACATTATACGACAAAAACTGATTTTAAAAAAGAGTATTATATATGGCAAGCAAGTAATGTGGGAGTAGTACCAGGAATTGACGGATTTGTGGATTTAGATGTATCATATATTAAATGATAATGGAGGAAAAAATGAAATCAAAAGTATATTTTATTAGAGAAATAAATGAAGATAATTTAGTTAAATTATATGATTTATTAAATATTAACTTAGAAGGTAATGTGGCGGTAAAAGTGCATTCTGGTGAAAAAGGAAATCAAAACTTTTTAAAACCACCATTTTATGAGAAAATTATAAATAGAGTAAATGGTACGATTGTAGAATGCAATACAGCTTATGATGGTGCAAGAAATACAACATCAAAGCATCAAGAATTAATGAATGAACTTGGCTGGACAAAATATTATGATGTTGATATTATGGATAAAGATGGTGATAAAACATTAGATATTCCAAATGGCAAAATAATTAAGGAAAATTATGTTGGTAAGGATATAGATAATTATGATTCAATGCTAGTAGTAAGTCATTTTAAAGGACACCCAATGGGCGGTTACGGTGGCGCATTAAAACAACTTTCTATTGGGGTTGCTTCTTCTAATGGAAAAGCATATATTCATTCAGCAGGTAAAATTAAAGATCAAAAAGAATTATCGGAAAATATTGCTCCGCAAAATGATTTTTTAGAAGCGATGGCGGATGCTGCTTCTAGCGTTTGTGAATTATTTAAAAATAAAATTGCATTTATAAATGTAATGGCAAATATGAGTGTTGACTGTGATTGCTGCGCAGTGGCGGAAGATCCTTGTTTAAAAGATATTGGTATTTTAGCAAGCTTAGATCCTGTTGCGATAGATAAGGCTTGTTTGGATTTAGTAATAAATAGTGAAGATGAAGGAAAAGAACATTTCTTAGAAAGAGTAAATTCTAGAAATGGCATGCATATTTTAGAAGCCGCTGAAGAACTTGGAATAGGAACAACTTATTACGAGCTAATTGAGGTTAAATAATTTTTATGGAACTTTGGGGATTTTTATTTATAAGTTTATTTGGAACTTTAGGACACTTTATGTATGAATGGACCAATCATAATAGATATGCGTCTATTATATTTGCGGTAAATGAAAGCACATGGGAACATATGAAATTAGTGGTTTTTCCATCGCTAATTTGGATAATTGTAGAAATACCTTTTCTTTACAATAATCCTAATTTTATAGCGGCTAAATTTATTTCACTAGTTACTATGTTAATTTTAATTCCGGTACTGTTTTATTTGTATAAATTATTTTTTAAAAAACATAGTTTAATTTATAGTATTGTTGAATTTTTAATTTCCATATCAGCTGGTCAATATCTTAGTTACTTAGTGCTTCAAGCTGATGCTATAAATCCGATTTATAATTATATTAGTTTAATTTTGTTAATCTTAATTATTAGTTATTTTTTAGTAGCAACTTTAATTCCTGGAACAAGTGAATTATATACTGATCCGATTACTAATAAAAAAGGAATAAAAGGACATACTCATATGAGTCATGATCATAAAGAACACAAATAGTTTGAACTTCTAACGTGTTTTTTTTATTATTTATTTACTTTTAAGAAAAGTTTTTATATAATAAATATCGCAACTCGGGTGAGAAGTATGAATGTAAAGAAAAAAGCAATTAAATATATAACAGAAAAATTAAAAAATAAACCAGATATATTAGCAAAAAGTATAATGGCAGGTTTCTTATTAGAAAGTGCTGGTGCTAGTGATAATGAAGTAATTGCTGGTTATCTTTCTTTTGTCATAGATGAAAACGGTGACTGTATAGAGGAAATAATTTCTTTTTTTGGTGGAGAAATAAGTAGTTTAGTACTTACTTCAAAAAGAATTGTTGGAGAAATGTCTATTGAAGAGAGAATGAGACAAAATAATAAAAATATTATTGGATTACCTGATAAGAATAAAGATGTTTTATGTGCGAAAATCATAGCATATTTAGAATATGATAAAGATAAAAAAGGTAGCGATGAATTTTTAAAAGATATTGATGCTCCACTAGATAAAAAGATGACACTTTTAAATGGTATGTTTAACCATTTAGCAACTGATTACGCAAGTTCTTTAATTTCTATGCTATATTCTTTACTTAATGAAATGATGGTTGCTGATTATAGTTTTTCTTATGAAGAAAACTTTGTGCCTAGTGATTTACGAACAGAATTAAATCATTTAAAAAATGCTTTGCTAAGTAATAAACCTTATTTAATTATTTTAACAAATGGAGAATTTAATACTTCTAGTTCTTTTAGTGATGTTCTTCTAAAATTATTTGATGTAAAATATCGCCTTAAGGTTAATGATAGAGAAGAAAATTTATCTTTTGATAATATAAAAGAAAGTCTTTCTTTAGTAGAAAAAAATCTTTTACTTAGCGCTTCATTAAAGGGAAACGTCTTAGAAAGATTAATTGGCGATGATAGTGTAATTTTGGGAAGTGACTATTTATTAGAATTTTTTGATTTTGTCGCCATGCTTATAAAAGAAAAAACAATTTCCTTAGAAGATATAAAGAATTTTGCTCGTAAAAATCAAAGGCTTATAGAAAGTGCAGTGAATATTGTTTTTGTAAATTATGCTGCTAATAAAGAATTGGATTTAGAAGATAGTTATACTAGCGAGTATGAAGATTTACTTGAAAACTGTAAAAGACTAATTGTAAGTGATGTAAAAGACGTTGATATAACTAAAATTACAAGTAGAGAAGAAACAGTAATAATTACAGGAATGTTACTTCCATATATGGATAAAGGTAGAATTCTTGCGTTAAGAGAAGGTATTATAAAATAAAAAAACTAACTTAAAATTTTCCAAAGTTAGTTTTTATTTGTGAGTATTTTCATAATAATTACGTTCAGCAAGTTCTGTTAATATTATATCTAATTCTTCATCAAGAGTGTCTTCATATGCTTCTTCAGCTTCATAGATAATTTCATTTAAAGATGACATATTTTGATAATCAATATTAAATCTTTTTAAAACTTCAATTTGATAATTAGTTAAGTATAATTTGTCATTAACTTTAATCAATTTATTTTTTTGAAAATCAACATTTTTTAGTAAATCATTAATGTTTTCCATATTAAATAAAGGATACAATATCGATGATATTTTTACTTTCTAAAATATATAAAATAGTGATGATGATAAGAATTATTAAAATAATTACTAAAACGGTTATAAGGGAGCGGCTTCCTAATCTTTCAGTAGCCACGGGACTTTCCACAATTAATTTCTTTTTAAATTCTTCATTATCATTTTTATTATTCAAATAGATCACCTTTTCTTTTAATAAATTATATCTTATTTAAAATATTTCTTCAATTTTTTTCGAAATTTCTTAGGATTTAGTAAGTAAAGCGCTAAAAGGATAGTGGCAAGCAATATATATTCAAAAGTTCCCGTTTTACGTGTAAATTTAGCAGTTAATTCAATATTGGAAGTAATCTTAGTATTAAAGTCAAATTTTTGATCATTTAAATACCAACCGTCAAAATTATAACCACTTTTTTCTGGAGTAAAACTTGCAATCACCTCGTTTTCATCTACTTTAACTTGTTTTTCATTATTGTCATATATAAACTTAACGATATAGGTAACGGGTGTGTAGTCACTCCATAATCCTAATTTTTGCTTTTTTGCTTCATTTTCAATTTCATATAATTCTTCTAAATAAGAGTACTTTCCATAAACGTATTTTATTTTGGCATAGCCGACTTCGATTAATTCTTTTTGAAGTAAACTATTATCAACCCAAACCCATGCAAGTATGCGTCCATATTTATCTAATTTAGTACTTTTATCATCATATTCAAGTTCGATTTTTTTAGCATTTGTAATTTTATTACAGGTATAACTACTAGCGTCTTTGCCGTAAGCTTCAACTTCTTTATTGGGATGAACCGTTTCGGGGGTATCTATTGCTAGAAATCTTACTTTTGTTTTTTCTCCATCAATATTAAAAACAGCTGTATCACCATCTACACATTTAACAAATTTAACAGTTTCTTTAGTATTTGCATAAACATTATTATTTAGATTTAATGTTAATAAAAGCATACTTATAAACAATATTTTTTTCATATTTTTACCTCTATATAATAATAAAGTTAATTTTTAAATTTAGCAATATATTTGTTTAAAGATGTATTTATTTATGATACAATTATTTAGAATAAGAGGTGGCTTTTGTGAAAGTAATAAACGATTTATTAAATGCTTTAACAAATGTAGAAAAATCTATTGGGGATCCAATTAATGATGCTCAAACTCGAAAAAATGAGATTTTAGAAATTAAAAATATATTATTTAATTATAATAACGAAATAACAGAAAAAAATATATTAGAATTTAAAGATGAAGATATCAAACGCATTTTAGAACTTTATAGTCATGATAATAATGAACTATATAAACAATATAAAATATATAAAAATATCGTTGTTTCATATGAAGAAATAAATAATAAATATAAAAATATTGATGCTCCGCAGGTGGAAAGTGCTAAAAAATGGTTTAAAAAACTTGCTTTTGACATCACAAAATATATGCAAAATGTAACAGATACAACCGATGAATATATAAAAACATTAAAAGAAAAAAATGTTTTGCCACGTAAATACTTAAATATGTTTAAAAACGAAAAATTAATTGAACCTATATTATCAATAAGTGAATTTAATGAACTCATAAATGAGATGTTTTTTGATTTAAAAAAGAGAATAAAAATTAAAAGCGAAATTGCTAAAATGAATGCGGAAATAATGTTTTTAGATGATCAAGAAGAAAGTGCAGCGGCCTTAGAACTAGAAAAATATAAGAATCTAGTAGAAAATGTTAAATCTAAACATCAAAAAGTTTATGATGAATTAAATGAAGAAAACTTGACGGCAGATGAAGTTAAAGATAAAACTGATGAATTAAGTAAAAAATATAAACTAGATGAAAAGACGCTTCAAGATGTTATAAAAGCTGTTTTACTTAATAAAGAATTAAATAATGAAAATGTATCTTTAGAAAAATTAGAGGAAATATATAATTTAAAATTAGAACTAACTAAAGAGGAAAATAAAAAGAGTGATTTAGAAGATGCTTCTATAATAAATGAAGTTAATCAAATTCTAGAAAAAGAAAAAAGATTAATTGATAAAACAAATGAAAAAGAATTTGATATTTATCTAGCACAAAGTATTGATTCTAACGATGAAAAAGCAATAAGTTATAAAATTGTTTCTGTATTAACTGCTTTATATAGCGAGTGTGAAAAGTTAAAAAATTCAAAAGGATTAAAACTTACCCATGATAATGCGGTAGGAAATATTAGACAGTATATTGATGCTTATAATGTTTTACATGAAACGTTAGAAAAAGTATTAAATGAAAAGATGAAAAAAGTCCTTTATTTAACAAATAAAAAGGAATATCCTTATATATTGGAAGATGCTAAAAAGTACAATGAAACGGAAAAAAATAGTTTATATGATTTGCTTTATAATCTCCTTTATGAAGATATAAGTAAGGTAAAATGTAGTGAAATTTTATCTGATTTAGAAATATATAGAATTAGTAATGATGTTATAAAAATGGCTTTTATTAAGTTAGATAATGATTATCTTTTGGTTTTAAATGCATCTATAATTAATGGTGATGATAAAACGAGTTCGTTTGTATTTTCACAAGATGTTAAAGTTATAAAAGATGTAATAAAAATGAGTAATGATAAGGATAAAATAGAAAAACTTTATAAAAAACAAGCTAAATTTAGAAAAGAGTTATGGGAAACTTTAAACTAGGTGGTGATAAAAATGGTAAATGAAGAATATGTTATTAAACTTATAAAAAATAAACTAGAGATGGTTGATACAGAAAAAAAAGATCAAATAGATTTGTTAAGTATTGCAAATTTAAAAGATATTTTAAAAAGAATCAATGATGATAAAGAATATTTTAACTATTTTCTTTTGGACATTGATGACGAAGATATAAATGCCATTTTATCAATTACCAAAGATGATGAAGAAAAAAATAACTTTGCTGGCATGCTTTTCTATATAAAAAAAATAATTGAAATTAGTAAGAAAGAAGAAACCGCAATACCATTAAGTGACAATCAATTATTGGTTTTAAAAGAGTTTGCTGAGTTACTAAAACGTTATGTTAATATAAGTGAATATAAAAATGAAACACTTAAAGGAAAGGAAGCAAAAAATAAAACCGCACTTCTAGCAATTTTAGAAAAACTAGAAAAGAAAGCTCATTTAAATGGTAAAGATATTGATAATTTAAAACTTTTGGATGTTTCTTTAACTGAACTTGATCAAATTATTTCATTTGTAAACGAGTATAATGTACAAGTTTATTTAGATTCTCAAAAAGGCGAGGAAAAGGCGAATGTAACTACTATCGCGACTGATAAAGAAGAAGACCAAGAAAAATTAGAAGAAGCAAATACTGATGAGGTTACAAAAGAAGCAATTTTAGAAAAGCCTAGCGAAGAAGAAAAAATTGAAACAAATGTAAATGATGCAGATTTAGAAAATAAAAAGGAAGTAAGCCCAAGTAAAGAAGAAAATATTAAGAAAGATGTTCCTAAAAAGAAAAAAGAGAATAATGCCGATGTTAGTAAAATTGTAAATGATCCATATCATGCAATGGGTGATAGTTTACAAAAAGATGATGAACCAAAAATTATTTTTAAAAAGAGTCTTAATCAGATAATTGAAGAAGATTTACTTCCGAAAACAGACAAGCAATTAGATACAAATGATAACAGTAGTGAAGAAATCGATTTATTTAAACCACAGAGTTTTGATTTTGCACCAAAACAGCCAAAGAAAAAAGAAGATGAGACTTTAAAAAATGAAGAAATAGCATTAAATGAAGAAAAAGTATTTACTGAAGATGAAAAACTATTAAAAGAAAATGCAGCGCCTACTATAGTAAATACTAGTACAGTAGCAGATGGAATAACGGAAATAAAAAATTGGTTAAAAGAACTTAATATTAATTATGATGAACTTCCGGCTAGTAGTAAAAGTCAATTATTAAATAATAGTAATATGGAAGATATTAAGGGCGTAATATCATATTTAAAAGAAAAAAGTTATACAAAAGAAATAATGATGCGACCACTTTGTTTACTTTTATCACAAACAAATGATAAAAGTATGAATGCAAGTATTAATTTATTAAATAAATATTATAAGCTTACTGATGAAAATATAGTGTCTTTAATTAATAGATTTACAATAATATTTACGAAAAAAGGTTATAATAATTTAATAAAAAATATAGATATTCTAAAAAAATTGGATGGACAGTTAGTTACAAATGTTATTCAAAGAAATCCTGGTTTACTTGCTACAAATGGCATTTTGGAATTTGTAAGCAAATTTAAGATAAGTAATAATATTTACTTACATACGTGGATCTATAATATAGATGTTAATGATTTACTAAAAAATATCGATGTTTTAAATAGTTATGGACTTGATGCTTATACTTATATTGATGATGAAACTTTTACACTTTTATTAAACCCTAATTTGCCTTTTATGCTTGATCAGTTTATTGAAATGGGAATGGACAGTTATATTTATAGTGATGAAACGCAAGCATTTAGAAAAATTAAATCTTTAATTATTAAGAGAATTTTCTATGCTTATAAAAATAATTTATCTATTTGGAAAAATGATAATGTGATTGATTCTTTTGAAAAGATTATTCAAAATAATTATTTGATTGTTAGTGAAGATGATATAACAGGTTTAATAAAAAAATATCCAAAACTTGAAGCTTTAGAAGAAGGGTATAGATTATCATTATACACTAATACCAATATGGCAAAAATAAAAAGAAAATGTGAACTTGTTTTTGGTAATAAAATTATATCAAGATTAAAGGTATATAGTGTTCTTAACTGCTTATTAGATGCGGGAATTAGTTTAAAGGAAGCCTTAATTTATGCTATAACCTATAATTCAATTTTGGAGCCTTATGAACTTGATAAACTAGAAGCATGTGTAAATAATATTATGGGTGGTGAATAGTATGGAATATTTAAAAAGTTATAATATTACCGATGAAGAATTATTGCTTCTTAAAAGTAGTTTAAATCTAAAGGTTCAAAACCAAATTAGTTTAGCAAAAGGGGAAATTGTAAAAGTATTGGAATATTTGAAAAGTTTAGGTATTTTAAACGTTTTTAATTTAATTCTTTACCGTAGTGATTTACTTTTTTGTGATATGGAAAGTCTTAATAAAAAGTTTAATAAATTTGATGTTAATTTAGTTAAATTCATTATAGAAAATGATCCGCAAAATTTAATAAATTTTGATATCTAGCACATAATAGTAATAATTATAGTTAATTTTAAAAAAATAAAAAAAAATTAGCACTTAGTGTTGACAAGTGCTAATTATAGTGGTATAACTATAATTGTGAAAGGAAGGATGGATATATGAATATAATCCCAAGAAGTTTTTTCTTCGATGATGATGATCTAGATAACTTTTTCTTAACAACTCCAAAAAGAAATGATATGAAATGTGATATTTATGAGGAAAATAATGAATATCATATTGACATTGATGTTCCTGGGTTTGATAAAAAAGATATTAATATCGAAGTAAAAGACGGTTATTTAACAGTTAGTGCTAAAAAGGAGCATGAAGACAAAGAAAAGAAAAAGAATTATATAAGAAGAGAAAGAAGTTATGGTGTTTATCAAAGATCTTTTGCTTTAGGAGATGTAGATGTTGATAAAATAGATGCTAAATTTAATCATGGTACTTTATCAATTGTTGTTCCTAAACAAGAGGCTGTTGAACATAAAAAAACTATTGAAATAAAAGGTTAATAAAAAGAATCTCTGTTTAAAGCAGGGATTTTTTATTTGTAAGGATTGTAAATGTACTTGCAGCATAGATTTAATTATGCTAGAATGAAATTGTCTTTTTGGCCCATTGGTGAAATGGTTAACACATAACCCTCTCAAGGTTACATTCATGAGTTCGAACCTCATATGGGTCACCAATTTGAAATTAATCCCTTTATTTTTGGGGATTTTTTTAGTGTTCAAATTTTTAAATACAAATTCAAACACATTTTTAACTTTTAAATTGTTATTTTTTAAAGAAAATAAAACGAAATTAATAGTGCCTTCATATAATATAATAGCAGTTGTAAAATAACTTTTATGTTTTAGAACTTAACAACTTATTTAACTTTTATTAATTTAATTATTATTTATTTATACAACTGCGTTAAAGGAGGAAAATTATAAATGGAATATAGGGTAGTTAATAGAAGTAGTGAAAGAATTACCCAAAAGTATAAACCACTTCAGCACCGAGGTGTTGATATTGGATTTAGTAAAGATGAGGAAAATAATAAAGTGCATGCTAATAGTATAGGTGTTGTTTATGAAGTAAAAGATGGATACGATAATAATACAAGATCTACGGGAGCGGAGACGTGGGGAAATTATGTGTTAGTAAAACATCCTAATGGAATGTTTACAAGATATGCTCATTTGAAAGAAGGATTGTTAGTTAAAGAGGGCGACCAAGTAAATGAGGATACCGTAATAGGTATTATCGGAAATACAGGGCGTTCATATGGAAGACATTTACATTTTGAAGTTGCGACGGGGTATAGTTCTAGTAAAAGAATTAATCCAACTGAATATTTGAATAAACCTGTATATGTAGCAGGAATAAAAAAACATTATTCGGGCATATATCCAAAACTGCGACTAGGAATATATGGCTGGAAGCGAGGAGATAAAAACGCTAATGTTGGTTTAATTCAAGCATTTTTAAATTGGTGCTTGGATTTAAACTTAACAGTAGATAATTCTTTTGGCCCAGCCACAGAAAAAGCGGTGTTAAACTATCAAAAAAGATACGGTTTAAAGCAAGATAAAAAATTTGGACCTGCTTGTATAAAAATGGCTAAAGAAATATTAAAATAATAATTTATGACTAGATGATTGATTTCTTCTAGTTTTTTGATGTTTTTAAAAATAATCCTTTATTTTACTTTTGTTTTTTGGTAAATTAAAAGTTACTTGCAAAGAATTTGTAGTTATAATATAATCATGGTAGCAGTTTTGAAAGAGGACAAAATGGAAGAGGAAATAAAAAAAATACTTGTTGATTTAGCTATTAAATTTAAAGAGAATCAGACATTTATTGACAATATAAAAAACAGCGATGATATTGATTTTTTGGCGAACATTGCGATAGCATTTTTAGATAGATCGTTAAATGGGAAGTATTTTAGTTACTTTATGCGTTTAAGAACTTTTTTTAGTGCATATTATGGGTATAATATGTCGAGTTCCAAATTACAAATTGCTACTTATAAAAGAGAATTAAATAAATTTTCGGGGATTTATCTTGATGGTAATTTTAAAAATGAGCATTTTGTTCCATTAAAACTTAAGGTTTTAATTCCGGAGGCAGAATTTAATGATATAGCATATAAATTTTATACTTCTTCATCAGAAATCATTCACGATTATGATAGATTAGATGAAATGTTATGTATTTACTTTTTTTCTGATTATGGTGATGCGGTTGTTTATGATGACGTTTCTAAAGTTAGTATGGCACTTATATCATATGTTAGAAGAGAAAATAATGGTAATTTAGTTGTAAAGAGATATAAAGTTAATAATGAACAGCTTGATTATGAAGAAGTTGAAATACCAAAAGAATTAGAAAAATTGTATTATTTTGCTGGTGACTCTAAAAATGGTAGTATGGTTGAAACGTATGAAAAAATGTATGTAGATGCTTGCGCTGAGGGAGGCGTATATTCCTTTTTAGAGATTACGAGTATTATTGATAAATTAAATATAAAAAAGATTAATATGATTAGAGAAATTTTAAATCGTAATAGTGGTAAAAATATGGAGGTAGTAGAAGATGGATTACAAAAAACTAGCAGAAATGCTTTATCCAAATGTTAGTTTAACAATAGAGGATTTAGAAAAGAGATATCCCAGAAGAAATTTAGATAAAAATGCAGAGGTTTGCCGATTTGCGCCGAGTCCAACAGGAAGAATGCATATGGGAAATTTATTTGCTGCTTTTATACCAGAAGTTTTTGCTCACCAATCAAATGGAGTATTTATTTTAAGAATTGAAGATACCGATGCAAAAAGAGCTATAGAAAATGGGGTTCAATTAATTCAAGATGATTTTAATGCTTATAATTATGTAGTAAATGAAGGGCCAAACATTGGTGGTGAATATGGACCGTATATTCAAACGGAAAGAACAGAAATATATCATGCTGTAGCAAAGTATTTAGTTTCAATTGGTAGAGCATATCCATGTTTTTGCTCTGAAGATGATTTAAATGCGATGAGAGAAAAACAGGAACATCGTAAGGAAAGAATAGGGTACTATGGTTATTATGCAAAATGTCGAAATTTAACCATAGAAGAAGTAAAGGCCCATTTAGATAAAGGTGATAAATGGGTATTAAGGTTAAAATCAATGGGAGATTTTAATAAAAAAATTATCTTTAAAGATTTAGTTAAAGGAACAATCGAACTTCCGGAAAATGATATTGATCAAGTACTAATTAAATCGGATGGTATTCCTCCTTATGCTTTTGCACATGTATGTGATGATCATTTTATGAGAGTTACAACAGTAACTAGAGATGATTCTTATATTTCATCAGTACCATATCATCTTGAATTATGGAATGCATGTGGCTTTGAACTTCCAAAATTTGCGCATCTTTTACCAGTAAATAAAAAAGATGGAGATATTATTAGAAAGATTAGTAAAAGAAAAGACCCAGAAGCGGCAGTATCTTTTTATCATGAAAGAGGAATTCCTGCTAATGCAATAAAATTATATTTTGCAACAATATTAAATTCTAATTTTGAAGGATGGCTTTTACAAAATCCAGATAAATCATATCGTGATTTTACATTTACATTTAACAAGATGAGTACAAGTGGTGGCCCTATATTTGATTTAGAAAAACTTTTAAATATTTCTAAAAATTATTTAAGTAAATTAAGCGCTAAAGAAGTATTTGATGGCTTAGACGCATGGAGTAAAGAATTTGATGAACCATTTAATAAATTAATAAATGAATATAAGGATTATACGATAAAAGTTTTAAATATTGAAAGAGAACAGAAAAAACCACGTAAGGATTTTGCGGCATTTAATGAAATAAAAAATGGTATATGGTATATGTATGATGAATTATTTGATGATGCTAAGGTTCTTTTTAATGTTAATAATTTAGAAGAAATTAAAAATGTTATTAACCTTTATGTAAATAAATACTTTGATATAAATGATGATAAAGAGACATGGTTTAATAAAATTAAAGAATTATCTACTGAATGTGGATATACTACTGATATGAAAGCGTATAAAGAAAATCCGGCAAATTTTAAAGGTAGCGTTGCAGATATTTCTAATATGATTAGAGTAAGTTTAACTTCCAAAACTACAACTCCAGATTTATATGAAATTATAAATTTATTAGGAAAAGACAGAACAATTTGTCGTTTAAATAAAATTGTGAATATGTAGGGTATTCACTTTTATTTTGGTTTGTGTTATAGTACGATTAATTCTTTTTGGGGGGTTTTATGATAAAAGATTTAATTGAGGAAAAAGATACTAACATTAGCGCGAGAAATGAATTAGTATTACACTATAGTTATTTAGTAGATAATGTAATTAATAAATACTTTAAAATGGCATCTTTAGAAGCTGATGATGTTAGAAGTATTGGGATAGAGGCTTTAATAAGAGCTATAGATTCTTATAAAATAACCGGCGAAAATCCACATCAATATTTTATTAGACATTGTAATGATAATATTTTTTATGCTGTAAGTCATGCTTTAGAAGCCCATGAAAGTAGAATAAAGCATTATGGATCTCGTTTTGAGGATACTATGTTAGTAGAGTATGGTAGCTTTGAGGAAATTATTGATAAAATTGCTTTTTCAGAGTTGTCAGTAAAATATATAGAGGAACTTAGTTCTTATGATAAAAATATTTTGAAATTATATTTTGGTATAGGAACAAAAAGGTGTACTGATAAGGAAATCGCGGAAATGTTCGGCATTTCTAGATGTGTAATATCTAAGAGAAGAGCTAAAATTATTAATGCTTTATGTAAAAGGTTAATGCAAGATAATATGTCTTTAGAAGAAAAAAGATTTCAATTGCAAAAAAATGTTGACTTTTAGGGACGTTTTTCATATAATTCATATTGGTACATTTTGATTTGTTGTTTTACTTAGAAAACTGGGAATTTAATAAGTAAAATGATAATGAAAGGAAAATATTTATGAAAACATTTATGCAAACAAAAGAAACTGTTGAACGTAAGTGGTATGTAATTGATGCAGAAAATAAACCTTTAGGTAGAGTTGCTACTAAAGCGGCTACTATTTTAAGAGGAAAGAATAAAGCAACATTTACACCTCATATTGATTGTGGAGATTATGTAATTATCATTAATGCTGATAAGGTTAAATTAACTGGTAATAAGATTAATGATAAAATGTATTATGATCATTCTGGATTCCCTGGTGGATTAAGAGAAAGAAACGCTAAAACTATGATAGAAAGTTATCCAACTGAAATGGTAGAAAGAGCTGTTAAAGGTATGCTTCCAAAAGGACCTTTAGGTAGACAATGCTTTAGAAAGTTATTTGTTTATGCTGGTAGTGAACATAACCATGCTGCTCAAAAACCTGAAGTGATAAGTGCTATTTAGGAGGATTTATGAAGAAAAATGAATTTACTGCTACAGGCAGAAGAAAACGTTCTGTTGCTCAAGTAAGATTAATGCCAGGAAAAGGTAATATTACTGTAAATGGCAAAGATATTAATGAATATTTAAATTCAGAAAATTTAGTAATGGACGTAAAACAACCTTTAGTATTAACAAAAAATGAAAATACATTTGATGTTATTGTTAAAGTAGTTGGTGGTGGATTTTCTGGACAAGCTGGAGCAATTAGACTTGCAATAGCTAAAGCATTATCATTATATGATGCTGATGCTGATCAAACTAGAGATGATGCTTATCATAAAGTATTAAAAGATAATGGTTTCTTAACTCGTGACCCAAGAATTAAAGAACGTAAAAAATATGGTCTTAAAAAGGCTCGTAGAGCACCACAATTTAGTAAACGTTAATATTTTTCAGGTGTTGCTAATCCTAGGAATGAAAGTTTCTGGGATTTTTTCTTGCTTTAATAAAATAAATAATGTAATATATTTATGATTTGGAGGACTTTATGAATGACATTTACAAATTTTTAAAATCGTTAGATATTTATGAAGATGATAAAGTTGTTTTAGCATGTTCTTATGGCCCGGACTCTATGGCACTTTTAGATATTTTAATAAAATTAAATTTTGATGTGATAGTAGCTCATGTTAATCATAAATTACGTAAGGAATCAGATAAAGAATGTGAAGATTTAGCGAAATATTGTAAAGAAAGAAATATTATTTTTGAAACAACTACAATAGATGAATATCCTAAAGGAAATACAGAAGCATATGCTAGAACTTTTAGATATAATTACTTTAAGGAAATTATGGCAAGATATAATGCTAAATATTTATTTACAGCTCATCATGGTGATGATTTAATTGAAACCGTATTAATGCGAATTTCGAGAGGTGCTTCACTTTCTGGTTATGCGGGATTTAGACTTATAACAGAACAAGAAAATTATAAAATTGCAAGACCTCTTATCTATTTAACAAAAGAAGAAATATTAAATTATAATAAAGAAAATAATATTCCTTATGCAATAGATGAAACTAACAATACAGATGATTATACTAGAAATAAGTATCGCCATAAAATTTTACCACTTTTAAAAGAAATAAATCCAAAAATTCATAATAAATTCATAAAGTTTAGTAATAATATAACTGAGTGCTCGGATTATATAAATCGAACAGTTAATGAAGTGTTTAAAAATATCTATGTTGATAACCATGTTGATTTAAACAATTTTTATTTGCTAGATAATTATATTCAAAAAAAATTACTAGAAAAGATATTACTTAATATTTATAAAAATGAAATTAATAAAATTAGTGAAATTCATGTTAGTTTGATTTTAGATTTAATTTACAGTCCTAAAGTAAATAGTATTATTAATTTACCTGGAAATATACTGGTTGCTAAATTTTATAATATGCTTATTTTTGATTATAAGGAAAATATAAATGAGTATGACTATAAAATGGAAAATGAAACGATTATAAATGGGGGAATAATAAAATTTATAGATGAATGTGATATTTTAAAAAGTAATTATGTTTTAAGATTAAACAAAAAAAATGTAAAATGGCCACTTCATGTTAGAAGTCGCAAAGTAGGTGATAAAATAGCACTTAAAAATGGTACTAAAAAAGTAGGAGAGATATTAAGTGAGGCAAAAATAATGAAATCAGAAAGAGATATTTATCCAATTGTGTGCGATGATGCTGATAATATTTTGTGGATACCGGGCGTAAAAAAAAGTAAATATGATAGAAATTATAATGATGATTATGATATAATAGTAAAGTACATTAAAAAAGGAGATCGAAATGAAAAATAAAAATAATTTTGCTAAGCAAACAATGCCTTATATACTATTATTTATGGTAATAATGGGGATTATGCTTTTTTATGATTTATCAAAATATACTGTTCATAATTTAACTTATGATAAATTTATGAGTAATTTGTCAGATGGAACAGTTGAGAAAATTGAAATTACACCAAAGAGCAAGGCTGGTGTTTATGAAATTACAGGAACTTTAGATGGCTATGATAAGAATGAATCATTTAAGGTTAATACACCACTTTCTGAAGCGGTTTTGGAAAAAGTAATTAAATATACTGATGAATCTAATATAGAAGTTAAAACAAATGAAAATCCTGAAAATAGTAGTTTAGTAACAGTACTTGTAAATATTGTTCCATCTATTTTATTAATTGGGGCGGTTTTATGGTTATTTAATAAGATAAGTGGCAGCAATAAAAATAGTATGGATTTTGGAAGAAGCAAGGCTAAATTAAATGAAGAAGCTAAAGCACATTTTAGTGATGTTGCCGGATTAGTTGAGGAAAAAGAAGAAGTTGCAGAATTAATTGATTTCTTAAAAAATCCAAAGAAATTTCAAAAATTAGGAGCTAGAATTCCTAAAGGCGTTTTATTAGTAGGGCCTCCAGGAACTGGTAAAACATTACTTGCTAAGGCAGTAGCAGGAGAGGCTAATGTACCATTTTATTATATTAGTGGATCTGACTTCGTAGAATTATTTGTTGGTGTTGGTGCTTCTCGTGTTAGAGATATGTTTAAACAAGCAAAGCAAAGCGCACCATGTTTAATTTTTATAGATGAAATAGATGCTGTTGGTCGTCAAAGAGGAACAGGATTAGGTGGCGGACATGATGAAAGAGAACAAACACTTAATCAACTTTTAACCGAAATGGACGGTTTTGGTGCTAACGAAGGAATTATAATAATAGCAGCAACAAATAGACCAGATGTTTTAGACCCAGCGTTATTAAGACCGGGAAGATTTGATAGACAGGTTACAGTAAGTTTGCCAGATCAAAAAGAAAGAGAAGCAATTTTAAAAGTTCATGCTAAAAATAAGATTTTTGATAAAAGTGTAAATTTAGAAAATATTTCTAAAAGAACACCAGGATTTAGTGGTGCAGATTTAGAAAATCTATTAAATGAAGCGGCTTTACTTGCCGTTAGAAAGAATTTGCCATCTATAACAATGGCAGAAATTGATGAAGCAACTGACAGAGTTTTAATGGGACCTGCTAAAGTTAGCCGTACTATTACAGAAAAAGAAAAGAGATTAATTGCGATTCATGAATCAGGACATGCAGTTATTGGCCTAAAATTAAGAGATGCTGATGAAGTGCATAAAATTACTATTATACCTAGAGGTGTAGCGGGTGGATATACAATGATGCTTCCTAAAGAAGAGAAAATATCTATCTTAACTAAAGATGAATTACTTGCTCAGATTACAGGATTGTTAGGTGGCCGAGTTAGTGAAGAACTATATAACGGAGAAATTTCTACTGGAGCATCTGATGATTTTAGTAGAGCAACAAAAATTGCTAGAGCCATGGTTACTGAATATGGTATGAGTGATTTAGGACCAGTACAACTTGAACATAAAAGTGAAGGCGTATTCTTAGGTAGAGATTACAATAAGAGTCAAAACTTTAGTGATGCCGTAGCGTTAGAAATAGATCAAGAAGTAAGAAAAATAATTGGTGAATGCTATAAAAAGGCAACTAAAATTTTAAAAGAAAATAAAGATTTAGTAATGCTTTTAACTAATACTTTAGTAGAAAAAGAAACAATTACTAAAGAAGAAATTGATGAATTAGTTACAACGGGAAAACTAAGTGATAAACATGATGTAGATAGTAACTTAAATGATGCAAAAGTTGAAACTAAAGATAAAAAAGAAAAGAAGAAAATAGAAGATTCTACAAAATAGAATCTTTTATTATGGTATATTGTGTGATAAAATTATATTTAGACCATGGTAGTTATAAATGTTTATTTAGACAATTATAAATAACTATGTTAAAATATATTTTAGGTAGAAGGCAGTGGTAAAAATGACAAAAGTAATATCTTTAGTAAATCAAAAAGGTGGTGTTGGTAAAACAACTACAAGTATAAATTTGGCTGCTTCATTAGGTAAATTAGGCAAAAAGTCTCTTTTAATAGATTTGGATCCTCAGGGTAACTGTACTACTGGTTTGGGTGTAAATAAGGGAGATGTAAAATATAGCATTTATGATGTTTTAAATGGTACATGTGAAGCAAAAAAAGCCATTGTAAAAACAGGATTTACTGCGCTTTCTATAATTCCGGCGACAATAAATTTAGCAGGATTAGATTTTGAACTTATGGAAAAAGGTTATCAAAATGCTGCATTTAAGAAAAATGAACAATTAAGAGATGCACTTGCAGAAATAAAAGATAATTATGATTATATTATTATAGATTGTCCTCCTTCATTAGGGCTTCTTACAACAAATGCGTTGGTAGCAAGTGACTCTGTTATTATTCCGGTTCAATGTGAATTTTTTGCCTTAGAGGGTATTACACAACTTTTAAATACAATTATTATGACTCAAACTAGATTAAATCCAAATTTAAAAATAGAAGGTGTATTATTAACTTTATTAGATTCTAGAACTAATTTAGGTTTAGAAGTTGTTGAGGAAGTAAGAAAGTTTTTTAAAGATAAAGTTTTTAACACTATTATTCCAAGATTAATTAGATTGGTAGAAGCGCCAAGTCATGGAGAACCCATTAATGAATATGACCCAACTAGTAGAGCAGCGGAGGCTTATACTAATCTTGCTAAGGAGGTTATAGAGAGAAATGGAAACCAATAATAAAAGAAAGGCGCTAGGAAAGGGTTTAGAACAACTATTTAATAGTGAACCGATGAGTTTTGATACATTTGAACAAGAAATTGTTAATGAAACTAAAGAAAAAGATATTTTAGAAATTCTCATTAGTGAGATTCGTCCTAATCCTTATCAACCAAGAACATATTTTGATCCAGAAGCTTTGCAAGAACTTGCAGAGTCTATTCGTTTGCATGGAATTATTGAACCAATTATAGTTAAAAAAAGTATTCATGGTTATGAATTAGTAGCAGGGGAAAGAAGGACTAAAGCGGCAAAAATTGCTGGAAAAGAAACTATACCGGCTATAATAAAAGAGTTTTCTGATCAAGAAATGATGGATATTGCTATTTTAGAAAATATTCAAAGAGAAGATTTGACACCAGTAGAACTTGCAGAAGGATTTCAAAAATATATTGAAAATAGTGGCTTAACTCAAGAAGAAGTAGCAGTAAGATTTGGTAAAAGTCGTTCTTATGTTACCAATTTATTAGGACTTTTAACCCTTCCAAAACAGGTTAGAGAAATGATAAACAAAAAAGAATTAAGTGCTAGTCATGCTAGAGTTTTATCAAAAATTGATGATAGGGATTTAATTATTACTTTGGCTAATCAAGTTGTTAAAGACGGTTTATCAGTTCGTGAATTAGAAAAACTTTGTACAATGGGAACTTTACCAAAGAGAAAACCTATTAATAGAGTTAGAATAAGACCAATTGTTTATAATAGTTATGAAAATACGCTTAGAGATAAATTAGGATGTAAAGTTCAAGTAAGTAAAGATAAAATAACAATTCCTTTTGATAGTGATGGAGATTTGGCTAGAATTTTTGAGATACTAAATATAGATTTGGAAGATGAGTATTAATGGAATTATTTGACAAAATTATTAAAATAATTAAATCTCCTAAATTTTATGGACCGGTTTTAATTATAATTATTTCTTTAATAATTTATAATATGGTGTCAGGTTTTATAAATAAAATAACAATTAAAGGAAAAACAGAATTAGAAAAGAAAAAAAGAAAAACTTTAGTGCTTCTTTTTACAAATATTTTTAAATATATTATTGTTTTAATTGATGCTTTGATGGTTTTAGATATTTTTGGAGTAAATACGACATCTATTTTGGCTGGTTTAGGAATTGCAGGAGTGGTTATTGGTTTAGCACTTCAGGATGCTTTAAAAGATATTATAAGTGGTATCAATATTATAATGGATAACTATTATATGGTCGGAGATTTAGTAAAATATGGTGATTTTACGGGCTATATTGAATCTTTAGGATTAAAAAGTACAAAGATTACGGGATTTAATAATGATACTTTAACTGTTGCTAATAGAAATATTGATAAAATAATTAATCTAAGTCAGAAGAAAGCGATTATTTATTTATCTATTCCCACGGCCTATGAAAGTAAATTTGAAAAATGTGAAAAAGCTATTAATAAGGCATTAGATGAAATTAAAAAGTTTGATTATGTAGTATCTAATGAAACTAAATTTTTAGGTATTAATGAACTTGCATCTTCATCAGTAAATTATTATGTGCAAATAAAATGTGATACAAAGATGCAGTATGCATGTAAAAGAGCATTTTTAAAATTAATTAAAGAACAATATGAAAAGGATAATATAAAAATACCATACAATCAGATTGAGGTGCATCATGGCTCAGATATATAATATAAATGATAGAGTAATAATGAAAAAACCACATGCGTGTGGTACTAATGAATGGATTATAACTAGAGTTGGGGTTGATATCAAAATAAAATGTGTAAATTGCAATCGAGAAATAATGCTTGATAGACTAGAATTTGAAAAAAAATTGAGGAGAATTATAAATGAAAAGGATTAAAAAAATAAGAAGAAAAATTGTAATGCATCCTGTGCTAACCTTTTGTTTTTTAATACTTTTTACTATTATAGTAAGTGGTATATTAACATTATTTAATGTAAGTACATTTTATTATAAAGTTAATAATAGTGGAGTATTTGTAAAAGAATTTATTAAGCCTGAAAATTTATTTAGTTTATCAGGTCTTAAGTATATTTTTAGTAATGCAGTATCTAATTTTGCTTCATTTACACCACTATCAATGTTAATTATAACTTTACTTGGTTTTGGTATTATGGAAAAGAGTGGGTTTTTAGATTCATTATTCTATATTTTAACCAAAAGAACTAATAAAAAAGTAGCAACTTTTACTATGTCTTTAATATGTATTTTAGCATCTATTGGTGGTGATTTATCATATGTAGTTTTAATTCCACTTTCAGCGGCATTGTTTAAATATGGTAAAAGACATCCAAAAGCAGGAGTTATCTTAGCTTTTGCAAGTATGTCATGTGGTTATGGAATTAATATTTTAATGAATAGTATAGATTCGGCATTATTAGAGTATACAAATTTAACATCAGCATTATTTAATATTGATTATGCGATTGGAACGTTAAGTTTTGTTTTAATAATGTTAATCGCAGCCGTTACTTTGGCATATATTAATACGAATATAACGGAGAAAATTATTATTCCAAAATTAGGACATTATGAACTAATTGATGAAAAAGAAGATTATTTAACCAAAAGGGAAAAAAGAGGTTTAGTCATTGCTTTATTTGCCGGAACTATTTATTTATTAATATTTATTTATAATATTATTCCTAATGCACCTTTTGGAGGGAATTTACTAGATTATTCACAAAAGTTATATATAGATAAATTGTTTGGTTATAATTCATTTTTTAATCAAGGATTTGTTTTTGTGGTAACACTACTATTCTTTATTCTAGGCCTTACTTATGGACTTGGATCTAATAATATAAAAAATGCTAAAGAAGCATTTGATAGTTTAAGTTATTCTTTAGATAAAATAGGAAAAGTTTTAGTTTTAATATTCTTTGCATCTTCATTAATATTTATTTTTAAGAAGACGAATATCGGAACTATTGTAACCGCATCTTTATCTAATTTAATAAATAATTCCGGGTTTACAGGAATACCTCTTATTATGCTGGTATTTTTAGCAAGTGCCTTAGCGACGATTGTGCTTCCAAATAGTGTTTCAAAATGGTCAATACTTTCTGGATCTACAGTTACAACTTTTATGAATGCGGGATTAAGCCCTGCTTTTGCGACAGTTGTATATAGAGCTGGAGAGTGTGTTACATATGGATTAACACCTATAATGGCTTATTTTGTTATTTATTTAGCATTTATGATATTATATGATAATAACGAAGAGGGAGATGGCTTATTTGGTAATATGAAGTATATTTTACCATATGCAGGATTAACCGCTATAATGTGGATAGTATTATTACTTGCATTTTATATTACAGGTATGCCACTTGGTATTGGAAGTACTGTAGGATTATGATAATAAAAGGATATATTTTAACATATTTGTATTTAGGCTTATTATTGTTTATTACTTATATTCTTAATAAATATTTTAAAGTTAATGAAATAATAACAAGAAAACTGATACATATAAATGTATCTTTTTGTTATGTAATTTTTTATCATTATTTAGGAAATAGTTATCATATCATTATTCCACCTTTAACGTTTATTCTGCTTAATTATTTATCTTATAAAAAAAATATCTTTAAGGGAATGGAAAACAATAAAGAAACTTTAGGAACGGTTTTTTATCCTATTAGTGTTTTGATTATGGCAATTATTACTTATCTAGTACCAGAGTTTTATCCTTATTTTGGTATCGGCTTATTTTGTATGGCTTTTGGGGATGGACTAGCACCTTTAATAGCCGGATATTTAAAAAGTATGAAAATATATAATAATAAAACTTTGGTGGGAACTTTAACAGTTTTTATCATTTCGATAATTGTGGTTATTTTATTTAATCAAATTTTTACTTTAAATATTGATCTTTTTTCAATTATTTTAATCGGAGTAGTTAGTTCTCTTTTAGAGTTAATTGGAATTAATGGATATGATAATCTGTATTTACCTCTTGGAGTGTCTTTATTTAGTTTTATTTTAGGGGTGATTTAAAATGTATTTAGCGGTTTTGTTTCCGAGTGTGTTAGCATTATTTGCATTATATAAAAATAAACTTACTTTACCAGCAATTATTTTAGCGTGGATTTTAGGCATTGTAATTGCTTACTTTGGGGATTTATTTGCTTTTACATCCTTGGCGCTTACCTTTATTTTAACAATAGCAAGTGATAAACTAAAAATAAAAAAAAATATAGATAATACTTTAAAAGCAGAAAGAAGAAATATTTGGCAAATAGTTTGTAATATATTAATTCCGGCTTTATGTATAGTGATTTATAAAATAAGTAATGATGAAAAGTTTTACTTACTTTATTTTATGGTGATATGTTCTAGTTTAGCAGATACACTAGCATCTTCCATTGGTTCTTTATCAAATAAGGGCTGTTTTAATCCGTTAAATTTTAAAAGTATGAAAAAAGGTGAGTCGGGGGCAATATCGTTTCTGGGATTAGGAGCATCTTTAACTGCTGGTATTTTTGTGGGATTACCTTATTTTTTAAAAAAATATATAATTATTAATTATCTTTATATAATTTTAGTAGGATTTTTAGGAGCGTATTTTGATAGTTTACTAGGATATTTATGTCAGGGAAAGTATGAGTGCTCTAAATGTCATGAGAAGGTAGAGAATAAATGGCACTGTGATAGACCTGCTAAATTAATAAAGGGAATTAATTTTATTGATAATAATGTTGTAAATTTTTTGAATAATTTATTTTCTTTTGTGATTGGATATTTATTATTGATTATTTAAAAATGAATAATTATAGGTTAAAATAATAGAAAATAATTTAAATGATGTTAACTATACATATAAATTTATTTGTAAATGTTAGGTTCAAACGAAGAATTTGAACTTTTTTTATTATAAATTTGGAAATTGATAATTTTTTTATTTTCAAAGTTAACATAGCAATAATATAGTAGATATAAATAGCAAAGAATTTTTATAGTTCATAATTATATGAAGATAATTTATAATAAAAGTTATAGATAATGATAATCTGATGAAAAAAGTAAATAAATATGAGAGATTTTCTTAAACTGCTAGTTATATTATTGTTTTTGTTTTATAATATGATTGGTGATTACATGAAACTTGATAATGTAAATTATAAAAACATTAACTTTAAAGATGTAAAAAAAATATATATGATTGGTATTGGCGGAGTTAGTATGAGTGGTATCGCGTTAATTTTACAAAAATGGGGTTACGAGGTCCTTGGAAGCGACATTACAAACACGCTTTTAAGAAGTAAAGGGATTTTAGTAAATGAAAAGCAAATTGCGGAAAATATAACAAGTGACATTGATTTAATCGTTTATACTGCTGCTATAAGTGAGGATAATCCGGAACTAGTGGAGGCCAAAAAGCAAAATATTCCGTTAATGGAGCGCGGGGAATTTTTAGGAATTATTACGGGAATGTATAAAAATACGATAGGAATTGCGGGTACTCATGGTAAAACGACAACTACATCGATGATTTCGTGCATATTTTTAGAGGCTAATTTGGATCCTACTATTCAGGTAGGCAGTTATTTATCTAATATTAGCGGTAATTATAGAATTGGCCATAGTGAAAATTTTATTTTAGAATCATGTGAATATAAGGATAGTTTTTTGTATTTTAAAGAAAAAAGTGGGATTGTTTTAAACATTGATACAGATCATTTAGATTACTTTAAAAATTTAGATAATATTAAGGCTTCCTTTTATAAGTATGTAAGTGGCTTAGATAAAGACGGTTTTTTAGTTTATAATGCTGATGATGAAAACTCAAAAGAATTAATTAATCATACTAAGGCTAAAGGTGTTAGTTTTGGATTTTTAAATGATGCGGCATTTATGGCTGATAAAATTAGTTATGATGATGAAGGGTACGCTAGTTTTGAACTTTTATATAATAAAAAATTTTTAGCAAATATTTCTTTATCAGTTCCAGGAAGACAAAATGTTTATGATGCACTGGCGGCGATTGCTCTTTCTTATTCTTATAATATAAAGATAAATGACATTGTAAATGGATTAAAAAATTATCATGGTGCAGCGAGAAGATTAGAGTTTAAAGGATATTTTAAAGGCGCTAAGGTATATGATGATTATGGTCATCATCCGACAGAGGTAAAAGCAGTGGTTAACGCAGTAAGAAACAAAAAATATAATAAAAGTTTTGTTGTATTTGAACCTCATACTTATAGTAGGGTTATAAATCATAAAAGTGAATTTGCTGAAAGTTTAAAGAATTTTGATAAAATTATTGTAACTGATATATATGCTGCTAGAGAAAAGAATATAAATAATGTCACATCAAAAGATATAGTTATAGAGTTAGAAAAACTTGGTAAAGAAGCATTATACATAAGTAGTTATGATGATATTATTGACTATTTAAAAGAAAATGTGGAGAAAGATGATATTATTGTTACTTTAGGGGCTGGAAATGTAACAAAATTAAGTGATTTACTCACAAAAATGGTAATTATTTGATAAAAATTAATAATGATGATACAATAATTGATAGGTGGTTTAGATGAAACAGAAAAAATTAAAAAATGGTGGATATGTAAATGAAGATACTAAAGAGATTAGAAATTTAATTATTATAACAGTAGTTGTTATTGCTCTTGCACTTGGTTTATATTTCTTAACTGATAAAGTATTAAGTAAAGATACGACTAGTGACACTAATGCTGACGTTGATTATACAACATGTTTAATAGGTAATATGTTTAATCGTCCTTATGATGAATATTATGTTTTTGCTTTTAGTAGTGAAGATGAAAATGCCAGTAAATATAGTTCTTTAATTTCTACATATGAAAAAAAAGATAAGGCTTTAAAAATTTATAAGATTGATTTAAATAATAATTTTAACAAAAGGGCAGTTAGTGAAACATCAAATAAAAAGCCAACTAGTGCTAGTGATGTTAAGATTAAAAATTCAGCTTTAATACATATTAAAAATGGTAAAGTTGTAAATTATTATGAGTCATCAAGTGATTATGAAAAAGTGTTAAGTTAACGCTTTTTTATTTGTTATTATTTCTTTTTATGATAATATTATATTGAGATGATAATATGAAGAGTATAAAGGATAAAAAACCAACTTTTGAACTTTGGGAGGTACTAGTAATTACACTTGTGTCTTCAGTTATTATGGGTTTAAGTACGGGTTATGTAGCGTATCGTTCAAATACAAAATATGTTAATACAGGAAATGAATATATTAATGAATTAGTGAAATCTTATAATAATATTACCGCAAATTATTATGATAATATTGATGAAAAGTCATTAGTAGATGCGGCTATAAATGGTATGCTTAATTACTTAGGAGATCCTTATACAACATATTTAGATAAAACTAATACAAATTCATTAACTGATGCATTAGCAGGTACTTACGAAGGGATTGGAATAGAGGTATCTAAAAATGATAATAATGAAATTGAGGTTAAAACTGTATTTGATGATACACCTTCAAGTGAAGCTGGGCTTTTAGTAGGGGATGTTATTTTAAAAATTAATGAAGAGGATGTTACAGCGAAAACAACTACTGATGCGGTCGCAATTATCAAATCTAGTAAATCAAGTAACATAAAGTTGCAAATTAAAAGAAATGAAGAAATTAAAGATATTGACGTTGTAAGAAAAGAACTTTATTTACCGGTTGTTTCTAGTGAATTATTAAATCAAAATGATAAAAATATTGGCTATATAGCGGTAGACAAATTTTCAGAAACTGTTTTTGAACAATTTTCTAAAGAGTTAAATAAGCTAGAAAAGAATTCATTGGATGGTTTAATTATTGATTTAAGAAATAATACAGGTGGTTTTCTTGTGGGAGCTACTAAAATGGCAGAATTGTTTTTAGAAAAAGGAAAAGTAATATATTCTTTACAATCAAAGTTAGATAATGAAGTAACTAAAGATGAGACTGATGAAAAAAGGGATTATAAGGTGTATATTTTAGTAAATAAGTCTTCAGCATCAGCTTCAGAAATTTTAGCGGCTGCTTTAAAGTATAGTTATGGTGCTAAACTAGTAGGGACAACGACTTATGGAAAAGGAAAAGTGCAAAAGACATCAAAACTTAGTGATGGTACGATGTATAAATATACATCTGCTAAGTGGCTTACTCCTAATGGAGATTGCATAGATGGTATAGGTCTTAGTCCTGATTTAAATGTTGAATTATCTGAAGAATATGCAAATAATATGACGAAAGAAAATGATAATCAGTTGCAAATGGCTCTTTATGAAATTGTAAAATAAATAGAAGTATCGATTTTAAATAGATGAGATATTTCTTTTTTTATGTTTAAAATAATAGTAGTAAAAATGAGAGGTTAATTTTTTTTGTTGGGAAGTGATTTTTAATGAGGCATTATTGATAATAAGAATTTGGTTTTTTCAATGAATTTTAAAAGTGATTAATAGATTAACTATGAATGGTTTATATGTGACTAATTAGAGTGGTTTATAATTTACATTTGTTTATAAATTTAGTACAATTAAGATGCAGGGGTGTGATTCGAATGAAAAAATTAAAAATTCAAAGTTATGATTTGGATATTACTTTAACACCATTTATTAATATTGTGGGAGTAATAGGTAGTGGAAAGACAGTGTTACTTAAAACGTTAATAAATCAGGTTCATAGTAATGATGTGTATTTGGATGATAAAGCAGTGAGTGAGTATGATACGCTTTTTCTAAGAAAAAATGTGGCGGCAGTACTTAATAATTTTGAGTTTAAAACAAGTTATGTTAAAGAAGAGTTGTTATATTATCAGTTAAAAATTAATATAGATGAAAAACAAGCATATAAAAATATTACTAATTTTGTTAAATTTTTTGAGTTAGAAGATATTATTGAGTCTAAGATTGAAATGCTTTCTAAATATGAACAAGCATATTTAAAAATTTTATCTTTGCTAATTATAAAACCGCGTATTTTAGGTATTGATGATATGCTAACTTATTTAAATATTAATCAGAAATTAAAGATTATAAAGTTTGTTAAAAATAATAAGATTACGATTTTAAATTGCACAACTAATCCAGAAGAGTTACTATTTGGAACCGATATTATTATTTTGGATCATAAAAGAGTAGTAGCATATGAAAAGAGTGAAGTTATACTTTCAAGTAATAAATATTTATCTAAAATTGGAATGAAGGAACCATTTATAGTGGAGTTGAGTGCAAATTTAAATTATTATGATTTACTTAGAAAAAAGTTTTTTGATATGAAAACGTTAGTAGGTGAATTATGGAAGTAATGTATTGTAATGATGTGTTAAATAATTATTTTGCTAATAAAAATATAACGGGTTTTATTGGGGAAATTAGTGACTTAGAAGCAATTGTTTCGGATATAAAAGTTAAACCGATAAAAGATAGTATGAAGGTTAAAAAAATAATTAAAAAGAATGTTGATGATTTTAAGTTGCTGGGATTATCTGATGATATATTAAGTAGAAAGTATAAAGACTTAAGTTATGGTGAACAAAAGTTAATGCGTTTGATTTATACTTGTGCAGAAAGACCTAGTATTGTGATATTGAATGATTTTGATTTGGGTTTTACTAGCAAGATGAAATCGAAAATTTCCAGATATATTAAAACTGTTAATGCTTCTTTTAATATTAATTTTATAATTGTTACGAATGATATTCTTTTTGTAAATAAAAATGCAAAACATATTATAATTTCTAAAGGAAAGATTATAAAATATCAAGGTGACATTATAACGGCGATTAAACAAAATTTAATTGCCAAACCACCAATAATTGAATTTATTGATATGGCTAATCAAAAAGGGGCAGATCTTGAGTATACGTTAGATAGTAAGGAATTATTAAAAGCTATCTATAGGAGTGTTTTTTAATGAGATATTTGGCTAGTGTTAGTTATGATGGCAGTAAATTTTATGGATTTCAAAAACTAAATAATCATAAAACAGTTCAGCAATGTTTAGAACAAGCAATAAGTAAAATTAATAAAAAACCAGTGGCTGTAAAAGGTGCAGGACGTACTGATAGAGGGGTTCATGCGCTGGGTCAAGGAATTAGTTTTGATTTAGATGTTAATGTTCCGGTTGATAGACTAAAGAATGCGATTAATTCTTTATTAGATGATGCTATATATATTCAGGATATTAAAGAGGTAGATGATAATTTTCATGCAAGGTTTAGTGCAAAAAAGAAAATTTATGAGTATGTCATTAATCTTGGTGAGTATGATGCGATAAGAAATGATTATTTATATAATTATAATAGAAGTCTTGATGTAATGGAAATGAAGAAAGGCGCAAAGAAATTAGAAGGCGCGCATTCGTTTAAGGCATTTACATCGGGAGAGAGAGACAATTATAATAGTATAATTTATAGTGTCAAAATAAAAAAAGAAAAAAATTTACTTATTATTACATTTGAAGGTAAAAGTTTTTACCGGTATATGGTAAGAAATATGGTTGGTGTTTTGATTGGTGTGGGAGCTAAAAAAATATCTGTGGATGTTTTGGATGATATGTTTGAGGGAAAGAATGTTACTTATCAAACAGCGCCGGCGTGCGGACTATATTTAAGAGAAGTTTTTTATTAGGGGATTTTGAAAAGCAGGTAAAGTAGAATATTTAAATTATTAACTAGATAAACATTAAATTCTAAAGCAAGTATTTTTACTTGTTTTTTTTGTGTAATGAAAATTTTAGTTTCTACCGAAAGAGTTTTAAAGTAATTTAGTGTAAATCACCTTTTATAAAAAATAGTATTGTTAGTAAGACACACTTAGGACAAGTAAAATTTACAACTAAGTCTAAATATATAAAGCAGAATAATTTCTAAAACAAAGTTTAAGTTTTAATATTACAAAAAGCAAAAATGTTAATTGTTTTTGCATTTTATAATTTGATAATGATATAATATATTTAACAAATTATAAAGGATAATGAATGAAAAAGATTTACGATGAAAGGATTATAATATGGAATATTTAGATATTTATGATGAAAGTGGAAATTTTTTAGGTAAAGAAGAGAGAAATGTCGTACATGAAAAAGGGCTATGGCATAAAACTGTTCATTGCTGGCTTTATACTAGTGATGGTTATGTTTTTTTTCAAAGACGCACGGATACTCATACATTATATACAACTGCTTCTGGGCATTTAAAAGCTGGTGAAACTATTAGTGAAGGCTTTCACCGAGAAATAAAAGAAGAAATTGGTTGTTCTATTGATGCATCGGATGCTAAATTTATTAAGATGGAACCATTTAAGATGGATAAAATAAAAAATGGCAAACCTTTTATTGATAGGGCTTTTGCAAATGTTTATATGGATTTATATGAAGGTGATTTTAAAGATTTTAATTTTGATGAAAAGGAAGTTTTAGAACTTGTTTTAGTTCCGTTAAAAGAAACCTTAACAATGTTTAAGAAAAATGAGGGCTCAGTATTAGGCAAAATAGTGACTTCAGATTATAAAGTTATAGATAGAGAAATATTCTTGAATGAGTTTTTAGTTAATGATGGCGAAACTTATTATGGTAAGTATGGTTATGTTTTAGAGGCTATAATAAAGAATTTGAATTTATAAAGTAATGTATTGTTAAAAGTTTATTTTGAATTTAGTATTAAATATAAAATAATATATTCATTTTTATAATTTATATGTTATGAATTTATTGATATGAATTAATATTTTGTTAGGCATATAGGATTAAGGTAAGGCAGAAAATAAATTCTGCTTTTTCTAATTCGGATTTATACCTTATTTTGTGTCATAATAAAAATACAATGGATTACATGTAATTTAAAGATAATTATAGTTTATTGTTTTTATTTTTGAAATGAACAATGTTTTAATTTTTACATATTATATTTTAGGTGATAGTATGGCTTTAAAAGGTGTTGTTCTTGATAGTGGACATGGAGGCAGCGATGTTGGTGCTTCTGGTAATGGAATTATCGAAAAAGATTTAACTTTAAAAATTAGTAAATATATGTATGATAGACTTAAAGCGCTAGGAATACCAGTTAAAATGACTAGAGATAGTGATATTACGTTAGATCCAAAAGAACGCGTGCGTGTAGTACAAGATCAGTTTGGGAATGGTAGTGATGTGGTTGTGGTTAGCAATCACATAAATGCAGGAGGTGGCGATAGTCATTGTGTAACAAAGGATGTATAACGATTAAAGCTAATAGAGTTTGATTTAGTCAAACTTTAATTTTTCGTTCATTTATTTTATTATAGTAGCATGAAAGGAGAATTTATGAACAAACCTTATAAATACAAAGATTCTTTTTACTTTTTTGATCATGATATTTTTAATGATATGTTTAATAGAAAATGTAATAAGGATAGATTAATGATTAAAGATATGGAAGAAAAGTTAGCAAATGCTATTAATGTATCAAAAGATACAGTTCATGGTTGGCGTTATAAAACTTATAGTCCTAATGATTTAAATCTTGTTAACGATATAGCAAATTATTTTGGGTATGAAAAGGATGTACTATTGTGTAAGAAGGGTGGAGATGCAAAAATGAAGAAAATGTCAGATATTGAATTGATGTCGGTAAAAAGAGTGTATGAATCAATAATAGAATTTTTAGAATATTTCTACAAAACAAATGGTTTTAATGATTTATGGTTTGATTTTGAAAAACTTGAACCTTCGTCAAGAGAGGAAAAATTATATGAAATAGCTGAAAAAGAGCATGATAAAGTGATGGTGTCTTTAAAAAAAGAATATCCTATTATTGGAAAAATACAAATTTATACTGATTTAAGTAATTTTATTTATAATGATTTATATGACTTATATGATGGAAAATTAACTTATGCATATAGATTTGAAGCAATACCTGATGAAAATCCAACAACTGATGAAGATTATACAAAAGCATATAAAAAGTTAAATGAAATAATTGATTCATATTGTTAAAAATTTATTAAACTCTATTTAATTGTAGGGAATTAATTAGAGTTTTTTTATGAAACTTATTTTTAAAAATGAAGTTTTAATTTTCTTATTATCTAGTAAGTATTAAATGTATTGTAATGGCCAGCACTGAAAACTTACTCCTGCCAAGTTTTCTATTGTGGGAAAATTCCCAAATCCTTAAAAAAATATTTTTTGACATATTAATCTATAATTATTTACTCTTGTTCCACAAAGTGCTATAATGTAGGTACAAGAGTAAAGTGGTGAAAATATGAGTAATAAAGAAAAATTAATTGAATTTTTAAATAGTAATCATGGATATATTACTACAGCAGAATTTTTAACATTGGGTATAAGTAAACCTTTGATTCAAAAATTTTTAGATGAAGGATTAATTGAAAGAGTAAGCTATGGTTTATATATGGATAATAAAATATTAAAAGACGAATACTTTATTTTACAAAAAAAATATCCATTAGCAATATTTTCTTATAATACTGCACTACATATTCTTAACTTAACAAATAGAACACCAATGCAAATAGATATAACTGTACCTAGAGATAAAAAAGTAAGAGGGAATTATAGTATTCATAGAGTTTCAGAGAAGTTTTATGATATTGGAATAATTGAAGCTCTAAGTCCAAGTGGAAATCCAGTAAAAATATATAATGCAGAAAGATGTATTTGTGATATGTTAAGAACTGAAGGAGAATTCGATTTAGAACTCCAAAATAGAGTTTTAGATTATTATTTTCATAGTAAAGATAAAGATGTTGATAAATTATTAGAATATGCTAAGGTATTTAATATTTACGATAAGGTTAATACAATTGTGGAGGTAATGATTAAATGGTAGAAGAAAAAATTAAATTAAAAGCAAAAGAACTCGAAGATAAGTATAATTTAAATTACTATGAATCATTACAAAGATTTATGTTTGAAAGAATATTAGAAAGAATATCTGCTTCAGAATATCAAGATAATTTTATATTAAAAGGCGGATTGTTGCTTGCTGCAATGTTTGGGGTAGAAAATAGAACAACCAAAGATATGGATACTACCATTACTGGTATAGATATTTCAAAAGATAAAATGGTAAATGTTTTAAATAAGATACTATCTATTAATTTAAATGATGGAGTTAAATTTGACATTGTAAGTATTACTGATATAAGAGAAGAAGATGAATATGGTGGAAATAAATACCATATTACTGGTAGAGTAAATAGTACTAAAGTGAATTTAGAAATTGATATATCCACTGGTGACAAAGTAACACCAAAAGAGTTAAAGTTTAAATATCCCTTATTATTTGAAGATAGAAGTATTTTAATTAATAGTTATAATATTGAAACTATACTGGCTGAAAAAATTGAGACTGTTTTAAGACGTGGTAAATATAATAGTAGAATGAAAGATTATTATGACATCTATTTCTTTTTAACAAAGTTAAGAAATGAAATTGATATAAATATATTAAAAGATGCAATTGATACTACTTTTACTAAAAGAGAGTCTTTTGAATACTTAAATGATTATAGTGAAATTATTAAATCAATCATTGATAGTGACAGAATAAAAACAAATTGGAATTCTTATTCCAAGAAGAATAGTTATGCAAATAATCTTGAAGTAGATCAAATAATGCTTTTGTTAAATGGTTTTATCAAAGAATTAAATTTAGAATTAGTAACAGTATAGGGATTGGGAGTATTCTCATAATATGCGAAAAATGCTTGTGGGAGGAACTTTTCAATACTTGCTAAGTAAAGAAGGTGAAGTAATGAATGAGCAGTATTTAGATTTTGAAGTCAGTGAATATATAGAAATAAAAAGTGATAAATTTGATTTAGAATCAAAATGGGAAATGGCAATTGGACTACAGCAGGTTGATAATTTAATACCTTCTGAATATATGAAAGATTTAGTAAAATTAAATATTAAGAGCGAAATTTCATTTGATGAATTAGAAAGCAGACTAAATAAATATTATGATGATTTAAATGATAGTTATAATAGAGATGAGTATGAATGTGATTTTGTATCATTAAGAATTATGCAAATGTTACAAAACATTATGTTCTTTTTAACAATTGATTTTTATAAATATGTTCATCACTTTTTATTTAAAGATGTTTATAGGTTCGCTGGAAAATTTAGAGAAGTTAATATTTCAAAAGATGAAGAAATATTAAATGGTGATACAGTAAAATACGGTGATTATAATAGAATTAAAGATTATCTTATTTATGATTTTTCAGATGAAAGACAAGAAGATTATAAAGAGTTAAATGCATCAAATAAAATAATAAGTATATCTAATTTTACTTCATGTATTTGGCAAATTCATCCTTTTATGGAAGGAAAT
>CAKOOC010000002.1 GCA_934098375.1 uncultured Bacilli bacterium
GATGCATTATCAACACTTTTTAATATTGGTAGAAGTGGGATTGTAAGACATATTAACAATATTTATAAAGATGAAGAGTTGGATGAAAATAGCACGTGTGCAAAAATCGCACATATGGGTAATGACCGCAAACAAGTTTATAATACAAAATATTATAATCTTGATATGATTATTTCAGTAGGTTTTAGAGTTAACTCTAAAAAAGCAAATTAAATTTAGAACTTGAACAAATAAAATAATTAAAGATTATATGGTTCAAATTTTTGCATTAAATGATGAAAGATTTTTAAAAGCAAAAAAATCTGATCAAGAGTATTTTAAAAGATTACTTGAAAAAATTAAATTAATTCGTACAAGCGAGAGAATGTTTTATCAAAGAATTACTGATATATTTGCTGAATGTATGATACTTTTGTTGTACAACTATAAAAATACAGTAAACTAAAAAATAGTGTAAAAATTCTTTTATATAACTACCATTAATTACATTCTACTGTAATAAAAAACTATGATTTATTCTTATCCTACATATAATTCATGATATAATGAACGTTATAGGTGATTTTATGTCTAAAATTTCTAATGTTATAACTATGTTAGAGTTGCTACAATCAGGAAGAAAATATAGTATTAATGAACTTTCTAATAAACTTGAAGTATCAGAAAGAATGATTAGAGTATATAAAGAAGATTTGGAAAAATCTGGTATATATATAGATACAATAATGGGCCCATATGGAGGTTATGTATTGAATCAATCAGTTCGTATGCCTATTAGAAAATTTAAAATGAAAGATGCAAAATTATTAGATAGGTACATTGCAAATGAAAAAAATAAAGACATAAAAGATGAACTTATATTATTGCAAGAAAAAATTAAAGGTATATACATAGGAAGTAAGCAAGAAGAAAAAGAGTTAAACTTAAAAGATGAAACCGTTAAGAAATATAATTTATTAACAAGAGCTATAAAAGAAAAGAGAAAAGTTAAAATATTATATTATTCTTACGGTAAAGGCGAAAATGAAAGAATAATTGATCCCGCTGAAATGTTTTTATATCAAGATGGCTGGTATTGTGCAGCATTTTGCGAAAAGAAACAAGACATCAGACATTTTGAATTAAAAAGAATAATAAAGTATGAATTATTAAATGAAACATATGAGTAGACGAAATATTACCTCCTTTTGAGTTATATTGAACTTGAAAGGAGATTTTTTATGGAAAAAAACATGAAAGTTAATTTTGATTTTTTAAAAGCGAGGGTGATAGATTCATTAGACAATACAGACTTAGAATTTATTAGAAATGAATTATCTAAATTAAATGAACCAACATTATTTAGTGGTGTTGGTGGATCAAGTGTAGTTAGTGAATTCGGCGCTAAAGTTATTAACACTAAAAATGGTATAATTTCAGTAAATAGTGAACCAAGAGATTTTTTATACCGAAACAATGGTGCATTTAGAAATGTAATAGCATGTAGTTATAGTGGAAATAATTATGGAGTAGAATTATCCTTTTTAAAAGGATTAAAAAAATATTTGCTATCTAATAATTCATTTGATGATCGTGATGTGACTTATTTAAAATACGGTGCTACCATTGATAAGGAAAGAAGTTTTATATCACTTGGTGCAACATTGATTCCTATAAGTATATTAATGAATTATTATTTAGATGGCAAAAACAGTCCTATATTAGATTGTATGGGAGAGTCATCGTTTCATTTTGATTCAGAAAGTGATGTTTATGAAATATTTAGTGGCTATGATACCAGTACCGCAGCAAAATATTTAGAATCTGCAATGATTGAATCTGGTATTGGCATACCTATAATTCATGATAAGTATTCATATTGTCATGGAAGAAGTACACTTGGTATTAATTATAATAGTATAGCGATTTATTATAATAGAAATGCTGAATTTGATCTAATGATGTTAGAAGAACTTAAAAAGTATTATAGTATAATCATCACTATTGATTCTAAATTTAAAGATCAAATACTAGATGATTTTCAGATGCTTATTCAAAGCATGTATCTAACAAAGTATATTGCAGAAAAAAAATTAAAAGATTTATCCAAAGTAGAATACTCACCAATAGTAAAAAAATTATATAAATATAGTGGGCGAATTTAAACACATTAATTTTTCTCTTTATGTTCAGTATGTTGCTTATTTTTTAAAATTATAATATAACTTATTTGGCAGTATATTATCAATTAATAAATAACTTCGATAATAACAAAATCATTATTTAATATTGGTTGTTATAATGTTCTTTTATATAAATATAAAGGAACTTAGTAAAGAACCTATAATAATCAAATAGTAGCCTTTTAATTATATATAAATTAAATTATGTGGTTCATACTTGGATACATAAACTTTCATAAAAATAATAAAAACAATATTGTAGTAAATATGATAAAATAATAAAAGAATTATAAGAAGGTGATTTATTTGACAATTGAAGAAATAATATATAATGAAGTAAAAAATAGATGCGAACTTCCAACAAATGCATATGGAATAGGTGCTTGGGACCATCATATTAAAACAGTGTATGAACTTGCAAAGAAATATGCAAATGAATATGGTGCTAATATAGAAATTGTATCTTTAGCAGCTCTTCTTCATGACATAGCAAGTGTCACAGATGTAAATTTTACAGAAGAACATCATATAATCGGAGCCCAAATTGCTGAAGAACTTTTGTTAAAAGAAAAATATCCTAAAAATAAAATCGAATTAATAAAAAAATGTATTTTAAATCATCGAGGAAGTAGATTAACTGAAAAAACTTCGCCTGAAGAAATATGTCTAGCTGATTCAGATGCTATGGCTCACTTTTATAATATACCTTCATTACTAAGCATGGTCTACAGAGAAAAGAACTTGTCAATTGATGAGGGAAGCAAATTTGTTATGGATAAACTTAATAGAAGTTATAACAAAATGTCTGAAAAAGGTAAAAAGCTTGTTGAAAAACAATATAATTCAGCAAAAGAAGTGCTGAAATAATAAATCAAATTTGGTCGAGTTAGTAGAATTAACAAATAAATTTAATTCTAAAATAATTTTGGTATAATTTAAACAAGGTGATAAAAAAGTGGATAAAATAATAACACAAATAGTTAATTGTCATTCAAAATTATTTGGCTTAAATCCCTGTATTGAAAAAATAAATGTAGGATTTACTAATACATTATATAAAGTTAATGATTCATATATAATAAAAATCTGTACTGATAAATCTAATGAAAAAGAATTTAAACAAGAAATTAATTTTTATAACTCAAATAAAGAAAATTCTTTAATACCTAAATTATATTATGCGAATTTAGAAAAAACAGAAGTTCCTTATTTTTACGAAATTTTAGAAAAAGTAAATGGAGTTTCTCTATTTAATGTTTGGCATACTTTTAACGAAGAAGAGCGCGAAAATGTCGTAAAAGAAATATGCACTGCAATGAAACAAATGCATAATGTTAAAGGGACAAGTTACGATTGGAGCAAATTTCTAAAAAAACGTTATAATTCTTTATTTAGGAAAATTAAACCATTAAATATTTTCAGCAAAGAAGAAATAAGTTTACTAAATCGTGCATATTTACTTTTTGATAAATATCTTAAATCAGATGAATTTGTTTTGGTGCACAATGATCTTCATTTTGATAACATAATTGTAAATAATGGAAAAATTAAAATTATTGATTTTGAAAGATCAATGTATGCCCCAAAAGATTTTGAATTAGATATTATTTATAGAATGATAAGAAAACCATGGAAATTCGCTAGCGAAGAAACCGAAAAATATACCAATAAAAGTGATTACTCAAATATAATGACCTATATCAGTAGGTATTATCCAGAACTTTTCACTGACCCTAGTTTGTCAAAAAGGTTAGCTATATATGACATAGTTTATTTTTTGAATCAACTATTATTATATCCTAGTCTATATGAATTAAAAAATGATGTTTTACTTGCCGCTAGTAACGTTGTTGCAAATAACAATATATTAAATTAAACTTATAAAGAATAATAATTAAGGAGAAAATTATGAAAAATATTACGGTTAAAGAATTAGAAACAGAAAGATTATATCAAGAAACCTACAATGAATGAACAATTAGCCTTATGGAGTATTTTAAAATCCGAGAAAGTAAATAGATATTATTTTCCAACACCTGATCGAATTTTCATTAAAAACAATTTAAGAAAAGATAATATTGCTGATTTAAAAGAAGCAAGAAAAATATTTTTAAAACAACTAACTGATTGGGATAGACAACTACCATTCTATGAAAAGAAAATAAAGGATATTCAAGATGGTGATAATAATCAAAAGTTTACTTGGTCAATATTCTTAAAAAACGGAGAAGTAATCGGTCAAATAACTGTTCAGCCGTGCGATAAGTATCCGAATAATCCAGAAATAAGAGATGTAGGATGGTTTATAGATCCTAAATATCAAGGTCAAGGATATGGTACTGAAGCAGCTTTAGAAGTCTTAAGATATATGTTTGAAGAAGTAGAAATAGAAAAAATCATAACATCAGCTGCAATAATAAATGAAGGTTCCTGGAAAATTATGGAAAGATTAGGTTTTGAAAGAATTGGAGAAAAACAATCTACATATTTTGATGAAGATGATAATATTTTAATGAGTTATTGTTATGTTGGTGATAAAGCTAAATTTTTTAAAAAAAATAAATTTAAAGGTTTGCATTTAAAAAAATTTCAACAACAATAACTAAGTATCTTTATATATTAATGCGTTAATTAAATAAATATGCTATTATTAAAATAAGGTGAACCAATGAAAAATAAAAATAGCAAAGTAATATTTATGATGATTTTAATAACAATTATTGAAAGTGCAAAAACATTATATTTTTTAACAGTGCAAATTAATAATGGAATCTTTAAGCCATTTATCATCAATAATATTTGTATAGATTTACTTATTTTGCTAATATTTTTTATCATAATATATAATTATAGAAAAAATTATCTTAAATTCGAAAAGTTTGATTTATATAGACATATCGATTTTAAAAATGTTTCACCGTTGTATGCTGGGGAAATATTAAATATTAAAACATTACCTTTAAATAAAATATTAATAATAATTTATGGACTAATAGATCAAAAAATAATTAACGTTAGATATGATAATGAAAAAACATATATTAGACTAAATAAAAATATAGATTTAGAAACTATTAACAAATTAAAATATTATGAATCTGCGCTTATCAAAATCATATTTAATTCTAGTACTGATTTTTCTGAATATGAATTGTCAGAAATAATAAGTTGTATCAAAAAAGATAAGCAAAAACTTCTTTATATTGAAACAATATTAAATGAATTAAAAAGTGAAATGGATCTAAAATATTATCAATCGTTTATCGATTATTTAGATACATTACCTAAATTTTTAAACTATATTATTGGCTGTGAGATTGTTTTAACTATTATACCAATGTTACCAATTATAGCTTTAATAATAAAGTATGAAATATATTATGCACTGCTTGTTTATGTTCCTTGGATTTTTATAATTATATTATGTTTTTCTATTAAATTTGTTCGTAAACAGTACATACTTGAAATTAATAAGTTAAGAGGATTATATAATTTTTTAACCGATTTTTCCAACTTTAAAAATCTTGGGATTAAATACATTGAAATATATGAAGAGTATTATTTATATGCTTTATCCTTTAATTTAGCAAGTAAAGTTATAAAACAATATGATATTAATAATCTATTATCAAATCACAGTTCAAATAGAAAATATTTATATATCGACATAAAGGAAGATGAAAAAGATGAATGAAATGCTTATTTTAAAAATATTTTTTGTTATTTCTTGTTTGCTACTTTTATTATCATTTATAGGAATGCTTTTTTCTAGAAAAAATAAAGATTCATATTTTTTTATAATTTCTCTACTAATTGCACTATCCATAATAACAACTATAATTGCGTCATATAATTATATAAAGTTGCATGGTACTGAAGTAAAATTTATAGTTTTATTTTATTCTTTTTTTGCTGTTATAGATGTTTTTATGTTAATAGAAGGATATCATTCAGTTTTAAGTCACAATAAAAGCAAGCTATATGATAAAGAACAAAATCGCCAAGATAATTGGAAATGATCTATTTATAAATATATATAAATATCAATATAAAAACGAATTAGCAATTAATTCGCTTTTTATATTAAAAATTAAATTTTTCTTTACAATCTTTTCATCAATATTTGACACAAAATACAAATTTATTAAAATAATATGCTATAATCATTTATGTTATTTATAGTATGGAGGTATCATGAAAAATATAACCGTTATTGGTGGCGGCGTTCTAGGCTCACAAATCGCCTTGCAAGCGGCTTACTGTAATTTTGATGTAACAATTTATTTAAGAAGTATAGAAAGTATGAAAAAAACGCAAAATAAAATATTAGCGTTTAAAGAGGAATATATAAAAGCTATAAAATTAATGGGAACTGCGGAAGGAAAGACTATGTCAGCATGGTGTCGTGGTTTAGCTACTTATGATAATTTTGATGAAAAAGAGTGTCTTGCCAAAGTAGAAAGTGCTCTAAATAATATCAAATATGAATTAGATTTAAAAAAATCAGTTGCTAACGCTGATTTAGTAATTGAATCTTTAACTGAAAATTTTGATATTAAGAAAAATATGTTTTTATCCCTTTCAAAGATTCTTCCTGCAAGTACCATTATTGTAACTAACTCTTCAACTTTACTTCCTAGTAAATTAGCCAAATACACGGGAAGACCTGATAAATTTCTTGCTCTTCATTTTGCCAATTCAATATGGAAAAATAATACTGCCGAAGTAATGAAGCATGACAAAACAAGTGAAGAAAGTTTTAATAAAGTTTTAGAATTTGCTAAAAACATCAATATGATTGCACTTCCCCTTCAAAAAGAAAAATCCGGCTATCTTCTTAATTCCATGTTAATTCCCTTTCTATTTTCTTCATTAGATTTATATGTTAATGGTGTATCTACTCCTGAATATATTGATAAAGCCTGGGTTTTAGGAACCGGTGCACCGGAAGGCCCTTTTCAAATATTAGATGTAATTGGTTTAAATACTGCTTATGAAATAGTAAAAATGTATTTAAAGATACCTTCATTTTTAGCACCATATAATTTCAAAAAAATGGCTGAACTTTTAGAAAAATATGTAAAAGAAGGTAAATTAGGAAAATCTACCAAGGAAGGATTTTATAAATATGAAAAATAATCTATTTAAAAACATAATAATTATCTTTTGTGCTTTTCTATTATGCGGGTGCTCTTCAGAAGAAAATGAACAAATACCTCAAGATAAAATTAAAGAAACTATTAATACCAATTTAGAAAAAATTATGAGTGTATCCGATGCAACTTCATCAAATCCTTATGACTACACCCAAAATGAATATTATCAAAACATAATCGCCATAGGAAAGCAGGCTCTTCCGGTTATAGAAGAAATGTATGAAAATAAAGAACTAAATAGTTTGAATGCTTACATTGCTGCGCTTGCCATCCAAGAAATTGCTGATTGCAATTTATATGAAAAATATAATATTGATTGGATTAATGCCGATGAGTTTTTTGCAAACTGGAAAACTAAAAATTGTGGTTTAAAAAATTAATTTTATTTATTATTAAAAAAGTTTCTCCACGGATTTTTCTTTAAATAAGTTTTATAATTTTTAATTGTAATTTGATTAGGCTTTATTTTATCTAAATCTTTCCAAGAAATTGGCATAGAAATAGATGCTTTTTCTCTAAGTCTTAAAGAATAAGGTGCTACACTTGTGGCTCCTTTTTTATTTCTAAAATAATCAATAAATATTTTGCCTTTTCTTTTTTCTTTTCTAATATTTAAAGTAAATAATTTGGGATTATTTTGCGCTAAAACTAGAGCAATATTCTTAGAAACATCTTCACATTTCTTCCAAGAAGGAAATTCAAAAGGAACAACAACATGATAACCCTTGCCACCACTAGTTTTTAAATAAGATAAAAGATTCAAATTATCCAAAATTATTTTAAGTTCCCTAACTCCTTTACGGATACTACTTATTGGCAAATTCTCATCTGGATCTAAATCAAACACCATTATATCTGGTTTATTAATGCTATTTACTTTAGCACCCCACATATGAAATTCATAACTGTTCATTTGCACTTCTTCAAGAATTCCTTTATAGTTTTTTATGTAATAATAATCATAAATTTCTTTATCACACTTAATTTTTTTAATACCTAAATTTTTAGAATCGGTATTAAAATGCTTCATAAAAAATCTGTTGCCATCCAAACCTTCGGGAGCCCTTACAACACTAATTAATCTATTTTCTAAATAAGGCATCATTTTTTTCTTTACATCATAATAATACTTAATTACATCTGCTTTTGTAATTTTCTCTTTCGGAAAAATAATCTTATCACCATTTGTAATATTTAAATCATTTATTGAAAACATTTCTGTTTTCGCTATTTCTGCCATGCTTTTTCCTGTTTTAATACTAGTTTTAAACTGACTAATTCCCGCCTTGTTCTTCGACGTCTCATCATTTTCTTTTATTAAAAGCCAGTTATCATCTTTAAATTTAACCAAAGTCCACGCCCCAATTATTCTTTCTCCTTTAAAGTTAACTTTAATTATGCCATCATTAAAACTACCACTAATAACTTTATAATAGCCACTATCCCAAAGCATAACTGTTCCAGCACCATATTCTCCCTTTGGAATAATTCCTTCAAATAAGCCATAATTAATCGGATGATCTTCCACATTGACTGCCAGCCTTTTATCCTTAGGATTATAAGATGGTCCTTTTGGTATCGCAAAACTTACATACACGCCGTCATGTTCTAGCCTCAAATCATAATGATCCTTTCTTGCTAAATGATGCTGAATAACAAACCGTAAGCTTTTTGTGCCTTTAATTTTTTTACCATAAGGTTCTTTTGTTTTTGTAAAATTTCTTTTTTTATTATAATCCTTTAAACTACTCATAATTAATATCCTTCACACCTTTAAAAACGGGATGCCTTAAATGACCATTTTTTGTTTTCTCCAAATACTCTATAAAACATATTATCCTAGGTTTAATAAATATTGCTTCCTCTTCAAAATCTGCCAAATAATTTTTAACTCTTTTTTCCTTTAATAAAACTTTAGATATCATCTGCTTTTTCCCAACAATAACTTTTCCTGCATAAATATATTTTTTATTATCGTAAGTTACTAATATTAAAGAAAGAACATTTTCCTTTTCTATATAACCACCAATATAATATTCATCCCTTTGAATATTTTTAATTTTTATAAACTCACTAGTTCTTTCATTTATGTAGTACTTGCCATCTTTTCTTTTGGCAACGATTCCCTCTAATCCTTCTTTTTTTACAAATTTAAAAAGTTTAATCCCTTCTTTTTCAACTGCTTTTGATTTTACAAAAACTTCTGTATTCTTAAACTTATTTAAAACCTTTTTCCTCTTTAATAAATCAAGCGAAGTCAAATCAGTTCCATCATAAAAAAGAACATCAAACACCATAAATACCGCCGGATTACTATTCATTTCCTCTTTAATCTTATTTATATTTTTTAAGTGCACGCGTTTTTGTACATTCTTAAAAGAAGGCTTTCCATCTTCTAAACAAATTATTTCTCCATCAAATATAGTTTTTTTATCACAGCCATCTTTTATTTTTTGAAGTTCCGGAAACAGCATGGTTAAATCATTTCTATTACGGCTTTCTATATAAACTTCTCTATCATCCGCAAAAATTAAGGCTCTAATGCCATCATACTTAAGTTCAAATAAATACTCATCTGAATCAAAAGGCTTAAACTCTTCATTAAGAAGCATGGGTGTAAAATTTCTCTTATTCCACAAATTCATTACTTATCTTTTAAACTCTTTTCTAAAGCTTCCATCAAATCATTAATACGCTTTTTCTTATTCTTTTTATTACCTTTAACTTGCTTTCCTTCAATTTTATCATTAATCGCTTTTTTAATATTATCCTGATATTCATCTTTGTATTTTTGTGGTTCAAACTTTCCTTTTAAAGATTCAATAATTTTAAGTGCTAAATTAAGTTCTTTTTCATCGACCTTATAACTTGCATCATCTAAAGGCATGTTAACTTCTTCTTCAAAATAAAGGGTAGTCATAATAATTTCATTATTCATGTATCTTAAAACACAATAATAAAATTTGCTACTAATAACAGTTTTGGCAATCGCCACTAATTTACTTTTTTTAAGTGCTTCACAAAATAAATGATAAGCTTTTCCTTTTCCTTCAATATTAATAACATAACTCTTTTCAAAATATGCTGGATCAATTTCCTTTAATGGCACAAATGATATAATTTCCATTTCTTTTTCATTTTCTGGTCTAAGCTTATTAAGTTCTTCTTTAGAAAAAACCACATACTTACTAGGTTCGTATTCATAACCTTTAATAATGTCTTTTTCCTTTATATTACTTTTACAATGCGGACAATATTTCACATAAGAAATTCTATGCATACATTTTGTATGAAGTTGATTAAAAGATGTATCATTATTTTTTATTACTGGATTCATTACAACCGGAATATTTACTAATGCAAATGAAATATTACTATGGATATTAGCCATAAAACCACCTAATATTAGTATTTCCTTTAAGTAAGAAATTATGTGCTATATATGCTATAATTAAAATATAAAAAAAGAGGGAGTGAGTAACAGTGGAATTATTTAAAAAATTTACCGAAACAATCTTTTTAAAAGAAAATAGTAATTTAGAAAATCAAATATTAGACTTGCAGAAATTATTAGAAAAAAATCCTCAAGGTGAAAAGGCTAAAAAGGATTTAAAACTTCTTGAATATGGTTTACAAGGCGAAAAAGATATTATTTTCGAATTAAAGCATGCTAATATTGGGATGTATGTCTTACATGATATCAATATAAAATATGAAGATATGACCGCTCAAATAGATTATGTTATAGTAACTAAAGGCTACATTTATTTAGTAGAATGTAAAAATCTTTATGGCAATATAACCGTAAATAGTGAAGGCCAATTTCAAAGAGAATATGAACTTAATGGAAAGAAATACAAAGAGGCCATCTATTCTCCTTATACTCAGGCCATGCGACATATCGATGTTTTAAAGAAAATTTGGCTTGCAACTAACTCAAAATTTAAAACGTTTTTCCTTTCCAATAATTTTGATAGATGGTATCAGCCATTAGTTGTCCTTGCCAATGACAAATCTATCTTAAATATTAAATATGCACCTCAAAAATTAAAAGAAAAAATTATTCGGGTTGATGAACTTGTAAATCACATAAAAAAAGATATATCTAAAATGGATAGTTCATATTACACTAGTCAAAAAAGAATGTTAGAAATGGCAAGTGGTTTCTTAAAGTTAAATGAAACTTTTGAAAATGAAAATAAAGAAATAGAAGTTAATAAAGAAGAAATTGAAGAAAAATTAAAATCTTTTAGAAAAGAAAAGGCGAAAACAATGAATGTACCAGCTTATTATATTTTTACTGATGAAGAAATGCGAAAAATCATTGAATTAATGCCTAGCACTCCTGATGAACTAGCAAATGCTAAGATTTTACCTAACGTTAAAATGAATCTTCATGGCAGCGAAATTATAGAAATTATAAATAACAGAAAGTAAAATATTATAATGAAAAAAACAATTAAGACTTATAATACCATTTTAAGAAAGGATTATTATGAAATATAATGATTTACTAATTGCCCAAAAAAACTCTTTAATTACTAAAGAAGCTCTAATAAAAAGATATGAAGTTGATAAAGTTTTAGAAAATGTTGTAATTGCGCCTTTTTGGCCACATACAATGTTTGCGACTCAAAAAGTCAAAATCGAAAAGGTCGGAAAAAATATTTATAACATTTATGGTGATGATTTTTCTTTATCATTTATTGAATTAAAAAGTATTGGTGCTCCTTATACTATGGAATACGCTTTATCTTTGGGAATAACCAAATGTCAAAATGTTATTTTTGTAGGCTCTGCTAGTTCTCTAAATAGTGACATAAACATCGGTGACATATGCACTCCTACATGCTCAATTTGTGGTGATGGCGCCTCTCGTTATTTAAATAAAAATTTGGAAGATGAATTTGGAAAAAGTGAATATCCTAATAGAGATTTTTATAATAAATTAAAACAAATAATAATAGAAAATAAAAAATATGCTAACTATCACGAAGTAAAAAATATAAGTGTTGATACTATATTTGCTCAGTATAACCATCTTTCTTATTTTAATAATTTAAATATCGATACTTTAGAGATGGAATGTGCGGCATTTTTTAAAGCCTGTGAACTAATAAACCTTAACTATGCCGCCATATTTTGCATTTCTGATAGTACCATTAAAGGTAAGACTCTTTACAACAACCGCACTTCAAAAGATCGTGAATATCGCCACAAAGTAAGAGATGAAATAATAACTGATATCATTATTAAAACGTTTAAAAACAAATAAATTTAGTGATTATAGATTTTATCAGGAAAATTTGTTAAAATCATATTAGGTGGTACCATGGATATATCTGAATTAAAAAATAATTTTAATGCATTAAATGAAAAACTAACTACAATTGGGAGGTCACTTTGACTTTGACGAAAAGCAAAAGCAAATTGCATCTTTAGAGCAAAAACTTCATGACGAAACCATCTGGTCTGATATTACCAAAGCAAATGAAATAAACCTTGAACTAACCACAATAAAAAGAAGTGTAGAAAATTATGAAAGCTTAAAAAACAAACTAGATGGCATCAAAGATATTTTATCTATCTTAACCGATAATGATAATAACGAGTTAGACGAATTAAAAGCCCTTTATGATGAATTGAAAAAAGCCATTGATGAACTAGAAATCGAAACCTTTTTCACTGACAAATATGATGCTTTATCATGTTTCTTAGAAATTCATCCTGGTGCTGGTGGCACGGAAAGCTGTGACTGGTCATCAATGCTTCTTCGTATGTACCAAATGTTTTGCGATAAAAATGGTTATCATTATGATGAACTAGATTATCAAAAAGGTGAAGAAGCTGGCATTAAAAGCGTAACTTTAAAAATCACTGGGCCTTATGCTTATGGTTTCTTTAAAGGAGAACAAGGAGTTCATCGCTTAGTTCGTATAAGTCCTTTTGATTCTAATAAAAGAAGGCACACATCCTTTGCTGCTGTTTCAATAATTCCTGAAATCACTTATTCTGATAAAATCACTATTAAGCCCGAAGACATCAGAGTAGACGTATATCGCTCAAGTGGTAAAGGTGGCCAAGGAGTTAACACCACTGATTCAGCGGTTCGCATTACCCATCTAGCTACCGGTATTGTTGTAACTTGTCAAAACGAAAGAAGTCAAATAAAAAATAAAGCCACTGCCATGAGTGTCCTAACCAGTAAATTAGAAAAACTTCTAGAGGAAAATAATTTAGAAAGCATTGATAAACTTAAAAATCATAGTAATATAGAATTTGGTAGTCAAATTAGAAACTATACATTAGAGCCTTATAAACTAGTTAAAGATGTAAGAACAAATTATGAAACTTCCAATGCCGATGCCGTATTAAATGGTGACATCAAAGGTTTTATGGAAGCCTATTTAAAACTAAAAAAATAAAAGTATAAAAAGAGGTAAAAAATGAAAAGATATTTTAATATTGTTATCGGAAGTTTGCTTATAGCTTTAGGATTTAATATATTTTTTGCTCCTACTGATTTAATCTGTAATGGCATAAATGGAGCTGCTTTATTATTTAACTATATAACTAGTTACAATCCGGCTTTATTTATATTAATTGTAAACTTAGGATTAATTTTAATTTCCTTAATAGTTGAAGGCAAAAAGAAAACATTAAAATATCTCCTTCCTAGTCTTTTAATTCCTATATTTATTCTTTTAACACAAAAAATAACCAGCCTTATCACTTTTGAAAACTTAGAAACTATATTGCTTACCATCAGTGGGTCCGCTATTATCGGTTATGGTTCAAGTTTAATATATAAAGAAGGCCTAAGTGCTAGTAGCATTGATATACTTCAAGATATTTTTAATAGTACCAGAATTTATAAAGATAAATCATTTTCTTATGCTTTTGAAGTTATAATTGTTTTACTAACTTCATTTATAATTAGTATTGAAAGTGCTGTTTACTCCGCTATTGCGATCATAATTATTATTTATATGTCTACTAAATCTAAAATTGGAATCAGTACCAGCAAAACCTTTTATATAATTACCGAAAAACCTGATGAAATAAAAGATTATTTAATAAATGAACTTGAATGCGATTATACAGAAATAAATGTTAAAGGTGGCTTTTCTAATCAGAAAAACAAAATTATCATGACAGTTATTGATACCAAAGATTATTATCGCTTAAAAGAAGGCGTTACCATAATTGATCCCCATGCATTCATATCTATAATAGATAATTATGAAGCCATCAATAAAAACTTATCCTTAGACAAAAAACTAAACAAAGATACCTAAAAAATATCTTTTTTTCATATATTTAAATATGAAGAAAATTGTGTTTATAATTCTTATATTATTATTTATAATTTTATCAATATTTAAAGTTAATGCCGGAAGTTTAAACTTTCCTTTATTAGGCAAAACCTTTTATATAGACCCTGGTCATGGTTCCAAAGACAAAGGAACCTCCCATAATAATGCTGATGAAAAAACTTTAAATTTAGATATTAGTAAAGTTTTAAAACAAGAATTAGAAAATATGGGAGCATCTGTTTTTTTAACTAGAGATGGTGATTATGATTTAAGTAAACCTAATGCTTTATATCGTAAGAAAAGTGATTTTGATAGTCGCATCGCCCTTATTAATAACTCTAAAGCTGATATGTATTTATCTATTCATCAAAATTACTATAAAAATGCTAAATACTCTGGGCCGCAAGTATTTTATTCGAAAGTAGTAAATGAAAATATCAAAATTGCATCGTCCATTCAAGAGAGTTTAAACAAATATACCAAAAACGATCGTGAAATAAAAAAAGTCCCTAAAACCTATATGTACGATAAATTAAATGTCCCCGGAGTACTCATTGAGTGTGGTTTTATTTCTAATCCTGAAGAATTAAAAAAACTAAAAAATGAAAAATATCAAAAAGAGTTATCCCAAAGTATTATCACGGGAATAATTAATTATTATAAGTAACATTTTCATATTATTTTCATAAAATACCGCTATAATTTAACTGCAACTTGTGATATAATTTTAAAATAGGTGGAAGCGTATGAGAGCAAAGGTATTTAGAACAATTGAAGAGCAAATTGAAATTCTCCAAAATAAAGGCTTGATAATTGATGATTTTGATTTTGCTAAAGACATTCTTATTCGTGAAAACTACTTTTTTATAAGTGGCTATAGACATTTATTTTTAAAAAGTGAAAATGATCGAATGTTTATTCCAAATACTAACTTTAGAGAGCTGCATGCTTTATTTAATTTTGATAGACAAATTAGAAATATTTTGTTTAAAAATCTTTTAATTGTCGAAAATAATATGAAAAGCATTTTTTCATACCAGTTATCTAAAAATTACGGTTATCGAGAAAAAGATTATTTAAAGCCGTCAAACTTTACTCATGATCCCGAAAAACAAGGACAGGTACATGATTTGCTTCATAAAATGAAAAGACAAATTAGAGTAAATGGCAAGCAGCACTCAGCAACTTCTCACTATTTATATAATTATGGTTATATCCCCTTATGGGTTGTAGTAAAAGTATTATCATTTGGTATCGTAAGCGAGCTTTATATGATTATGAAAAAAGAAGATGAAAAAGAAATCGCTGAAGTATATAATATCGAACCTGATACACTAATTACCTATTTACCAATTTTAGCAAATTATCGTAATTTATGTGCCCATGAAGATATATTATATGATCATCATAATCAAAAACCAATTAATGACACAAAATATCATGCTTACTTAGATATTCCTGTTTGTGACGGAGAATACATTTATGGCAAAGATGATGTTTTTGCCTTACTAATTATTTTAAAACAGTTATTGAGAGATGATGAATTTAGATTATTAGTAAGTGAATTAAGTTATGAAGTTGATGTTCTTGCGGGTAAACTAAATGTAATCTCAATTAATAAAGTTTTAGATACAATGGGTTTTCCTACTAATTTTAAAGAATTAGTAGATTGTTAGAAGGGACAAAAATGAAAAAAGAAAGTAAAAATTCATGGATTAAATATTTAATAATTACAATTGTATGTTTACTATTAGGTGCTGGCGGCATGTACTACTTAGTTGCCGAGCGTGGCTTATTTAGTCAAACAATTATTAACAAATCAGAAAAAGAAGTAACTGTTAACGAAAATGGTATTGCTGATTCAGTAGAAAAATTATATGATGCTGTCGTAATAGTTGGCTCTTATAAAAAAGGCGTACTTACTAGTAGTGGAACTGGTTTTGTTTATAAAGTAGATAAAAATAACGCCTATATACTAACAAATAATCATGTCGTATCAAGCGCAGAAAAAGTAAAAGTTAAATTTACTAATGATAAAGTATACGAAGTTGAAGTAGTTGGTAAAGATGAATACTCTGATATCGCTGTATTAAAAATAGATGAAGATAAAATTATTTCCGTTGCGGAAATTGGTGCTTCAGAAAAAACTAGACTAGGTGATACTGTATTTACAATCGGAGCTCCTCTTGATTCAGAATATTCTTGGACTGTTACAAGAGGCATCTTAAGTGGCAAAGATCGTTTAGTTGATGTTGGTACCACCTCTGATGGAGCCAGCAACTGGGTTATGAAAGTAATTCAAACCGATGCTTCTATAAACTCAGGAAACTCTGGTGGCCCACTTGCTAACTCTAATGGTGAAGTAATAGGTATAACTAATATGAAACTTGTAAGTGAAGGCGTTGAAGGTATGGGATTTGCAATTCCTATTGAAGATGCTGTAAACTACGCTGAAGATTTAATTAAAAATGGTTCAATTGAAAGACCTCTTTTAGGAGTTGGAACTTTAAATGTTTCTGATACCAAAGCAATGATTCAATATGGTTTTACCCTAGATTCATCAGTAACTAAAGGCGCTGTTGTCGGCTATGTCCAAAAAGGTAGTCCTGCTAGCGAAGCTGGTTTAGAAAAAGGCGATGTCATTACCAAATTAGGTGATTATGAAATTAAAAATTCTTCTTACTTAAAATATTATCTATATAAATATAATGTAGGAGACAAAGTTAAAGTAACATTTATTAGAGGTAAAAAAGAAATGACTAAAACACTTACCTTAAGTGATAAAGCATAAAAAGACTTTTAACATTAGTCTTTTTTTGTTATACTTTTATCTAGGTGATAACATGGGTTTACTTAAATTTGCTAAGAATGGAAACTACAAAAAATACTATGAATCTTTAAAGGAATTATCAAAAACTAATCATAAAAGTCCGCTTCTAATGTTTGCCGATACTGCCATTTCTTGTTTGTTTTTTAAATCCGGTTTGCAAGATTATTTAAATTATAAATTTTACGAAAAATCATTTAAAGAAAGAAGTACTTATGCTACAATCGGATACCAACATGAATTTTATAAATTAGCCGCTCACTGGGATTACGCACCATTTTTTTCTAACAAAGTAAACTTTCATAAAAACTTTAAAAAATACACTAAAAGAAGTTTTGCGTCATATGAAGATGGTTATGAAAAAGTAGCCGAATTTATTAAAAGCCACGATGCCATAGTTCGTAAACCAATCAGCGGTTTAGGTGGCGCTAATGTAGAAAAGATCGAAACCAAAAAGATTAAAAATTTAAAAGAATTCTATGAAAACTTAAATAAAGAAAATTGCTTATTAGAAGAACTAGTAATTCAAGATAAAACTTGGAGTAAATTAAATCCTGATAGTTTAAATACCGTTAGAGTTGTAACAAAATGTATTAATGGAAAAAGTGATATTCTCTTTGCCGTAGCCCGTATTGGCGGTGGCAAATCTATTGTAGATAATTTTCATCAAGGTGGCATGGGAGTCAAAGTAAATATTGAAAATGGCACATTAGAAGGAAACGCTATCGATAAAAAAGGAAATGAAAGCGAAGAAACTTCTATAACTCATGTTAAAGTAGATGGTTTTAAAATCCCTTATTGGAACGAAATTGTTAAAATGACAAAAGAAGCTGCTGCTGTAAATGATAATGTTAATGTTGTTGGTTGGGATGTCGGCATAAGCAAAAATGGTCCTGTTATTATCGAAGGCAATCGTGGCCCTGGTATGGATATTATTCAGGTTCTATATAAAAGAGGCGTTAAACCTGACCTTGAAAAAGTAAAAAATGAAATTTTAGAATCAAAAAAATAAAAATGTGTTAAAATACAATTTAAAGATTTATTAAGAAAGAAGTGAAAAGTATGTTAAAAGCAGGTATTGTTGGTTTACCTAATGTCGGAAAAAGTACTCTTTTTAATGCTATAACTAAGAAAAATATCTTAGCAGCTAATTATCCTTTTGCTACTATTGATCCAAATGTTGGTGTTGTAACTGTTCCTGATTCTCGATTAGAATTTTTAGAAAATTTATATATTCCTGAAAGAGTTGTGCCCACAACTTATGAATTTACTGACATCGCTGGTCTTGTAAAAGGAGCATCTAAAGGTGAAGGTTTAGGAAATAAATTTTTATCTCATATTAGAGAAGTAGACGCCATTGTTGAAGTAGTTCGTTGTTTTGAAAATAATGATATTATTCATGTTGAAGGAAAAGTTGACCCTATAAGAGACATTGAAATTATTAACTTAGAATTAATAATGGCAGATCTTGAAATTATTCAAAATCGTATTGGTAAAATTGCTAAAAAATGCGAGATGACTAAAGATAAAGGCGAATTATTAGAATTTCAAACTTTAAAAAAATGTGAAAAAGCTTTATTAGAAAACACCCCTCTTAGACGTTTAGAACTAGATAAAGATGAACTTCTTATTTTAAAACCCTTTTGTTTTATAACTTTAAAGCCTATTATCTATATGGCAAATGTAAATGAAGACGATGCTATTACTGGTTATAATGACTATACTAAAGAAGTATCTGAATATGCCGGAAAAGAAAATGCAGGCGTTGTTGTTGTTAGTGCTAAAATGGAAAGCGAACTAGCCGAAATGAATGATGATGATAAGGAAAACTTCTTAAAAGAAATGGGTATTAACCATAGTGGCCTAGATAAACTTATTTTTGCTACTTATGACTTACTTGGTCTTCAAACCTTTTTCACTGCCGGTAAAGATGAATGCCGTGCTTGGACTTTTAAAAAAGGTATGAAAGCACCAGAATGTGCAGGAATAATTCACAGTGATTTTGAACGTGGATTTATTAAAGCTGAAGTAATGTCTTTTGATGATTTAAAAGAATGCGGAAGCGAACTTAAAGTGAAAGAAGCCGGCAAAATGCGTTTAGAAGGTAAAGAATACCTAATGCAAGACGGCGATATTGTATATTTTAGATTTAATGTTTAAAAAGTGTTATTAATTAACATTTTTTTATTGCTAAAAAGTCATAATTACTATAAAATAACTCCTCGGAAGTGATTTATATGGAAAATATAAATAAAGAATTATGTGCTAAATGTAAAGGGAAGTGTTGTATTAAAAGTGGATGTGATTACTTTGTAAGTGATTTTACTAATATTAACAAAGAAACCATTACTACTGCCTTAAAGTCCGGCAACATTTCTATTGTTAGTGCCTTAAAAATAAAATTGCTACCCTCAGGTAAGAAAATTATGACGCCTTTTTTATATTTACGTGCTAGAAATGTTGATCGTGATGTTGTTGATTTGTTTTCTATGAAAAAAAGCTGCTCAATGTTAACCCCAACCGGTTGCACATATGATGAAGAACATCGCCCTGGTGGCGGTTTAAACTTAGTGCCAGCACCTAACCTTTCTTGCCATCCTTTAAAAGATCCTTTAGAAGAAATGCAAAAATGGGAACCCTATCAAAATTTATTAAGTAAAATTGTAACCAGGTATACTGGTAAAGGAGTAATGACTATTTTTAAAGAAGATGTTGAAAGAGTTATGTACGAAATACTTACCCAAAAATTTAATGGAGTATCTAAAATTGAAATTGCTGATATTACAAATGGTTTTGGTGATTTAGTAGAATGTTTTCCTGAAGAATATGAAAGAGCCAAAAGAAAAGCTAGTATAAAACCATATATGCTACAAAAATAAAACAAAAGTTTTAAAAAATTTAAGAGAAAAACTTTGCATATAATTATACAGTATGCTATAATACTGCGTGAGCGAAAGCTCCTTGCTTTATTTATATAAAGCCGAATAGACCAGAAGGAGGATAGAAAAATGGACAAATATGAAATAATGTTTATTGTTAAAACAACTTTAGAAGAAAAAGCTGTAAAAGAAACAGTAGAATCATTAAACAAAGTTATTACCGATATGAAAGGTAAAATAACTTCATCAAAAGATATGGGACAAAGAGAACTTGCTTATCCTATTAATAAAGAAGTTAGTGGATTTTACTATGTTATTACAGTAGAAGCTTCTCATGATGCAATTAAAGAGTTTGATCGTAAGGCTAGACTTAATGAAAACATCATTAGACATCAAATTATTAAATTAGATGAGGAGTAATATTAATGAATAATGTAACAATAGTTGGAAGACTTACAAAAGATCCTGAATTAAGAACTATCAGTACTGGTAATACCACATGTAGTTTTACGGTTGCTGTTAATCGTCAATTTACTAACGCTCAAGGTGAAAGAGAAACCGATTTCATTAACTGCGTTATTTGGGGTAAACAAGCCGAAAATTTATGTAAATACTGTACAAAAGGTTCGTTAATCGGTGTTCAAGGAAGAATTCAAACAAGAAACTATGATGGTCAAGATGGTAAAAAAGTGTATGTTACTGAAGTATCTGCACAAAACGTATCATTCTTAGGATCTAAAAATAGTAACGAAGTTCCTTCGTTCGATGGAGGAAATGCAAATGTAAATCAAGCTCCTATTGAAACAACTGATATTACAGAAGACCCATTTAAGGATTTTGGTTCTGAAGTTGTTCTTAGTGACGATGATTTACCATTTTAGAAAGGATTAACAATGGCTGAATTTTATCGTAAGAAAAAGAAAATTTGTCAAATGTGTGCCGGTAAAGACGTTGATTATAAAGATGTTATGATCGTTAGCAAATATATTAATGATAAAGGCAAAATAATGCCTCGTAGAATGACAGGAGCATGTGCTAAACATCAAAGATATATTGCTAAACAAATTAAAAGAGCACGCTTTATGGCTTTAATACCATTTGTAAAATAAATTATAAAATAATAAGAGGATCATTTTAGTGTTCCTCTTTCTTAATATCCAAATTTAATTATAAAATCCGTATCATTTTAAATCTTTTTTCCCCTTAAAACGATACAAACATTTTTTACCACTTGTAAAATCGGAAGAATCAAGCACAACCTCCATTTTTTTACAAGGAGTAATTCCAAAAATAAAAGTAATAAAATAAAAGATATGGCACAGTTTATTTTGCATCAAGATGAACCTCCTTTCTATTTTATTATTATAGCATAACCTCACTGAATAAGTGAAGTATAAAAATATAATAAAATGAGAAAATAACATTAAATAAGAGGTGTTTATGAATAAAGAAGATGAAAATTATATTTATTATCTAATTAGTCAAAATCTAAAAAAGCAAAGAAAATTAAAACACATGACCCAAGCTGAATTTGCTGAGCGCTGTAATTATAGCACTGGCTTTATAATGAATATTGAAAGTTCAAATTATCATCAAACTTTTTCTTTAGGCACAATTTGGAGATTTGCTGAAGTTTTAGGTATTGATGTAAGAGAATTATTAGAACCTCTTTCTGATGATCAAAAAAAAGAAGATAAGAAATAATAATTTATTTTAAGTTTACACTAAAGGGAATTTTTGATTTCCTTTTTTTTATTAATTACTATATAATTAAAATAGGTGATAAGAATGAATAAAAAAACTTGGATATTATTTTTAATATTAATAATCTTAATTTGTACTGGCAGTTTTCTATTATTTTTTAACAAAAAAGATTCAGGAAATAATGATAATAATAGCGATAATAACGATAACAATAACATTACTGAACCTGTCAAAACAAATCTCCCAGAGTTTCCTAAACTAGATTCGTCCCTAAAAAGTCTATCTATAATTGACCAAAAAAATGGTTGTGTAGAAAATAACTGCCTAAATATTGATCCGTTTTCGCTTACTAAACAAGAATCATCTCTAAATGATTTTAATATTACCTTTACTTGTACAGAAAAAGAGCCATTTAGTGACGATGGACCTGATTTTTGTATGACATATGAAGCAAATATAAATAATATAATTAAATTTAAACATGAAGTTGGTGATTATGAAACAACTGGAATATACATATTAAAAACAAATGAATTTTATATTATCGAAGAAGGTACATTTGGCAATCTATATGGTATCGGAAAAATCTACATTTATAATCAGTCGGGACAACTTTTAAAAACCATCAATAACACCGTAGCTGATTTTCAAGTTTCCGTAGAATTAGATACAACTGATGAAAACAATCCTCTTGGAACATATAAAATGACTATTTCAGATAATAAACTTTACTATTTAACAACTGATAACATAAATGATGGAAGTGGCAATAATAAAGTTCATTTCAATTATATTGATTTAAAAGATAAGTCCTTAACATCCAAAGAATATAACAGCATAAAAGCAATTACTTCTAATGAGATAGATTAAGGTGCCTGATACACTTAGGGTATCTTTTTTTTTGTATATTTGTTATAATAATTTTTGATTAGATGGGAGTTTTTATTTATGAAAGTAATTTTATTAAAAGATGTAAAAAAACAAGGAAAAAAAGACCAGATAATTAATGTAAGTGATGGATATGCTCAAAATTTTTTAATTAAAAATGGCTTAGCCGTTAAATACACTGATGGAAGCAAAAAAGTTTTAGATAAACAAATAGATATTAGAAATGCTAAAGAAGACGCCTTAATTAAAGAATGTGAAGAAATCAAAACTAAAATTGAAAAAATCACTTTAGAATTTAGTGTTAAAACTGGCAAAAATGGCAAAGTATTTGGTACTATCTCATCTAAGCAAATTGCTGAAAAGTTAGCTCAAAAAGATATAATAGTTGATAAAAAAACTATTAATATATCTAGCCCAATTGATACTCTAGGAATGCACATTGTAGAAATAAATTTGCATAAAAAAGTAACTGCCAAAGCAAACATTCACGTAGTAGAGGCATAATATGGCAGAAAGAAAACCACCTCAAAATTTAGAAGCAGAAATGTCTGTTTTAGGTTGTGCATTTTTGACGAGTTATGCTCTAGATAAAATATGCGAAGAACTAGATGAAGATATGTTTATTAGTGAACCTAATAAAAGAATTTTTAGTGCTATCAAAAGCCTACATCAAAATAATATTCCTTTAGATTCTGCAACTGTAAAAAATGAAATCGAAAAAAAAGGTTCCATTAATACGATTGGTGGCATTGAATATTTAAGTGAAGTTATTGACTCAGTAATTACCGCCTCAAATGTAGATTATTACATTGATATCGTAAGAGAAAAAGCCCTAAGGCGAAAATTAATTGATGTAACAAATAGTATTACAACTTTTGCTTATGACGAAGATAGTGATACTAACGATTTAATTGATGATGCCGAAAAGAAAATCTTTAGTGTTACTAAAGCCCGTAAAGCCGGAGAATTTAAAACAATTGGCGAAGTTATCAGAACTACGCAAGAAGAATTAGAACGTTTAGCCAAAAATCAAAATGATATAACTGGTGTGCCATCAGGCTACTATGATTTAGACAAACTTACAAGCGGCTTTCACCCTAACGAACTAATAATCCTAGCGGCACGTCCTGCCATGGGTAAAACTGCTTTTGGCTTAAATCTAGCCATAAATGCGGCTGTAAAAACTAAAAAGCCAGTTGCCATATTCAACATGGAAATGAGCGCCGAGCAGTTAATGATGCGTATGATATCTGCTGTTGGCGGTATCGAACTATCTAAACTTAAAACTGGTAAATTAGAACATAATGATTGGAAAAAAGTAAATGAAGCCTTATCAGAACTAGGCGATACTAAAATATATTTTGAAGATAACTCAGGACTTACTATTTCTGAATTGCGGGCTAAATGTCGCCGTCTAGCTACCCAAGATGATGGACTTGCTTTAGTAGTAATCGACTACTTACAGTTATTATCTGGATCATCTAAATATGAAGGAAACCGTCAGCAAGAAGTATCAGAAATTTCTCGAAGTTTAAAAACAATGGCGATGGAACTAAAAGTACCTGTAATTGCTCTTGCTCAGTTATCCCGTAGCGTTGAACTTCGTGAAAATAAAAGACCTATTATGTCCGATTTAAGAGAATCAGGTTCAATTGAACAAGATGCCGACATAGTTGCTTTCTTATATCGTGATGATTATTATAATAAACCTGCTGGTGAAATGTCTAATACATCAATAACCGAATTAATAATTGGTAAACATCGTAATGGCGGAACCGGCACAATCGAATTGTTATTTGAAAGAGATATGAGTAATTTTAGAAATTATTTAAAGAAAAGTGAATAAAAAATAAAAAGAGAAGTGATGAAAATGAAAGGTAAAGACACCTTAATATCCATATTAATTACAATAGTTTTATCCGTACTAGTCTTTTTTATGGGGGCAAGTGAAGAAACTTTAGCCGCTCCAACTAGTGTATACCAAGTATATTTAAATGGTAAAACCATTGGTTATTTAAATTCTCGTGATAAATTTCTTGATTTAGTTAATCAAAAACAAGAAGAAATAAAAAAGAAATATGGTGTTGATAAAGTATATCCCCCATCGGGATTAAAAATCGAAAAAATTTCTACTTATGATGAAGAAATCAAAACTGCTGAGCAAATTTATAACATCATTGAAAATACGGACCCCTTTACGATTGATGGGTATATTATAACTATTAGATACACCGAAGAAAATAAAGCACCCGTATATATTTATACATTAAGAAAAGAAGATTTTGAAACGGCCTTTTATAATACTGTTGCCGCTTTTGTTGGAACTGAAGAATTAAACGCTTATAAGAATAATAAACAAGAATTAATTTCTGATACCGGTTCTAAAATCGATAATATTTATTGGGATGAAAAAATCACCGTTAAAGAAGCCTACATTAGTGTTAAAGAAAATATATTTACTAATGATTCAGACTTAAGTAAATATTTATTATTTGGTACAACTGAAGAACAAAAACAATACACGGTTGGAGAAAATGACTCAATCGATGATATTATTGATAAAAATAATTTAAGCATTGAAGAATTCCTTATTGCTAACCCCAGCATTCCTAACCAAAATGCTCTACTTACTAAAGGGCAGCAAGTTTCTATCGGTTTAATATCTCCAATTGTAAACATTGTTCATGAAGAAGAAGTAGTGGAAAATATTACTAATAAATTTAAAACTGAGTATCAAAATGATGATACCATGTATAAAGGTGAATCTAAGGTATTACAAGAAGGCTCAAATGGTACTTTAAAAATTACTGAAAGCATACTATACCGCAATGGTGCCATTGAAAACCTAGTTATTACCAAAAAAGAAGAAATTGCTCCTGCTGTAAATAAAATCGTTGCCCGTGGAACTAAATCATATTCTTCAGGCGGAACTTATATTAATACAGGTACTGAAGATTGGTACTGGCCAACGGTAAGCCCTTACGTCATAACCAGTGGCTTTAAATGGAGATGGGGTAAACACCATAATGGTATTGATATTTCTGGTAGTGGTTTTGGTTCTCCAATTTATTCTTCAACTGATGGAACTGTAACTGTAACCAATAGCAGTTGTCCTAATAGAGGATATTATGGAAGCAGTTGCGGTCAAAGTTGGGGTAATTACATTAGAATATTAACAGATGATGGTGCTTATACTGTAATATATGCACATATTATTGCCGATATTAAAGTAAAACCAGGAGATCACGTAACACGTGGCCAGCATATTGGTTACATGGGTGACAGTGGTTCTTCAACCGGAACGCATCTTCACTTTGGTATCATAAATAATAGTACCGGTTCATACTTAAATCCTTGTGGGGCTTTATCATGTTAGTAAGCGTTCTTGCCAGTGGCTCCAAAGGCAACTCTACTTTAATTAGAACAAGACAAGATAACATTTTAATAGATGCAGGATCTTGTCTTTCTAAATTAGAGGAAAAATTAAATGAAAACTATTTAAGTATGAAAGACATAAATTATATTTTAATAAGCCATACTCACACTGATCACACATCTAGTTTAAAGGCGATTACAAAAAAATATAATCCCGTAATAATACTAACCCCTTTAATGTTAAAAGATTTAGATTATTTGGAAGATTATAAAAACATAATGTTTTTAGAAGATAATCTAATTATTAATGATGTTTTAATAGAGAATATAAAAACCAGTCATGACACCACTGATTCTAGAGGGTTCATTATTACGGAAGGAACTTCATCCGTTGTTCAAATAACTGATACTGGTTATTTAAATCAAAAATATTTCAATAAGTTAAAAAACAAAAACATGTATATCATGGAAAGTAACCATAATGTTGAGATGCTTTTAAATGGTAGATATCCTAAATGGTTAAAAGCAAGAGTAAATTCAGATGTAGGACACTTATCTAATGAATCATGCTCCTTTTACTTAAGCAAAATAATTGGACCTGACACTAAAAAAATAATTTTAGCCCATTTATCTGAAGAAAATAACACACCCGAGTTAGCACTAAATACTATTAAGAAAGAATTTGCTGAAAATGATATCTTTTTTGAAAACATTGAAACAGCTAAACAAAATGAGAAAACGGATGCGGTGGAAATATGATAAGAATTATCTGTGTTGGTAAATTAAAAGAAAATTATATGGTTAATATGGTAGAAGATTATTTGAAACGTATTAACAAATATCACAAAATAGAAGTAATAGAACTGCCTGATAGTAACCAAAAAGAAGAAAATGAACGAATTTTAAAAAAATTAAACAATAAAAATTATAAAGTCGCTTTAGCGTTAAATGGTCAAAAAATGGACTCTATATCTTTTGCTAAATTTATTCATGAACATTTAATGTTTGATGCTAATATCGATTTTATAATTGGTGGATCTGATGGATTAAATGATACTGTCTTAAGAGAAGCTGATTTTTTACTATCATTTAGTGATCTAACTTTTCCTCATGGATTATTTAGAGGATTATTACTAGAACAAATTTACAGGGGATTTAAAATAATAAATAATGAAACATATCATAAGTGAGGTATTTTTATGGATGAATTAATATATGTTGTTGGCACTGCCTTTGTAAAAGATGGAAAATTATTGATAAGCATGTCACAAAGAAGTAGCAAAAAAGGAAAATTCACTTTAGTTGGTGGCGGTGTTGAAAAAGGAGAAACTTTTAAAGAAGCAGCTAGAAGAGAAATAAGAGAAGAAATTGCCAATGGTTTTGATATTAGTGAAGACGAATTAAAAGAAATATTATGCTTTAGAGAACCGGCTTTATCTGATCCTAGTTTGATGATCGAAATGCATATGATGCTTGCCTTAAAAGATGTAGATGTCGAACTACTTCCTAATGATGAAATTATTGAATATCGCTGGCTTTCTTTAGGCGACGATGAAAGTATTTTAGCATCTGCTATTAAGGATCATTTTATTCCTTGGGCAAAAGAAAATAAAATTATGTATTAGGAGTCTTTATGATTGGAAATGATTGGGACGAAAAATTAAGCATTATTTGGCATAGTGCTGGATTTAAAAATTTTATGAAAATTGTGGAAAGAGAATATAATACTAAAATTATATATCCACCTAAAAATTATATATTTAATGCATTAAAATTAACGCCTTATCATAATGTTAAGGTTGTTATAGTCGGGCAAGATCCATATCATGGTGAAGGTGAAGCTCATGGCTTATCCTTTTCTGTTCAAAAAGGCATTAAATTACCACCATCACTAAGAAATATTTATAAAGAAATCTATGACGACTTAGGCATTGAAGAACCTAATAACGGTGACTTAACATCATGGGCTAAAGAAGGAGTTTTATTATTAAACTCTTCCCTAACCGTTGAAAAGGATAAACCAAATTCCCATCAAAAGTTAGGTTGGAGTAATTTAACTGATTATATAATTAAAGTACTAAATGCTAAAGAAGAACCTGTCGTTTTTATATTGTGGGGTGCCTTTGCTAGAAGCAAAAAAGTATTTATTACTAATCCTAAGCATTTAATTATTGAATCAGCCCATCCTTCACCTTTTAGTGCTAATTATGGTTTCTTTGGTAGTCATCCTTTTTCCAAAGCAAATCAGTTTCTTGAAAATAATGGTATTGAAAAAATTAATTGGCAATTATAATACACAAAATTTTAAAATGCGTGTTAAACGACAAAATTAAATATAAGTTATTGCTTATATTTTTTTTATTTTATACCATAATAATATGAGGAGTTGATAAAAATGACAAATAAAGAAATACAAGAAAAAATTGCTGAATTAAGCAAAGAAATAGACAAGTTAGGAAGCAAAATAAAAGATGAAGGCGAAACCATCGCGATTAAAGGTTTATACGCTAAAGACGATTTAGAAAAATTTGCTGATAGCACTAAAAAGAGTTTAGAAGAAACTAAAGGCGATTTAAAAGATTTAAGTAAAAAAAGCAAAAATAAACTATCACTAGGTTTAGAAAAATTAGAAGAAACTCTTAAAAATGAAAAAGAAAAGTTAGAGTTAAAAAAAGAAGCAAGAGATGCTGAAAAATTAGAAAAATACATAAATAATAAATTGGATTATGCAAAAGATGCTGTATCTCTATCATTATTAGCTGCAAAGGAAGCTAAAGAAGCCTTTTTAGAAGCAGTTGAAGCTCAAATTGAATACGACGAATTATATAATAATAAAGATTAACTTGCTAAGTAGCAAGTTTTTTTCATAAAAAAAACGCTTATGCGTTTATAATTTAAAATCTTTAATATCATCATCAAACATATCTTTTCCATCAAAAAATGCTTGCACTTTAATATGATGAATAAAAGCAATAATATTAGAAGGAAATTTCTTAATTGTTTTATTTAATAAACTAGTATATTTATTATAAAATGATTTTGTTGCTTCTAACTTTTCATTAATACGATATAAATCTTCATAATAATTAGTAAACCCTTCATTTTTATCAAGTTCATCATAGTCTAATTTAATTTTATCTATAAGAGCATTTAATTCCGCTAGTTTTCTTTCAAAATCAAAACTTGAAATATTAACATTTTTTAAATTTTTAAACTCATTAAAAGCTTTATCCGTTGCATCAGTTTCACCTGTAATAATATCTATTAACATATCTAATGTATCGTATTTTTTTCTTAAATGTTCATCAATTATACTTTCTGCTTCATTAATTTTAATTTTATATGCTTGTAAGTTATTATAATAAATAACATATATCATAGTTACAATTCCAACAAATATAATAATTGTTAGTAAAATTGTCATTATACTATCCATAATTTCACCACTATCATTGTACTAAATTTTTATTTTTTAATCAATTGAATTATGCTATAATTTTTTTATAAAAGAGGATAAATTATGAAAATAAAAAAATTAGTATTAGGACCCTTAGAAACTAACTGCTATATTATAAGTCAAAATAATAAATCATTAATAATAGATCCAGCTGATGATGAAGAAAAAATCTTGGCAAGTGCTCCTCATGAAATTGTAGGAATAATAATAACTCATTATCACTTCGATCATATTGGTGCCCTTTTAAAATTAAAAGAAAAACTTTCCTGCCCTATTTATGACTTTCAAACATTAAAAGAAGGAACAAATAACATAAATGGTTTTTCTTTTGAAATGATAAAAGCGCCCGGTCATAAAGAAGATTTAATATCATTATTATTTGAGGATCATTTATTTTGTGGTGACTTTATTTTTAAAGGAACAATTGGTAGGTGGGACCTAGAAGGTGGATCATTTATAGATATGCAAAAAAGTATCAAAAAGGTTTTAACTTACAATGAAAACATTATTATTCACCCAGGTCATGGAGAAGATACGACTTTAAAAAAGGAAAAACAAAACTTATTAATCTATTTAAAAAAGGACTAAAATGTCCTAATATGTAATTTCTGAATAAGCATGACTATAATTTATTTTTTCATCAAATTCTACATAATTTAAATAAATAAGTAAAATCAATTGCCAGTTTCCCGTATTTGGATCACTCATAACCAAGTGATCTTTTCCAGCTTCTTCAATGATACCTTCAAAAATTTTATCACGCCATTTCTCAGAATCCGGAAACGAAAAATACGCTTTAGCTTTTTTTCCTTTATTAAGTCTTAAAATATTTTCAATATAACTTTGTTCATTATCTACATTTCCGCCACCAATTGGTGCTGTATTTAAATTCATTTCTTTAGGAAATTGTGCATTAGGATAGTAACTACCATTCATAAAAAATTCACCTCTATTTAAAGGTATGTAATTTAAAAGAAAATATGAAAAATTATATTTGTATTTTTATTTACATTCATATATGTTAAGATATATTATAGAATAAAGAAAGAAGGAAAAATATGAAAAAAACTTTAATTGGCGCTTTCATTGGTATCGTTTTAAGTGCTTTTGTATTTGGCATTTTGTGTGTAGCAAATATCGTGACTTTTAAAAACAACAACAATGGAAATAATAATAGCTCTGCTCATATTACAACGATTAATAATGTTTCTGATCTTTTAACACCTGAAGATATATCTAAAAATCTTAAAGACTTAACTAAAACCGAAAACGACTGGAATTTAACATTTTCTTGTAATTTATATAACGAAGAAGAAAAAAGATGTGAAAACAGCAGTGTCACAATTGATGATATTATAAAAACTAATACTGATTTAGTTACTTGCGGTACTACTAAAATAATAAAAAATGATAAATACTATATTTTAGAAGAGGGAACTAATTGTGGCATAGATAAGTTTAGTTTTATAATTTACTCTAAAGAAGGTAAAAAATTATATGAAGAACAAAAAGGAACTAGTTATTTAAATAGAAGTTATATTGAAGATAACATCTATTATTACAATACTTATGAAGAGGCTGGTGATAATAACGATAAACTATTTTATAAGTCAATAAACCTAAATGCAAATGAAATTACTAGTAAAACTATTAAAAGTAAATTAATTGATAAATTACCTGAAACGGAATAAAAATTAAATGATGAATAAAGAAAATGCCCTAAATATTTGTTGACATTTACCTAGATTTATAGTATTATCTAGGCATAAAACGAAGAAAAGGACGAGTAATATTATTCTTTATTCAAAGAGAGTTAATGTTTGGTGGAAGTTAATAATAAAATTAATATGAATAAAAACCTTTGAGTGATTTTAAAAATCCGGTAAAACCGTTATCAATTAAGAGAATCAGTTAATGATTAAAGAAGGGTGGTACCACGACCAGTTCGTCCCTTTAGATCATTAACTTTTTTTTATTTAGAAAGAAGGAAAAAAGATGGTAAGAGAACTTACAGATCAAGAAAAAATAAGAAGAGAAAAAGCCGATAAATTAAGAGATTTAGGATTAGATCCTTATGGTACGCGTTTTGAACGTACTGCTTTTGCAAGTGATATTAAAGAAAAATACCAAGATATTCCTCACGATGAATTTGCAAATATTTCTGATACATATACTGTCGCTGGCCGTATAATGTTTATTCGTAAAATGGGAAAAGCATCATTCTTCACTATTCAAGATAAAACAGGAAACATTCAAATATATATTTCTATAAATGATGTTGGCGAAGAAACATATTCTTTATTTAAAACTGCTGACATTGGCGATATAGTTGGTGTAACTGGTAAAGTAATGAAAACTCAAACTGGCGAAGTAACCCTAAAATGTGAAAAATATACTCATTTAGTAAAAGCATTAAGACCACTACCAGAAAAATTCCATGGACTAACAGATATTGAAGAAAGATATCGTCGTAGATATGTTGATTTAATTATGAATGAAGACTCTAAAAAAACAGCGATGACTAGACCTAAAATTATAAGATGCATTCAAAATTTTATGGATAACCGTGGATTTATCGAAGTTGAAACACCAATATTAAATACTCTTTTAACAGGTGCTTCTGCAAGACCATTTATAACTCATCACAATGCTCAAGATTTAGATATGTACATGCGTATTGCCCTAGAACTACCTTTAAAAAGATTGTTAGTTGGTGGCCTAGAATCTGTATATGAAATAGGCCGTACTTTTAGAAATGAAGGTATGGATCCTATGCATAATCCTGAATTTACCTTAATGGAAGCATATGAAGCATATTCTAATTTAGAAGGCATGATGGAAATGACTGAAAATATGTTCAAAACCATCGCTAAAGAAGTTTTTGGTAAATACACATATAATTGGAATGGTCATGAAATAAACATTGATGGTACATGGGAAAGAATCAGTATGGTAGATGCTATCAAAAGAGAAACTGGCATTGACTTTAAAAAAGAAATGTCTGTTGAAGAAGCTCTAGAACTTGCCAAAGAACATAACATTGTTGTTGAAGAACATCAAAAAAATGTCGGCCATATTATTAATTTATTCTTTGAAGAATACGTTGAAAAAACATTAATTCAGCCAACATTCTTATATGGTCATCCGGTGGAAATATCTCCACTTACCAAGAAAAATCCTGAAGACCCTCGATTTGTTGACCGTTTTGAATTATTTATTGGTGGCAAAGAATTTGCTAATGCTTACACAGAATTAAATGATCCTATTGATCAGTTAGAAAGATTTGAATCTCAATTAAAAGAACGTGAATTAGGAAACGATGAAGCTAATGATATTGATATGGACTTTGTTGAAGCACTTGAATATGGTATGCCTCCAGCTGGTGGAATTGGTTATGGAATTGATAGACTAGTAATGTTCTTTACTGAAAGTGCATCAATTCGTGATGTTATATTATTCCCAACCATGAAAGCTGTTAATGGAAGCAAAAAATTATTAAATAAAGAAGAAAAGAAAGTTATTGATTTTTCTAAAGTAGAAATTGAACCTTTATTTAAAGAATATGTTGATTTTGATACTTTTAGTAAATCTGATTTTCGTGCAGTTAAAGTAAAAGAATGCAGTGCTGTTGAAAAGAGTAATAAATTATTAAAATTTGTTCTAAACGATGGAACCGGCGAAGATAGAATTATTTTAAGTGGCATTCATATGTATTATGAACCTGAAGAATTAGTTGGTAAAACCTTAATTGCCATTACTAACCTTCCACCACGCAAAATGATGGGAATAGATTCTTGTGGAATGCTTCTATCAGCCGTTCATAGTGAAGAAGGAGAAGAAAAACTAAACTTGCTTATGGTAGATGATTCTATCCCAGCCGGCGCTAAACTATATTAAAATTATTAAAAATGAGGGAAAAACCCTCTTTTTTTGTCGAAAAACCGTAAAAATTCTATTGAATACTTGAAATTATGCTATAATGTTCGTAGAGGAGGTTAAAAATGAAAAAAGAAGCAAAAAAACATGATCTTGTTAAAATTGCTGGCATAATGGTTTTAATTTCAGTACTATTAACTTGGTTAATTCCTCAAGGAATGTTTCAAAATGGATCATTATCTGTTGGGGATATTACCCGTGTAGGAATCTTTGATTTCTTCACATATGGTTTACTTGGTATGTATTACTTTACCGTATTAGTAACATTTTTATTTGTTCTAGGCGGATTTTACCAAGTATTATCTAAAACTGGCGGCTATCAAAAATTAACAGACAAGATTGCTAAAACATTTAAAGGAAAGGAAATCTTATTTGCATTAGTAGTTTCATTCTTAATTGCTGCACTTAGTGCTGTAACAAATGAATACATATTACTAATATCTGTTGCACCTTTAATTATTACCATTGCAAGAAAAATGAATTTAGATAAATTAACTGCATTTAATATTACATTTGGTTCTATTTTAATTGGTGTTTTAGGATCAATTTATAGTCCTAAGGTAGTTGGCTTAAGCGTATCATATCTTACTACTGATTATAATACACTTATGTGGGCTAAATTAGTAATATTTGCTTTATCTTTCTTAGCTTATAATACTTTTACTGTTTTACACTTAATCAAAACAAAGAAAAGTTCTAAAAAAGATGAACAAATTGAAGAATTATTTGTTAGCGAAGAAACTACTGCCAAAACCAAAGTATGGCCATTAGTAGTTGTATTATCAATTTTCTTTGTAGTAGCTATCTTAGCATACTTACCATGGGAAAGCGTATTCAAAATTACTTGGTTTACTAAAGCTACTGAAAGTATCACAACTTTTAAAATTTTAGATGAACCAATCTTTGGTTATATTCTAGGAAGCAGTTTACTAGCTTTCGGTAAGTGGGATATTTTTGGTATTCAAGTCTTAATGCTAATTACAACACTTGTAATTAAATGGATTTATAAAATTAAATTTGATGAATTCTTAGAAGCATATGGTGAAGGCTTTAAAAAAGTTGGCAAATTAGTAGTATTATTACTATTATGCTACTTAGTTCTAGAATTTGCTGTAATGTTCCCTGTTCTACCTACAATAGTAGATTGGATTGTTGGATTAAGTTCTAAATTTAATGTTTTACTATCAACAATTTCTGGTTTATTATCATCTATGTTTACTGTTGAATATCAATACACAGCTAATTTAATAGGAACTTATTTAGTTTCAACATTTGCTGATTACAAAGAACAAATCGCATTAATGCTTCAATCAACATTTGGTTTAGCAAGCATGTTTACTCCAAGTTCAGCTATTCTTCTTGTCGGTTTAGGATATTTAGGAATAACTTACAAAGAATGGATGAAATACATTTGGAAATTCTTATTAATTATGTTTGCCGTAATCATTATAATAATGTTAATAATTTGTTAATCATAAGTCGGTTTATCCGGCTTTTTTTGTGTCAGAATATATTTTTATCAATTTATATGCTATTATTATAAAGGTGATACTATGGATGAATATACAAAACAAATTTTGCAAGAATATCCCGATTATAAAGAATATCTTAAAGATATATTAGTTATTTCACCTGAAGAAATGAAAGAATTACTTTCTAACAAATTAAATTATAAATTACTTGTTACAAAGTTCTTAAGAAATCCTAGATATCGCAATTATCTTTTTAGAGTATTTAAAGGTGATTTTCCTGAAATTAAAATATGTCATTTTGTAAATGAAGATTTAAGTAACTGCATTACTTTAACAAAAATTAATTTTTTAGAACAAGTATTTAAACTCCAAAAAGAAAAAAGTATAAAATTTACGGATGAAGATTTAAAGTTAATAAGTAGATTAAAAAAATATGTTACTTATGATTCATTTATTAAGGATTATAAAGATAAAGATATCGATTGTTTTATAGAAGGAGAGCATTATCACGTTTTAGGCCGCGATATTATCGATTTTATTGAATTACCCGAAGCTACTTATCAAAAATTAATTTCGGAAAATGCTCCATTTCGTAATATTAGATTAGATTATATGTTTTATATAGTTTCTAATTTTTTTATCAATAATGACATTGATGCTAATTATGTTTTTCCTGAAGACTTAAAAAAGAAAATAAATAATATAACCCTTTTCAAAGATTATGATTTTGAAAGTATAAATGAAACATATAAAGATGTTAATTCATCTGCTAGTAAAACCCACATAGACCAAAACTTAGAAGCGGCAATATTAAGTGGCATGGAAGAAGATTATACCTTATTAGAAAAAGCCATTTATATTTATTTAAAAATGTGTAACATATTAACATATAATGATGAATATTATGCATCTGAGCAATTAGGTAAGCATTTAGATAAACATCGAGATATTAATTATCTTTCTTCCATAAATTTGCAAAACAGAGAAGCTGTATGTTACGAATTTAATGCCATATATGCTTACATGTTAAATAAATTAGGTATTCACTTTGAAGTTTTTTCTTTTGAAGAATCAGATAGTTACGGCGAAGGCCACGAAAATCTTATTTTTAGAGTAGACAAATATTTAGTAAAAGCTGATTCTGTAGATACAATATTTTATGGTGATATGTTTAATACCAAGGTTGGTGAGCCAACCACTGGGATCTCTTGTGTTAATCAAAATGAAGAAACCAAAGCTGAATTTGCTTATGCTTTAAAACATGTTTATAATGCTATAAAAAGTGAAGAAGAATATCGTCAAAAATATTATCAAAAAGTATCTGATTTAGAAGTATTACAACAATTATATGGTAAAGATAGTCCTAAAATATCTTTTAATGAAAGAATAAAAATGATGTTAGAATATGTTGATACTAGTAATTTTACTGGCATTGCAGCTTATAATTATTTATTATATCTTCGAAAAAAACTATATACAAAAGAAGAACAAGAAAAATTACTTATTCAAATAGTAAAAAACAATTTGCCAGAAGAAAGTACCAAAGATGCGTCAAGCATTGCTCTTATTTTTGTTGACGGTAATGAACCTTTATATTTTATTTACGAACCATTTAAGCCTTTAAGAAAAGTTAACAAGGAAGAATTAAATAATTTATTTAATAACAAAGAATTAGTAAGTATATATAAGCAAACAGAAATAACTAGAAAATTATAAATATAAAAGCTGATATTTTACCTAATTATTAATATAAAAAAAGCGTATTATCGCTTTTTTTAGTTGATTTTGTCCAAGTTGCCATTTATAATTATTGGACTAAACCCAATGATTTCATCTTTTAATAATCCCTCGGGAATATCATTCATCATATATATTGTTTTACCTAATCTAAATGCATCATACATTTCTAAGAATGTTGCTCCACCAATATAATTGTCTATCCCATTTTTAGTGTAATTTAAAACTAATACGGCGTCCACTGAAGAAATAACTCCTTCACTGTGTTTAAACATTTTGCCTTTCCAACTAGCATGATCCTTAGTACCACGATACTTAGCTTCCGTTTCCGGACAATCATAACAATTAGGTAAAATTATTGTATGACCATTTTGTTCAAGTTTTTCTTTAATCGTGGGAATTTTTTCATAAAACGCTTTACTACAAATAACGAATACTTTCATATTACCTCCATAAAAAATTATATCATACCTTATTTGTTTAATTAAAATCGTTTAACTGTGGTTGACACAAAAAGTAATTAATGTTAAAATCTTTAATTGTAATGCGGTGATTATATCTAAGTAGTTAATTAAGACATTTTAAAGAGAGTAAATATTATTAGCTGAGAGTATTTATAAAAAACTTAATTGATGAATTTCAATATATGAGCATTAATCGTTGTGAGCGTTAATCATTAAAGTGCATGTAAATCATGAAATAAGGTGGTACCGTGGCCATATGTCACCCTTATATTTGTGATTTTTTTTATGGAGGAAAAAATGGAAAAACAAATTGAAAAACTGCTTGAAGAAGCAAAACAAGAAGTCATTAAAAATGAAAATGATTACTTAAATATTAAATCAAAATATTTAAATAAAAAAAGTAAAATCATGGAGTTAATGGCTTCCTTAAAAGACATGAGTGTCGAAGAAAAGAAACAATATGGACCATTATTTAATAATGCCAAAAAAGAATTAGATAGTATCATTTCAGCTAAATATGAAGAAATTGTAAACTCTTCATCAAATAATTCTTTTGATCCTACAGAGCCTGTAAAAAAGCAAAGTGGTTCACTTCACCCTGTAACTATTGTCGGTAGAGAAGTAACTAATATTTTAAAAAATATGGGCTTTATTATAATGTCTGGTCCTGAAATGGATACTGAATACTACAACTTTGAAGCTCTTAACATTCCTAAAACTCACCCTGCTAGAGATATGCAAGATACATACTGGTTAGATAATGGTAAACTCTTAAGAACCCAAACCAGTACCTTACAAATTAGAGGAATGCAAAAATATGGCGCTCCTATTAAATTATGCGCTCCAGGTAGATGCTTTAGAAATGAAGATTTAGATGCTTGCCATGAAAACACCTTTTTCCAATTAGAAGGCATGGTAGTAGATGAAAATATTTCTATAAGCAACCTAATTTATACTATGGAAGGAATGCTTAAAGAGGTATTTCAAAAAGATATTAAAGTACGTTTACGTCCTGGTTTTTTCCCATTTACTGAGCCTGGATTCGAATTAGATTGTTCATGCACAATATGTGACGGCAAAGGCTGTCCTACCTGTAAAAACTCTGGTTGGTTAGAACTTTGCCCATGTGGTATGATTCATCCTAATGTTTTAAAAGAATGTGGAATAAATCCTAATAAATATTCTGGCTTTGCCTTTGGTTTAGGACTTACTAGACTAGCAATGATGAAATATAAAATAAATGATATCAGAATCTTAAACTCTGGAGATTTAAGATATTTGAAAGATTTTAATGTGAGGTAATTATGAAAATATCATGTAATATATTAAAAAAACATATTAAAAACAGTGAAGATATTGATTTTTTAAACATATGGGATAAATTTACTATTCGTACTGCCGAAGTTGAAGGCGTCGAAGTAAAGGGTTCTCAGTTTGATGGCGTTGTTACTGCTAAAATAATCGAAGTAAAAGATCATCCTAAATCTACAAAATTACATATTTTAAAAGTAGATGCTGGTACTGAAATCTTAGATATAGTCTGTGGAGCACCCAATGTTAGAGTAGGATTAATAAGTGCCCTTGTTAAAATTGGCGGTCATATTGATGGAATGGAAATTACTAGAAGGCCACTACTTGGAATTGATTCTAATGGGATGATGTGTTCCGGTAAAGAATTAGGTATTTCTGATGATCATAGTGGCATTTTAGAACTTCCAGAAGATACAAAAGTTGGTGCCGATTTTAAAGAACTTTTTCCTGTAAATGATATAATTGTTGAAATTGATAACAAATCCTTAACTCATCGTCCAGATTTATGGGGACATTACGGAATTGCTCGTGAAATTGCTTCTATTACCCATCATGAATTAAAACCTCTAGAACTTTTTGATGATCAAAATGAATCAAATGAAAAATTAAATATCACTATAGATAATCCCGAATTATGTTATCGATATGTTGGTACTAAAATATCTAATATTAATAATGTAGTGACTCCAATGTGGATGCAAATATTCTTATACTATGCTGGCATGAGAAGTATTAATTTATTAGTCGATTTAACAAACTATATAATGTTAGAACTTGGTCAGCCTATGCATGCTTTTGATAGTCGTGTTGTCAAAAATATTGAAATTGGTTTAGCAAATGATAATGATACATATATAACTTTAGATGGTCAAGAAAGAAAATTAACTCATGAAGATTTAATGATTAAAAATGGGGGGAAATACTTTGCTATTGCCGGAGTCATGGGCGGCTTAGATAGTGAAATTGTTGCTGATACAAACGGTATTGTTTTAGAATCTGCCACATTTGAAGCATCTACTGTCAGAAAAACTGCTATAAGACTAGGTCTTCGTACCGAAGCAAGCGCTAGATATGAAAAAAGTTTAGATCCTAACATGGCTATGACTGCAACTAAAAGATTTATTAAACTTTTAAAAGATGAAAATCCTGATATAATCCTAGATTCTGAAATAACAGACGTGTACCCAACCGTTCAAACTAATAATATTATTGAATTAGAAAAAAATTATTTATATAAATATATGGGATTTGATATTGATGATAAAACGGTTATTGATATTTTAGAATCTTTAGAATTTGTAGTAGAAAATAAAATCGATAAATTTATTATAACCGTGCCAACTTTTAGATCAACAAAAGACATTACAATGGCTGCAGATATTATCGAGGAAATTTCTCGTATGTATGGATATGAAAACTTTAACCATATCCCTCTAAAAATGGATTTAACATTTAAAAATCCTGAAAAAACATATGATTTAGAATATGAAGTAAAAAATTATTTGGCAACTAAGTATAATATGAATGAAGTTCATACTTACCTTTGGAATAAATCATCATTTTTAAAGAAAATTAATGTTACTATTGATAATGTCAAACTATTAGGAAAAACAGAAGACAATACTCTTCGTAATAATTTATCTTTAAGCTTGCTTGAAAGTGCGGCTGTAAATGTTAATAACTTTGAAGAAATAAACATTTTTGAAATTGGCACTACTATCGTAAATGATGAAGCAGAAAGACATTTATGTATCTTAAATATGACTAATGAAAATAATCTAAAGGCAAAATATTATGAATTGAAATCTGTTGTATATAACATTTTTAAAAACTTAAAAAATGAAGAAGTTACTTTTTCTAAAACAACTTTGAATAACTATTATAATAATGATTTATCTTTAAATATTATTGCAAATAATGAAATTGTTGGCTATATTACGGTATTTAACAAACAAACAAATGCTTTAAGCAAAAAAAAATCATTTATTTGTGTAGATATTAATTTTGATATTTTTGAAAAACTACCTTTAAATACATTCATATATGAAGGTGTTTCAAAATATCCAACTACCAATTTAGATTATACAATTAATGTTCCAAAAAATATGAATTATGAAACGTTTGCCAAAATAATAAGTAATTACCGAGATGACATCATTTTAAATCATGAATTAATCGATATTTATGAAAATGAGGAAATTAAAAAAATAACTATTCGCTTTAAAGTCGGTTCTAAAGAAAAAACTTTAACGAGCGAAGAGTTAGACAACTTTAAAAATAATTTCATTAAATATATTGAAGAAAGTAATTTAAGTATCACTTTATAGTGGTACTTTTTAAATTTTTTAATTATTGTTAGCACACACAATATGTAGCACTTTTTTTGCTAATTATCGACAAAATTTATTTACAATTAAAAGTTAAAATGATAGAATTTAATTAGAAAGATATTAACGGGTGATGGTATGAAAAAAACAATTGGTGACAACTTAAGAGTCTCTAGATTAAAAAATGGGTTATCAATGAATGCTGCCTCTAAAAAAATAGGTGTAAGTGCTCCTGCAATTTTAAAGTATGAGACTAATCAAATGATGCCAAGTTTATCTCGCTTAGAAGCATTTGCTAAAATATATAACTGTGATATTGAAGAAATTTTAGATACTGGTACAATAAGTGATATTAAGTTTGATAATTTTAAATGTACTCAAAAAGCTAGTTTTATCAAACAAGAAAGAATCCGTAACATTTTAAGCAAAAAAATCAACAATTATTTTGAACTATTAAAATTATCTAATATAACTCTTCAAAATAAATTTGGAGTTCATATAATAAATACTCCTGAAGAAGCTGAAAAACTAGCAACTAAATTACGCATTTTCTTTACTATCCCATTAGATTCTCCACTTCATGATTTAGCGTACCTTTTAGAAACCAATGGCATTATTTTAATAACTATTCCAAAAGATGAAAACACTAATGAGTTTATCGGTTTTTACGAAAACATTAATGGTATTCCTGTTATTGCCGTTCCTAAAGCCGATAATGGATATGAACAAAGATATAATATTGCTAAATTTTTAGGAGAACTACTAATAAAAGCCGATACTAACAAAGATGAAATAACTACTAATTTTGCGTTATCACTTTTAATTCCTCGCGGTTCTTTAATTAGTGAATTCGGCAAAAATAGAGTGAAAATCGATTTTAAAGAAATAGATATTTATTCTAATCGTTTTAAAGCTAGTTACAAAAATATTATTAAAAGATTACAAGCCTGTGAAGTAATAACGCCTAGTTGTGCTAAATATCTAAATATTGATATCAATAAAAACAATAAAAAAGAAAACATTTACATCGAAGAAGCCTATAATTATGAAAAAATGCTATACAAACTTTACGCTCAAGGGATTATTAAAGATTTAAATAAATATTTATAAAAAAGTACAAATGTTTGTGCTTTTTTCTTTTCTTTGTTAATGATTAATGATATAATTTATGTGTAAAGAAATAAAGGAGTACATAATGGACATTTTACAAAATTTAAATAAAGAACAAAAACAAGCAGTTATGCATATAGATGGCCCTGTATTAGTTATGGCTGGTGCTGGCTCTGGCAAAACCAAGGTATTAACTACTCGAATTGCTTATTTAATAAATGAAGGAATAAATGATTATAATATTTTAGCAATAACTTTTACTAATAAAGCAGCCAAAGAAATGCGTGATCGTGTTAATTTATTAGTCGGAGAAGTTTCCTCATTTATAGGCACTTTTCACTCATTAGGTCTTAGAATAATAAGAGAAAACCATAGTTTTTTTAATTTGCCTAACAACTTTAGTATTATAGATAGCGATGATACTATTACTGTTATAAAAAAAATCTTAAAAGAAAAAAATTTGGACTCTAAACAATATAGTCCTTCATATGTAAGAAATAGAATTAGTTTTATCAAAAATCAAATGTTAACTGATAGGGAACTTGATAAACTATTTAATACCCCAATGGATAAAGTAATTGTGGAAATTTATCATCGCTATAATGAATTACTTTTAGAAAGTGCCTCAGTAGATTTTGACGATTTACTTTTATTACCTGTTACTTTACTATCTCAAAATCATGAAATTTTAGAAAAATATCAAGAACGATTTAAATATATTTTAATAGATGAATACCAGGACACCAATCCTGTTCAATATAAATTGTCTGTTCTTTTATCAAATAAATATAAAAATATTTTTGTTGTTGGAGACATGAATCAAAGCATTTATGCCTTTAGACAAGCTGATTATCGTAACATTACCAACTTTGAACATGATTTTAAAAATTGCACTGTCATAAAATTAGAACACAATTACCGTAGTACCAACACGATATTAAAAGCTGCTAATGAAGTAATAAGCCATAATAAAGAAAGAAAAGATTTAAAATTATACTCTGATAACGGCGAAGGCGTAAAAATAAGATATATGCGTTCATATGACGAAAAACATGAAATAACCATGGTAATCGATGAAATCCAAAATTTACTACATAATGGTTATGAACCAAGTGATATTGCCATCCTTTATCGTACTAATGCCCAGTCCCGTGCCATTGAAGAAGTCTTTTTAAATAAAGGGCTTCCTTATAAAGTTTACGGCAGTTTTTACTTTTATGGACGCAAGGAAATTAAAGACTTAATTAGTTACTTAAGACTTATTAATAATCAAAATGATGAAATAAGTTTGCGCCGTGTTATAAATGTTCCAAAACGTGGCATCGGTGATAGTACCATTATAGATATTGAAAATAGAGCAAGAGAAAATAATATTTCCATGTTTGAAGCCTTAGAAGGTAAAAAAGAATTAGAATTTAAAAATTTAATAGAATCCCTAAAAAAGAAGTCTGAAAGTTTATCATTAACCGAATTAATCGATGAAGTTTTAGAAGATACTAAAATAAAGGCTGAATTAACTGCCTCAAAATCTATCGAAGATGAAACAAGATTAGAAAACTTAATGGAATTTAAAAGTATTACGGCCAGTTACGAAGAACGTACGGGCAATGTTAATCTAAATGACTTTTTAGATGAAATATCTTTAATTGCCGATGTTTCTAATCATACAGAAGATGGAAATGTTGTAACACTTATGACTTTGCATAGTGCTAAAGGTTTAGAATTTAAAGTAGTTTTCCTAGTAGGTATGGAAGAAGGAATTTTCCCACATAATATGTCTTTAATGGAAGATAATATTGAAGAAGAAAGACGCTTATGTTACGTCGGTATAACTCGTGCTAAAGAAAGATTATATTTAACTAATGCTAAAAGAAGAATGCTTTATGGTAAAGATAATATGAATATGCCATCTAGATTTTTAAATGAAATTACTGACGATTTATTAGAAAAAGACGAATTAAAAAATGAGCCAAAAATGATAAATAAAGAAGCCTTAACTGTTGATAATAGTATGATAAAAGAAGGTGATATTGTTTGTCATGAACAATATGGAACTGGTGTAGTAGTTAAAGATGAAGGAACGCTAATTTCCATTGCGTTTAAATCTGGAGTTAGAAAAATGATGAAGAATCACAAAAGTATTAAGAAGATATAAAAATATAAAACAGGAGGGACTATGGTATATTTAAAAAGCTTTAATTTATTAAATAGTAGTAAAGAAATTGGATGTTTAGATGGGAGAACAATTCATAATAATAGTTATCCCCTAGGTATTTTTTCTGAAAAAAAGTTAGAAAAAATTTATTTTGACCCTATTACTTGCTTTTATGGTGGAAATGGTTCGGGAAAAACAACTTTACTAAATATTATCGCAGATAAAATAGAGGCTATGAGAAATAACTACACTAAAAAAGGAAGCATTTTTGATAAATATGTGGAATTATGTGATTACGAAATGGTTAAATTTCCTACTGAAATAAAATTTATATCCAGTGATGATATATTTGATTATTTGTTAGATATTAGAGCAATTAATTCTAATGTTCATCGCAAAAAAGCCGAGTTATCTGAAGAGTGGCTAGAAAATCGTTTTAATACTGATAATTATAATTACAATGATTATTTTAAATTAAAAGATGTAGTTGACTCTAAAAGTAAATCTATGTCTAAATATATACGTGAAAGACTTTCTAATAATAATATAATTGAGCAATCAAATGGAGAATCAGCTTTATCGTATTGGGAAAAAAGCATAACGGAAAACAGCATATATATTTTAGATGAACCTGAAAATAGTTTGTCCGCCGAAAATCAAATAAAATTAAAAAAATACATTGAAGACTCTGCAAGATTTTACAATTGCCAGTTTATTATTTCTACACATTCTCCCTTCTTACTATCATTAAATGATGCTACTGTATATAATTTAGATTTAGTACCAGCAAGTGTGCAAAAATATAGCGAACTACCAAATGTAAGAATATATTATGATTTTTTTAAGGAACATGAAAAAGATTTTGAATAATATATTCTTTTTCTTTATAAAAGAAATAATAATGAGATATAATATATAAAAGGATGATGCAATTATGAAAGAAAGATACGACGAGTTAATTAAATTAATAGAAAAAGCGAATTATGAATATTACACATTAGATAATCCTAGTATAACCGACCGCGAATACGATAATTTAATGAGTGAATTATTAGATATTGAAAATAAACATCCCGAAATTAAAAGACCAGATTCTCCATCTGAAAAAATCGGTGGGGAGATAATTAGTGAATTTAAAAAGGTCAATCATAAAGTACCAATGTTTAGTATTGCTGATGTTTTTAATGAATCAGAGATAGTCGCGTTTGATGAAAGGATTCGAAAAGAATTTCCTAATCCCAGTTATGTTTGCGAACTAAAAATTGATGGCATGGCTGTATCTCTTCAATATGAAAATGGCTATTTTAAAAGTGCTGCTACTAGAGGTAATGGCGTAGTAGGTGAAGATATTACTCACAATGTCAAAACTATAAAAAGTGTTCCCTTAAGACTTACGGAACCCATCACCATTGAAGTTCGTGGCGAAATATACATGCCTAAAAAAAGTTTTATAAAAATTAATGAAGAACGTGCTAAAAATAATGAAAACCTATTTCAAAATCCTCGTAATGCTGCGGCTGGAAGTATTAGACAATTAGATAGTTCTATTGCTAAACAAAGAAATTTAGATACATTTATTTATCATGTTCCAACTACTGATAAAAGAACTCATTATGAAGCATTAATGGATTTAAAAAAGTGGGGATTCGTTGTAAATCCTAATATAAAAAAAGTTAATACCATAGAAGAAATATTAGACTACATTAACTATTGGACTTTACATAGGGAAGAATTACCATATGAAATAGATGGAATTGTTATAAAAGTAAATGATATCCACATGCAAAGAGAACTAGGGAATACTGCCAAATATCCTAAATGGGTAATAGCATATAAATTTCCTGCTGAAGAAGTAAAAACCAGATTAACCGATATAGTATGCACAGTTGGACGTACTGGTTTAATAACTCCTAATGCAATTTTTGATCCTGTAAAAATTATGGGATCAACCGTAAGAAGAGCAACCCTTCATAATGAACAGTACGTTTTAGATAAAAATCTTTTAATAGGCGATAACATTTTAGTCCATAAAGCAGGCGATGTAATTCCAGAAGTCGTTGGTCCTGTTGTGGCAGACCGAACTGGAAATGAAAAACCTTTTATAATGCCAGAAAAATGTCCAATATGTGGCACGCTTTTAGTGGCTACAGAATCACAAATTGACTATAAATGCCCAAATGAATTATGTCCAGCCCGTAATATTGAATCTTTAATTCATTTTGCAGACCGAAAAGCCATGAACATTGAAGGCTTAGGCGAAAGAATAATAGAAGATTTTTACAACATGGGAATTATTAAAAACATTATTGATATATATAATTTAAAAGATAAAAAAGAAGACCTCATCGAATTAGAAGGTTTTGGTGACAAAAGTGTTAATAAATTATTAGATAATATCGAAAATTCCAAACAAAATTCCTTAGAAAAAATTCTTTTTGCCATTGGCATTAAAGGTATCGGTGAAAAAAATGCTAAACTTTTAGCTCGTAAATATTCAAACATTGATGCTCTTCAAAAAGCCTCATTAGAAGAATTGACGGCAATTCCTGATATTGGGTTAATTTTTGCTCAAAACATAAAAGACTTTTTTAATAATGAAGATAATATCAATCTAATTAATAATTTAAAAGAAATGGGAGTAAACTTTACTTATCATGGCGCCAGCATTAAAGAAAATGACGAGTTAACTGGGAAGAGAATTGTTGTAACCGGAACTTTAAAAAAATATACCAGAGATGAAATACAAAATATCATTGAAGAAAATGGTGGCTTATGGAGCACATCAGTTACTAAAAATACCTATGCTGTTATAGTTGGAGAAAATGCTGGAAGCAAATATGATAAAGCCAAAGAATTAAATATTCCTATCTGGACTGAAGAAGAATTTGATGAGAAAATTAATTCTTAAACCTAAATATTGTTAAAATATAAAGAACATCACCGGTTCTTTTTTTATAAAATAAAATATTTATCAATTAATGTATGTTTGAAATATGAATACATGTATAGTATAATTATTATGCGAGGTGAAAGAATATGAGTAAAATTAAGGGGTTCTATCAAAACAATCGTATATACTGTATATTAATGGCAATTAGTCTTTTTTGCTTAGCACTAATCGTTGCCGCTTTTGTCGTATACTTTGTTGAACAAACAAAAAATGATACATATGGTAATCGTTTAGATGGTATTAAAAATGTCCAAATAACAGACAATCACAAAGAAGAAATTGCTTCATTTATAAAAGAAAATGACAAGGTCGAATCAGTTGTAATAAACATCAAAGGTAAAATTATTTATATTACAACAACACTAAAAGATGGAAAAACTACTGATGCCGAATCTATAGCTATTAAATCTTTAGAAAAACTAACCGAAGATGAAAAAAATTTCTATGATATCAATTTTATATTTGATAAAAAAGATGATGCAACATTTCCTATCATGGGATACAAGAAAAGTAACGCTACAATAATATCTTGGACTAAAAATAATGGTGAAGCATGAAAAAAACTAAAAAAATTATTATAACAATTGTAACGTTAGTTATCGTAGCTGTTGCGGGAATTTTCGTTTTTTATAACTACTTTTATGACAAAAATCAGTTGAGCATAAGTGAAAAAGAATGGATTAATGCCCACAAAACTAATATTACATCTTTTAATGTTCCTAGCGATTTAAATATATTCGCTTCATCTGGTAAGGGCGTATTTTATGACTTTTTAGATGACTTAACTAAGAAATATGATTTAAAGATAAATAAAAATGTTGTACCTATAAGTGGTAGTGCTGGTCTTGGTTTTGTTGTTAACAATAAAATAAGCGATGAAGACCTATTAATTTATGAAGATCACTATGTTGTCATTAGTAAAGATTACACTGCTGTAAAAACATTTAAAGATTTAAGTGGCAAAAAAATTGGTGCTCTTGCAAGTATCATATCAAGGGTATCATCTTCTTATACTGATTCTAATTCTTATACAACTTATGAAACAAAAGAAGCATTAACTAAGGCTCTAACCGATGGTGAAGTATCATATGTTATAGTGCCTTTAACAGAATATATCGATGAAGTATTATATAATAAATTTAATATTGTTTACCATTTAGACAATTTTGTGAATTATTATTATATCCATCTAGGAAATGACAAAACTTTAAATTCTATTATTACAAAACATTATAATGAATGGATTAACAATGATTATGAAAAAAGTTACTATAATAATACTTACCGTCTATTTTGTGAGAAATTATCAATTAGTGACGTTGAATCCGATAATTTAACTAATAAAATTTATAATTTTGGATTTGTAAATCAAACGCCATTTAATGCTTTAAACAGTTCGAAATATGGTGGCATTATATTTGCTTATTTAGAAGAGTTCAGCAAATTTAGCAAAGTTGATTTTACTTATACCAAATATAAAACTTATAGTGAATTAATAAATTCCTTTAATAATAATAAATTAGATTTAATATTTGATCCATCATCATTAGAAACTAAAAACACTAAATTAAATACTAATATTAAAGAAAAATTTTACATTATTAGTCCTTTAACCAAAAATTTAAGTATTGTAAATTTAAATGAGATTAATAATGAAACTATCTACGTTATTAAAGATAGTAGTCTTGCCAAGTATTTAAGCGACTTAAGTAATATTAAAGTTGAAACTGTTAAAGATGAAAAAGCTTTAATAAGAAAAGCTAAGAAAAATAACATTATCGCGCTTGATGCCGAAACCTTTGACTATTACCGAAATGATAGAATTAAAAATTATCAAATTAGTTATACTGGCTATACTAGTGCTAACTATTCATTTAAATATATTAACGCTAATGATACATTTACTAAGTTATTTACTAACTACATAAATTATTTAAGCCAGACTAAAATGACTAATAATGGTATGATTACTTATAAAGCTGCTGAATCTAGTGGCAATCTAGTCGGCGTAATTGCTAAATATATTTTAATTATTACATCAGTTGTTATCATTATTATTGGTGTTTATATATCATCGAAGAAAAAAATAAAATTAAACACTAAAATAAAAAAAGATGAAAAACTAAAATTTATCGATATGCTAACATCTTTAAAGAACCGTAACTATTTAAATGAAAGAATAAGTACTTGGAATCAAAATACGATCTATCCTCAAGCTATCATAGTTATTGATTTAAATAACATTAAATATTTAAATGATACATTTGGTCATGAAGAAGGCGACCGTCAAATAATGGCTGCTGCTAATATTCTTCATCAAACTCAGCAAGACAATACCGAAATTATGAGAACAGATGGTAATGAATTTATGATTTATATGGTTGGCTATTCTGAAAAACAAGTTCTAAATTATATGAAAAAATTAATTAAAGAATTTAATACGTTACCATATGATTATGGTGCTGCATTTGGCTTTAGTATGATTGTTGATGATCTAAAACTAATTGATGATGCAATTAACGAAGCAACTATCCAAATGCGTGAAAATAAAGAATTAGAGGCATCATCTGATGAAAAAGAAGATTAATATTAAAGAAAAATTAAAAAAAGAATTTGCTAAAGGGAAGAAATTTTTAAAAAATGTTTGGGAAATACTTAATTTACCAGAAATGGGGGTTTTACCTGGTGAATTAGCATTTTCCATTATTTTATCATTAGTACCTATCATAACCTTAATTGGTTATGGCGCATCTTACTTTAACATTTCTATGGACTCAATTATTGACTTATTACAAAAGAATTTTGACAAAAGTGTAGTTGAACTTATCGTGCCCATAATTGGTGGAAACACTTTAGATTTAAAACTAATATGGCTTTTAATTGTTATGTTTTACTTTGCATCCAGTGGTGCTGCATCGGTAATTTTTTCAGCTAATCAAATATATCATATAGAACAGTCAACTTGGATTAAAAGAAGAATTAAAGCCTTGATGTTAACTTTACTTATAGTAGTTCTTTATTTATTCATATTACTAGTACCAGTCTTTGGGGCCAAAATTATCGACGCCATAGACTACTTCAACATCAAATCTGTAATGACTTATGTACTAGAAGTAGTGCAAGGACCTATTTCTTGGTTAATTATATTCTTATTTATTAAAATGATATTTACTATTGCTCCTGATAAAAGCATCCCATCATCAAGAATAAACTTAGGCGCCATATTTACTACCATTGGCTGGGTTTTAACCACTGATATTTATAGTTACTATGTATCTCATTTTGCTCAGTACGATTTATTCTACGCAGGACTATCAAATATTGCCGTATTAATGCTTTGGATATACTTTTTAAGTTATATCATGGTAATCGGCCTTGCTCTTACTACCAAAATAGATGATGAAGAAATGGCAAAAACAGGTTCTATAAATATTTAATAAACGTAAATAATAGTAATGTACACACGAGTATTACTTAGTGTACTTTAAAAATCACGATATCAATCTAGTATCATGTGTACTAACGCTATTGTGGAGTAATATTTGAGAAGTTTAAATTTTAAACTTCTTTTTAATTTCAAAAAAATACACAAGCGAGCAATAAATATCTAAAAAAGCTAATTATTTAAAAGGCTACAAATAACCTTAATTACTAAATATTGACTCTATTAAAGATAGTACTTTATCCTTCCTTTCTATGATAAAGAAAATGATAATGCTTATAATCTTCTTTGCTATTTTATTTGGCGCCATTATAATATATAATATTGGTATACTATCATTTAATGAAAAAGAATTAAAATTTGCTACTTTAAAAGTTTTAGATTTTAAAAATAAACAAATTAAGAAAATTTTCATTAAACAAAACATCTGGATTACATTTATATCAATTTTAATTGGCATTCCAAGTGGTTTATTGCAAAAAAATAAATAAAATTGATATGGTTTCCAGTTTGAAAGGAAACGAATAATGAAAAAATATAAATATAATATTAATAATTTAGACTGTGCTAATTGTGCTAGAAAAATAGAAGAATCTTTAAATAAAAATGCTGATTTTAAAAATGTGTCTATAAATTTTAATACATCTAAGTTAATTTATGAATCAGAAAAAGACATGACTCTAAAAGAATTAAATGCCTTAGTTAAAAAAGTTGAGCCAGATGCTTATATTACTAATGAGGAAATTCCTGTAAAAAAAGAATATAATCTAACTATATTTATATCAGCTCTTATTTTAGGAACCACCACTTATTTTCTAAATCTTCCTTCAGTTATTAAATATATATTATATATTATTTCTTATGCTCTTCTTTTATATCGCACTACCATTAATGCTATTAAGTTGCTTATAAAAAGTCATACTATTAATGAAAATGCTCTTATTACTATTTCTTGTTTCGGTGCTTTGCTTTTAGGCGAGGTGCTAGAAGGTATTATGGTTATTGCTTTATACACTATTGGTAAGATGCTTGAAGAAAAAGCTATTAACACTACTAGAAAATCCATTAAAAATCTTATAGATCTTAAAAGTCCTTATGCACTTCGTGAAGAAAAAAATGGTATTAAAAAGATTGACTTAGAAAACATTAAAGTAGGCGATATTTTAATTATCAAAAAAGGTGAAAAAATTCCTACGGACGGCATTATTGTTAAAGGTGAAACTAAATTAGACACCTCGGCCTTAACTGGCGAGTCCGAAGATTTTGTAGCAAAAGAAAATGATTCTGTATTATCTGGGTGTTTAAATTTAGAAAATGTTATAGAAATAAAAGCCATTAGCAAATTTGAAAATTCTACTGTTTCAAAAATCTTAGATTTACTAGAAAGTGCAACAGACAAAAAGACTAAAACAGAGACAACCGTTTCTAAAATAAGCAAAATCTATACACCTATAGTTATGATTTTAGCATTTCTAGTTGGCGCTTTCCTTCCTTTATTATTCGATATAAATTATTCTGAAAGTATATATCGTGCTTTAACTTTCTTAGTTATTTCTTGTCCTTGTGCGATTGCCATCTCTGTTCCTTTATCTTACTTTACCGCGATTGGTGCATCTAGTAAGTCCGGTATTTTAGTAAAAGGAAGTAATTATTTAGAAAGCCTAAGTGAGCTAGATAACATTATATTTGATAAAACCGGTACTCTTACAAATGGATCATTTACTGTAACTAATATAAAAATATATGATAAAAATTATTCTAAAGAAGAAATTATAAATATTCTAGTAAAAGGAGAATCTTTATCAAGTCACCCAATCGCTCAGTCAATAGTCAAATTAACAAGCAAAAAGATTTCCAATAAAGATGTTAAAGACTTTAAAGAGATAGAAGGTAATGGTATTACTTTTACAATAAAGAAAAAAGAAATTAAAATTGGAAATAAAAATTTATGCCACTGTTTAAAAGATGAAGGACTTCATTTAAGTATTGATGGTAACCATGTTGCATCAATTATTATATCTGATGGCATTAAAGATGGTGCTTACGAAACTATTAAAGCTTTAAAAGATATGAATATTAAAACATATATGTTTACTGGTGATAAAAAAGAAATTGCTTTATCTATTTCTGAAAAATTAAATATTGATGAAGTAAAATACGAAATGTTACCAACCGATAAATTTCAAGAATATGAAAAAGTAGCAAATAATAAAATTACGGCATTTGTAGGTGATGGTATCAATGATGCTCCGGTTTTAAAAAGAGCTGATATTGGTATTTCCATGGGTATGAATGGTTCTGACAGTGCTATTGAAGCCTCTGATATTGTCCTCATGAAAGATGACCTTACTAAACTTGTTCAAGCTATAAATATTTCTAAATTTACTAAAAAGATAATTATTCAAAATTTGATATTTGCTTTATCTGTAAAAGTAATTATTTTAATTTTATCTATTTTGGGATTTGCCAATATGTGGTTTGCAGTTTTCGCTGATACTGGCGTAACATTATTAACCATTTTAAATGCTTTGCAAATTTTAAAAAAGAAATATTAAAATAATTAAGGAAATGCACATTTTTGTGCTTTTTTCTTTGCAATAATATTATAAAAAAATATAATATAAACATACTGACAAAAAATAAGTCCAAGTTTATGATAATCAATAAGCCAAAAATATTGAAATAAAATCAAGTTTTGAATTTTTTCTTACAAATAAATAAAGAACAGGAGGAGTGTATGAACAAAATTAAAAATTATAATAAAACAGTATTTGAAGAGATTGAACCCATTGATGATAATGATAATTAATATTGGCATGCTAGAGAATCGCAAAATGCTTTAGAGTATAAAAAATGGCAAAAATTTATAAATGTGATTGAAAATACCAAAAATTAAAGAATTAAAGCATAAATGTTATAAACAATGCAATTTAATCTATAAAAAATAAAAAATAAATTAAAAAACTTAATTTAAATGCTTGACACGTTCAAAAACGAGTAGTAATATTGTAAATATGAACATTAAAGGAGGATTTAAAATGAAGAAAATGTTTACAATAGTAATGATAGTATTATTATTAACTTTAACCGGTTGCGGTAAAAAAGATAGTAATAGTATTGTTATTTACTCAAGCGCCGAAGAAGAAAGGAATACTGAATTAAAAAAACAACTTGCTGAAAAATTTCCTGATTTAGATATTACAGTACAACATTTATCTACAGGAAATAATGCTGCTAAAATCAAAGCTGAAAAAACTGATGTTGAAGCAGATATTATTTTAGGTTTAGAAACATCTCAAATGGAGGGATTAACTGATAATTTTGCAGATTTAAGCTATTATGATGATTCATACTATGTTGATAATATCAATCCTAAACATAAAAAATTCTTAATTTATGAAAAATATACAGCATCCATTATTATTGATAAAACATATTTTAAGAAAAAGAAATGGGACGCTCCAAAATCATATGATGATTTACTTGATTCAAAATACAAAGGATTAATTGCTATGCCAGATCCTAAAACATCTGGAACTGGATATATGTATTACTTAAATATAGTAAACCTTAAAGGTGAAGATGGTGCCTTAAAATATTTTGATAAGTTATCTAAAAATATTAAACAATTTACTACATCAGGTTCTGGTCCTATTAGTTTACTAAAACAAGGTGAAATTGCTATTGCAATGGGAATGACTTACCAAGGTGCTGCTGAAATAACTAATGGTGCTAATTATGAAATCATTGAGTTAGATACCAAAACACCATATAATACAACTTCATCTGCAATAATTAAAGGTAGAGAAGAAAAAGCAAATGTTAAAGAAGTATTTGAATTTATTATGAAAGACTTTTCAAAATATGATAAAGAACATTTTGTACCAGGGAAGATTTTAAAAGAACAAGAATCAAAAATTCCTAATTATCCAACAAATTTAAAAGATGCAGATATGACAGGAATTAATGATATTGAGTTAAAAAATAAATTAATTAGTAAATGGAAGTTTTAATATGACAAAAGATTTAGAAGTTAAAAACCTATGCAAAAAATTCGGCGACAAAGAAATATTGAAAAATATTTCTTTTGATGTTTATGACGGCGAATTTTTATCAATCTTAGGCGCATCTGGTTGCGGAAAAACAACGCTGCTAAGAATTTTAATTGGCATCGAAAAACCTGATTCGGGAAAAATTATCAGAAATGGCAAAAACATCGTTAAGGCTAATCCATCTGAAAGAGGAATGGGAATAGTATTTCAAAACTATGCTTTGTTTCCTAACATGACTATCCTTGAAAATGTTGCATATCCATTAAAAATAAAAAAAGCAACTAAAAAAGATGCTAAAAAAATTGCTTTAGATACTTTAGAAAAAGTCGGTTTAAGTGATCAAATTAATAAGTATCCGAGTGAATTATCTGGCGGTCAACAACAAAGAGTTGCCATCGCAAGAACGCTAGCTTTAAATTCAGATATTATATTATTTGATGAACCTATGTCAGCCCTTGATGCTGACAACCGATTAAAACTACGTAAAGAATTTAAAGAAATTCAAAAGAAATTTAATATAACAATGATTTATATTACTCATGATCAAGAAGAAGCCTTCTCATTATCTGATAGAGTAATGGTAATGAAAGACGGAAAAATTGAACAAATTGATACCCCAAATAAAGTATTTAATGAACCAAAAACAGAATATGTTAAAAATTTTGTGACACAACATTTAATTGATAAAGTATCATCAATAGAAAAGTGTACAGGAATAGATTTATAATGAAAAAAAGAAATATATACATTTTTTTAATACTATTATTATTTTTCACAGTATCAATTATATATCCAATACTTTCTTTGTCACAAAATTTAGATTCAACCGCTTTTGAAGCATTGATGAAATCATCTCAGTTGAAAGAGGCTATAACTAATTCTTTAAAAGTAACAACTCTTGCAACTATTATTTCCATTTCCATATCATATTTACTTGCCTATACAATTAGTAGAACTAATATAAAACATAAAGTTTTAATATCTGTATTACTAACTTTGCCTATGTTAATCCCTTCTATATCACATGGCTTAGGTATTATTAACTTATTTGGTCAAAATGGCATAATAACTAATATATTAAAATTAGATTTTAACATTTTAGGATTTAACGGAATACTATTAGGATCAATTTTATATTCCTTTCCTGTATCATTTTTAATGTTTATTGATGCTTTCAATTATGTTGATAATTCGATGTATGAAACTGCTAAAGTTTTAGGACTATCAAAATTTCAAACTTTCTCTAAAGTAACTTTTTATTATATGAAAAGACCACTTTTATCTGCTATATTTGCAGTCTTTACTCTAATCATTACTGATTACGGAGTTCCTCTAGCTGTAGGTGGAAGATACACAACATTGCCATTATTCCTCTATAGAGAAGTAATCGGGTTATTAGATTTTTCAAAAGGAACATATATAAGTATGTTCTTGCTAACACCAGCTTTAATATCATTTATTATAGACATAGTAGTTAAAGATAGAGATACTAATAATTTCGTAAAAAAAGAATATGTAATAGAAAATAATAAATTTCACATTTTGCTAAAAGGATTTACTTATTTTATCCTATTATTCTTAGCTGTTTTATTTGGATCATTTTTATACTTATCCATAGTAAGTAAATATCCATACGATACATCATTTTCTTTAAAACATTTTGATTATGTTATAAATAAAGGCGCAGTTGATATTTTAATAAATTCTTTAATTATTTCTGTATTAACAGCCCTTATAGGTACTATAGTTGCTTATATTTCTGCCTACATTGTAAGTAGATCTAATATTAAAATTAAAAAAGTCTTGCACATTCTTATTACAATTACTCTAGCAGTTCCTGGTATTGTATTAGGACTTGCATACATGATTGCGTTTAAAAATACTTTTATATACCGTACATTTTCAATATTAATAATGGTTAATATCACCCATTTTATTGCCTCTCCATACTTAATGGCATATAATGCTCTGTCAAAAATAAATAAAAATTATGAAGATGTTGGAAGCACTTGTGGTATTAGTGGTTTTAGAATTTTAAAAGATGTTATTATTCCTAATTCTGTAGATACCATCTTAGAAATGATAAGTTATTTCTTTATTAACTCTATGATAACAATATCCGCGGTAACATTCCTATTTGGTACAAAAACAATGCCTTTATCATTATTAATTAATCAATATGAAGGTCAAATGATGTTAGAAGAAGCCGCTATAATTTCACTTATAATTCTAATAATCAATTTTACCGTAAAACTAGCAATATACTTAATTAAAAGAAAAAGATATAATAATAAAAGAGGTGTAACATGTTAAGTAAAAATCAATTTGAAGTTTTGGTTTACATTGAAAGTAAACAAAATGAAAAAATATCTCAAAGAGAGATAAGTTCTAATATAAATATTTCCTTAGGTACAGTTAATAAAATAATGTCAGAATTAATGCAAGTTGGTTTAATTGTTCAAAAAGACCAGTTTATTCACATAACTACTAAAGGTTATGATATATTAAAACCATATAAAGTAAAAAGAGCAATTTTTTTAGCCGCCGGCTTTGGTTCTAGACTAGTTCCCATAACTTTAAATACACCAAAACCATTAGTATTAGTAAAAGGCAAAAGAATAATTGAAACGCTTTTAGATGCCGTAGTCGCTGCCGATATAGAAGAAATAATAATTGTAACTGGTTATTTAAATGAACAATTTGAAGTTTTAAAAAAGAAATATCCTAATATTAAATTAATAATAAATGATATGTATAATGAAGCAAATAACATTTCTAGTGCATATTTAGTAAGAGATTTAATTAAAAACGCTTACGTTCTAGAATCTGATTTATATTTATATAACCCTAAATTAATTAGAAAATATGAATATCATAGTAATTTTTTAGGTTACTATGTTGATCGAAGTGACGATTGGTGTATTGAAACCAAAAATGGCATCATCGTAAAAGAAAAAATTGGTGGTGAAAACTGCTATCAAATGGTCGGAATTTCTTATTATGATGAAGAAGATGGTAAGAAAATAGAAAAAGACATGAAAGATGTTTTTGAATCCCCTGGTGGCAAAGAAAAATATTGGGAGCAAGTTATATTAGATGTATGCAAAAAACACTATAATATTTACATAAGAGAATGCCATAAAGAAGACATTATCGAAATAGATACATTTAATGAACTAAAAGCCATAGATAAAACCTATGATGTTTAATAATAAAATACATTCTTAAAATTTGAATGTATTTTATTGTTTAAAGAAAACACCCAGATAGTCTGGGGGTTCGGTCTATCTTTTAAAATCAGTTTCCAGTACCTTTTCACTTTATTATAAATTGTTTTATTACTTTTCATAGTTTTAATTCTTGTTTTATTAAGAGCCCTAGATATTAATTGAACTAAATGAAAAGTATCTATGATTATTTGAGCATTGGGAAACATTTTTTTAATTAAGGAAACATATGGAGAATACATATCAATAACAATGAATTTTACTGATTTTCTAGCATTAAAAGAGTAATAACCAAAATATCTTAATAAACCTAATAATCTTCTATCTTCAACAATGTCAATAGTTTGGCCAGTTTCGCCGTTGCACATATGAAAACTCATCGCACCGTCAGCAGACTTAACAGATTTAAATTCATCAAAAGATAAGACTTTCGGTAAATAATTTTTATAAAGTTTTTGATTGTCAAAGTAAGAATCCATAACTCTTTCCACTGTATTGGGAGAAACATTGTTATTTCTAGCAATGTCTTTCTCTGAAATCTTATTTCTTAGTTCATTGGCTATTTTCCATTTAGTATTTTTAGATATAAAGCAGCCATAATCAGTAACCTTATCTCTTAAAGTGAAGGTCTTACCACAATGTTTGCAGAGATATCTTTGTTTTTTTAGTCTAAGAATAGTCTTAAAACCAGCAACATCGGGTATTTTAATATTTGATGTTATAAAACCATGATTCTCAAATTTATTATCAAACACAACACCACATTTTTCACAACAAGTAGGTTTATAAGTTAGAGTTCCTTCAAATACTTTATAATAAATACCTTTAATTTTTTCTTTATGATAACAATTTTCGCAAAATTTAATATTATTATCTTTCAATTCTAGCAATTCTATCATATAATTTAATTCAGACATATAAGTAACCTTCTTTCGTGTTTGTTTAGTCACTTACATTGTATCAAGGTTAAACTTATATGTCTTTTATTATAAAAAAGTTATATAATGTTTTACACATTACACACACTAAAAATTATACAACCTTTTTCTTTAAATAATACGCTTTAAATAATATGTAAATAATGCAGATATTGTAAATTTACTTATATACTCATATATGTTATAATTTTGAAAGAATGAGTGGTAATTATATGAAAAAAACACTTTTTAAAAACACAATATATAAAGCATTATTAAGTTTTGCCAATATAGTTATTCCTTTATTAGTTGGGCCATATATTGTGAAACTTTTAAATGTAGAATTATACGGAACATACAATAAAGTTTACGCTGATTTTCAGTTTTTTCTGACATTTGCCTCATTTGGTATTTATACTTATGGAATTAGAGAAATTAGTAAGATTCGTGATAATAAAGAGAAAGTTTCAAAACTATTAAGCAATTTATTTTTATTATCTTTATTATCTAATATATGTGTAGGATTAATTTACTTTATATATGCTAAATTAATTTCATCTGGTATTACTTACACTTTATATCTCATTATGTTGATTCAAATTGTCGGTAATATTTTTTATATAGAATTTGTTAATGAAGCTCTAGAAAATTATCAATTTATCACTATTAAAACTCTCATTATAAAAATACTATATATGTTATCTTTGTTTATTTTTGTTAAAAAAACTGACGATGTAATTATATATTCAATAATAATATGCTTAACAGTATTTTTAAATAATATTGTTAGTTTTATTTATGCTAAAAGAAGGATAAAATTTAATTTTTCAGAAATTAAATTTAGAAAATATATAAAGCCTATATTTGGAGTATTTATTATAACTAATATTGACTTATTATATAGTCAATTAGATAAGGTAATGTTAGGAAAATTTACAAGTAATGTTGCTGTTACCCTATATTATATTCCTTATTATATAGTTTCTACCCTATCAGCTATTCCTTATGCTATAATCAACGTTTCAATTCCTAGACTATCTTATTTAATAGAAAATGAAGGAAAGGAAAACTACGAAAAAACGCTAAATAAATCATTATCATCTTTATTATTTATTATAATTCCTATGTGTATAGGTGTATTTGTATTAGCCAAAGAGGTTGTTGTTTTGTATGCTGGTGAAAAATATATAAGTATGGTTTCTACCTTAATGTTAGCTTGCATTATAAGGATTATAATAAGTATTCAGTCGACAATGATAAATTTAGTTATGTATCCTAATAATCAAGAGAAAAAAATTATAACCTATAGTTTTATATGCGGAATTATTAATTTATTATTTAATATAGTATTAGTTATTTTTAAAATATTTACACCATTTATGTGCATGTTTACAACTGGTATAGTTGAATTATTATTAAGTATACTGCTATATAATTTTATTAAAAGAAAACTAAATATAAAATATAACTTATTTACAAAGCAAAATTTTATGTATTTAATACTATCTTTAAGCTTTATTCCGATATCCTTATTAATAAGACTTGCTAATTTTGGATTTGTTTTAAATTTACTATTAATCATTTTTATATGTGTTATTCTATATGTTGGTATATTATTTTATAAAAAAGATGAGAATTTATTTTTGATAATTAATAAATTTTTTGGAAAGTTGAGGAAAAAACAAAAATGAAAAAATTAATGGTTGCAACGGGTTACATGGGATCTGGTTCTTCTGCTGTAACTGATTTGCTTGCTGAATACAAAGATTGTTTTAATGAATATAAATCATTTGAGTATGTATTCTTACATTGTCCCAATGGTTTATTTGATTTAGAAGATCACTTACTAATTGGTAATAATGCCATTAAAAGTGATGCATCATTAAGATTATTTGAAGAACAAATGAAAAAATTATACGATAAACCATTTTGGTGGGTCGGTAATTACAAAAAAATAATAGGGCCAAAATTTATGGATTATACAGAAGAATTTGTTGAAAAAATAACTCAGTTTAAATTTTCTGGTTTTTGGTATTATCAAGAAGAAGTTAACTTTAACATGTTCTTAAAATTACTAGTTAGAAAACCTTTTAAAATGATAACTAAAAATAAATGCTTTAATAAGCCTGTATTAAAATATAATGATGGAATGAAATTAACATATATTAAACCTGAAGAATTTTATCCTGCTGCTAAAGAGTATATAAATAAGGTTTTAAATGAAGCATCCAAAGGTCATGATAACATAATTATGGACCAGTTATTACTTCCCTTTAATTTATTTAGAGTAGATAACTATTTTGGAGATGAATTAAAAGTTATTGTTGTTGATCGTGATCCAAGAGATGTATATATTATAAATAAATATATTTGGCCGAGCAGAAAAATAACTGTACCATTTCCTACAGACGCAGAAAAATTTTGCGAAGTATATAAAAATATGCGCGAAATGGAAAAACCATGCCATTCTGAAAAAGTGTTAAGAATTCATTTTGAAGATTTAATTTATAAATATGATGATACCGTTAAGAAAATAGAAAAATTTATTGGCTTTAAACCCGAAGACCATATAAATAAAAAAACACGCTTTATTCCAGAAATGTCTATCAAAAATACACAAATATATAGTAGTGAAGCCTATAAAGATGAAATTAAAATAATTGAAAACAAACTTAAATCATATTTATATAAGTTTCCTTACAAAATAGATAATAAGGTAGAAGAAACGGTAGAGTTCGATTAGGTAGTGCCAATGAAAGATTATAAACGTGATTTACAATTATGTATTTTAGAAATAGTAAAAGATATAGACAAAGTATGTAAAAAGCATAATATTGAATATTTTTTAGCATATGGTTCTGTTTTAGGAGCAATTAGGCACCAAGGTTTTATTCCATGGGATGATGATTTTGACATAATGATAAAATATGAACAGTACAATGAGTTTTTAGAAGCTTGTCAAAAAGATTTAGATCCTAATAAATACTTTGTTCAAACGCCCGAAACGGAGCCTAATTATTATTTATCTTTTGCTAAAATACGTAATATTAAAACGACACTTATTGAAGAAGGGAATAAATATGAAAACATTACAAATGGAGTTTATGTTGATGTATTTCCTTTAGTAGGTGTTCCAAATAGTAAAATAAAAAGAAAGATCTTAGAAATAAATCGTGCTTTTGCGTTATCAGCAAATCGAAATGTTATAAATAGCAAATTTTTATACAATATATTTAAAATCTTTTTAAAATTATTCGGGAAAAAAAGAATTTTAAAATATACGACTAAAAAATGCTTAAAATATAATTGTGATGACTATGAAAACTGTGTTTCTATATTTGATGGTGATGGTTTTGATTTAAATGTCGTTTCTAACAAAGTTTTAGGCAAACCCAATTATGTTAAATTTGAGGATATAAAATTACCAATTCCTAACGATTCTGATTCTTATTTAAAGAAAATATATGGTGATTATATGCAGATTCCAAGTCCTAAACAAATTAAAGCAAAAGAACATAAACCATACATAATTGATTTAAAACACTCCTATGAAGAATATACAAAAATAAATGAAAAGAGCTGAATAAATTGAAAAAAAAAATACTATTTATTATTTGGTCATATTCTAGTGGTGGCGGTGCTGAAAAAATATTGAATAATCTTATAGATGAATTGTCTAAAGATAATTATGAAATAGATGTATTAGAGTATTGGAAGGCAAATACCACCACTATTAACCATAATATAACAACTTTTAATTCCATTGTAGATCCAAAAATTGATAAAAAAATCAGCCGTGTTATAAAAAAATTTTTAGTTTATTTTTTTCCAGTAATATTAAGAAAAAAATATATGCCATCAAAATATGATGCAGAAATATCCTTTAATTACATGATTCCAACGTTTTTATTAAATAAAAATACGCCAAAAATATCTTGGATCCATGGTGATATATATGATTTACAAAATAATAAATTTAATAAAAAAATTCAAGAATTTTATTTAAAACGAGTAAACAACATAGTTGCAATTTCTAATAATACTTATCAATCAATAATTGATGTTTATCCAAAATTTAAAGAAAAAACAATAATTATTAATAATTCTTATAATTTTGATGAAATATTAACCAAATCTAAGGAATTTAAAGTTGCCAAAAAAGCAAAAATTAAACGCATTTTATTTCTTGGAAGATTAGATAATAACAAAAATCCATTGTTTTTGATTGATATTGCAAAAACAGTTTCTATACCTAATTTTGAAATTTATATAATTGGAGATGGTGAACTAAAAACGGAAATAAAAGAGCAAATTGAAATTAATAATCTAAATGAAAAAGTGATACTGTTAAATTATCAAAAAAATCCATACCCATACATAGCAAGTTCGGATATATTAATATGTTGTTCAAAAAGCGAAGGATTTCCAACAACTATTGCTGAAGGGATGATATTAGGAAAACCATTTGTAAGCATGAATGTAGGCGGAGTAGAGGAACTATCTGAAAATGGAAACTGTGGCTTAGTAGCCAAAAATAAATATGAATTTATCGATAATTTACAAAAATTGATGACAAATTTTGAATTATATAATAAAATGAGTATGAATTGTTTCGAATACATTAAAAGATTTTCTCCTGAAAAGCAATGTGAGAAAGTTAAAAAATTGCTAGAAAATATGAAAGGTAATAATAACAATGACTAAAGAAAGAGTATCAATAGTAGTACCAGTATATAATGTTAAAGATTATTTAGATAAATGTTTAAATACATTAGTAAATCAAACTATGAAAGACATTGAAATAATTATAGTTAATGATGGAAGCACAGATGATAGTTATAAAATTATTGATAAATATGCAAAAAAATACTCTAAAATAATTAAAGTTTTAAACCAACAAAATCAAGGCTTAAGCGATGCCAGAAATAATGGTTTAAAATTAGCAACTGCTGACTATGTCATGTTTGTTGATAGTGATGATTATTTAAATCTCGATGCGGTGGAAAAAGCGTATAAAAAAATAACAGGCGAAAAAGCCGATGTCGTAATTTTTGGCAACAATGTTGTTGATGAATCAGGAAATATTATATCTGCAACTTATCCAAGTAAAACAATATATAATAATGAGCTTGAAAAGATTATTTTTGGTAATATGTGTGCCTGGAATAAAATTTATAAAAAATCATTAATAGAAAAAAGTGATTTTAAATTTAGAAGCAAAGTATGGTATGAAGATCTTGACTATAGTTTTAAAGCTTTTGTAGAAGCACAAAAAACATCTTTTTTAGAAGAAAATCTATATAATTATTTAATAAGAGCAAATTCTATTATGAATAGTCAAAAAGCCAATCGAAATTTAGAAATTTTAGATGCTATTGATGAAATTATTTCATACGCAAATAAACACAAAATCTATAAAAAGTATTATAATGTAATTGAATATTTGTGTGTTTATCATGTTTATATTTGTGCCATTACAAGAGTAATAAATATGAAAATAAACCACAATCAAAAAAAAGAATTAATGAATAAATTTATTCATTATACTAAAAACAATTTTCCTGAATTCAAGAAAAATTGTTATTTAAATAAGATGCCAGCTAATAAAAAAATTGTTTATAAATTAATTGACTTAAGGCAATTTTGGTTAATAAAATTAGCATTCGCAATAAAAAGATAGTTAGTAAGGTGGTATTTATGAATAATTTTTTAAAAAAAATAAAGGATAATTGGCTATTATTTTTTATAATGATTCAACCTATTATAGATGTAATTGCTTATTTTCAAACAAAAACAATAGAAAAATCATATTCTTGGATAATTAGAATTATTCTACTTGTGATAATGGCTTTTTTTGTTTTTAAAAACTCTAAAAACAAAAAAAAATTATTAATTGAATTATTTCCTTTTGCAATATTTTTTGTTCTACATATTATAAATTTATATAGAATTAATAGTTTAAATTTATTATTAGATGTAAAATATTTTGTATTAGTATTTCAGATGCCAATTCTTACAATTATGATGATAGACTATGTAAAGAATCGTCCTGATTGCATTTTATTAATAAAAAAAGGAATGTTTTACTCATTTTTAATAATCTTTTTTGTTATAGCATTTTCGTATATAACAAATACATATGAAGTCACTTATGAATATAGTAATACAGGAATAATTGGATGGTTTACAGGATCGAATACGCCAAGCATGATTTTATGTGCCTTATGTCCATGGGCAATATGTTATAGTTTTAAAAAAAATGATTTTATCTTTTTAATAACGTATATAATTGCATTTGTTATGTTATATTATAATGCGACTAAAGCTTGTTATATTACACTGGTTACGTATTCTATTGTAATGTTATTTAATTCTTTTATAGTCAAGAAAAATTTTAATGAAAAAATAACAAAAATTATCATTTCTGCACTAATTGTTTTTTTAGCAGGCTTCTTATATAAGTATTCATTTACTGCTATAAATGTTAGCAAATCACAACATAACATAGAACTTAATCAAAAAGAAATAAGCAAAATTAATAATAAACCGCAGGAAATCACACAACCAACAAAGCCTAATAATAGTAAACCAAATACAACAACAAAAAATGTCGAAAAAACTGAAGACCAGAAAATAGTAGAAATATTAAAAATTAGTCATATATATGCCGAATTAATGGAATTACATGGGGAAGAGAAAGTAGTAAAATATATGAGAAACAATCTTACTCCGGAAAAGTTAGCAAATAATAGACTTTTAAAGGTCATTAACGCTAAAATCGAAACAGAGGATTCAGACTTTTTAACAAGAGTATTAGGTGCTGGATATAGTAGATTTGCTGCAAATTCATATGATTTAGAAACCGATTTAGATGCCATTTTCTACTATTATGGTTATCTAGGGTTTGGTATTTATATGGTATTTATTTTGTATTTTCTTATCATTGCTTTTGTAAAATTTGTAAAAACACCGAATATTATTAGAAATGCTGAATTTGTAACTTTATGCTACTTAATTCCTTTGTTAGTTGGCGGAGGCCAATATTCAGGTGCCTTCTTAAGAAAACCTAATGCAAATATTTATCTATCTTTATTCTTAGTATTAATGTATGTTTTATGTAAACAAACCAGTAACTTAAAAAAAAAACTGCTAACTCTAAAAAGAAGGTAACCTTTTTATGTTTACATCTAGGATATGGTGGAATAGAAACAGCAACTATTAATAGTGCCAATGCCCTTTGTCGTAACTATGATGTTGATATAGTGTCTTTCTATAATTTAAAGCAAAATCAAGCGAGTTTACTTGATAAAAAAGTTAAAGTAAAATATCTTTGTAAACATGAACCTAATAAAGATGTCTTTCTAGATTATATTCATAAACATCAATTTTTAAAAGCATTTAAAGAAGGGATAATTGCTGTTATAATTTTATTACAAAAGAAACTCTTAATTATTAATGAAATCGAAAATAATCAATCAGATGCTATTGTATCAACTCGATATGATTTTAGTACTTTATTAAGTCACTATGGCAAAGAAGAAACAATAAAAATTGCTCAGGAGCATCACCATCATAATAATGATAAAAAATATATAAACATTTTAAAAACAAAATATTACAACATTGATTATTTATGTGCGCTAACAAAAAGTTTAAAAAAAGATTATGAAGTCTTCTTAAAAAATAATCATCACACTAAAATTGTATTACTACCTAATATTTTAATTAATAATGTAACTAGCCAGTCTGATTTAAAACATAAAAATATCATTAGTGTTAGTAGATTAGATAAAGGTAAAAAAATAGATGACTTAATTACAATTTTTTCTAAATTGAAAAATCAAGATTCTAAATTATATATTATTGGTAATGGTACTGAAATGAATAATCTTAAAAATTTAACTAAAAATTTAGGTATCACAGAAAGAGTAACCTTTACTGGTTATTTAAGTCATCGCGAGCAAGAAAAATATTATTTAGATTCAAGTATCTTTGCGATGACATCAATATCCGAAGGCTTACCCATGGTTTTACTAGAAGCCATGTCTTATGGTCTACCTTGTATCGCTTATAAAACTGATTCCGGTGTAGAAGATATCATAAGTAACAATGAAAATGGTTACATAATTAAAAGCCGCAATGAAAAAGAATATATTGAAAAATTAGATGCCATATTAAATAACTCTAAAGAAGTAAAAAAATTAGGTGCAAATGCATTAAAAACAACTAAAAATTTTGAGCCAGATGAAATACTTAAAATCTGGAATAAAATTTTAAATGATTGTGAGATAGGTTTATGAAAACAAAAAGTAGAAAAGTATACTTAGATTTATTAAAAATAATTTCCAGTTTTGCTGTTATTGCTATGCATTTATGTTGTGTAAAGGAAGGAAGCAAAATAAACTGGGCCATTTTCAAAATTTTTAATACTTTAGGTAATTTTGCTGTTCCGATTTTTGTTATGGTTTCTGGCGCTTTACTTCTTAATAAAAATAAAAAAATCACATGTAAAGATATATATTTAAAATATATTCCAAGAGTTATAATATCCCTTTGCTTTGTTAATTTCCTTATTTATATAATAAATAGTATTTTAGATTGTAATTTTAGTGTTCATTATTTATTTATGAGTGTCATCAATGTGTTTATAAATAATGTACCAGTTCCTTATTGGTATATTTATATGTTAATTGGATTGTATATCATTACTCCAATTTTAAAATCCTGGATTAATAAAACAGACGAAAAAATTATTGAATATTATTTACTAATATTTATTGCTTATCGAATAATAATCTACACTTTATTAAACATTCCTAATCTAGAAATAATGTCAAAATTTGTTTCTGTATATAATTCATTCCAATTGCCATTAATTACTGGATATTGTGGATATTATGTCTTAGGTTATTACCTAGATAATAAGGTATTTAAAAAAGTTAATAATAAATGGTTATGGGCTATTTTAGTTATATTCACAATAATAACATGTGCTTTAGAACTTCATTTTAGTTCTCTAAATGAATTAAGTAATGGATCATCTATTGCTTCTGACGTCTTTTCTATTAACATATTTATAATATCTACTTTATTATTTCTTTGCTGCAAAAATAGTTTTACAAAAGATAGCAATAAATTTATATTTAATATTTCCAGTAAAACTTATGGAATATACCTATACCACGTATTAGGATTACAGTTACTTTCTAGATTTAATGTAGGTAGAGAAAATGCCTTCATGTATGTAATAGGATGCGCAACAAGTATATTTATATTTTCCTATATATGCACATATTTAACTCAAAAAATTCCTATAATTGGAAAATATTTTAAGTAAGGAGAAAAACATGAAAAAAATATTTGAAAGATTATATACAAAATCGTTTACAAGTTTTTGTGAACTATTAAAAAACAAGATTGATAATAATGAAAAAACTTTTATTATTACCGCTAATCCTGAAACATTTATGTTAAGTGAGCAAGATTCTGAAATGCAAAAAATGCTAAATGATAAAAAAGTAACAATTGTACCAGATGGTATTGGAGTAGTTAAAGCTGCCAAAATGATTAACATAAATGTAAAAGAAAGAATTGCCGGTATTGATATTGCTAAATTTCTTCTTGAATATGCTAATGAAAAAAAATTAAAAGTTTATTTATTTGGAAGTAAAGAAGAAGTTATTGTAGGAATGAAAAATGTTATCAAAAAAGATTACAGTAGCATTAAATTAGTTGGTGCTACAAATGGCTATGTAACTGACAAAGATAACGAATTTAAAAATATTAAAAAAGCAAACCCCGACATTGTTATGGTGGCTCTTGGTATACCAGCCCAAGAAAAATTAATATACAAACATTTAGATGAATTTAAAAAAGGTGTTTTTATTGGTGTAGGTGGCTCTTTTGACGTATTAAGTGGAACTAAAAAAAGAGCACCCAAAATATTTATTAAATTAAATTTAGAATGGTTATATCGAATCATGTGTGAGCCTAAAAGATTAAAGAGATTTTGGAATAGTAATGTTAAATTTTTATTTAAAGTAAAAAAGTATAAGTAGGTGAAAAATGATTAAAGTATTAAGTATATTTGGAACAAGACCAGAGGCAATAAAAATGGCTCCTCTTGTTAAAGAATTAGAAAAAAGAAAAGAAATCGAAAGTCTTGTATGTGTTACTGCTCAGCATAGAGAAATGTTAGATCAAGTTTTAGAAACATTTGAAATAAAACCTGATTATGATTTAAATATTATGAAACCAGGGCAAACTTTAGGTGACATTACAACAAGAGCACTAACTGGCCTTGAAGAAGTTATTAAAGAGTGTAAACCTGATATAGTGTTAGTTCATGGTGATACAACAACAACCTTCGCAGGAGCCTTAGCCGCTTTTTATAATCAAGTTGCGATTGGCCATGTTGAAGCCGGACTTAGAACTAATGATAAATATAGTCCTTATCCTGAAGAAATGAATAGACAGATGGTCGATTGTATGACCGATATGTATTTTGCTCCCACTGAATTAAGCAAACAAAACTTAATTTCTGAAAATATAGATGCCAGTAAAATTTATGTTACCGGAAATACAGCCATTGATGCTATGTCTACAACTATTAAAGATGATTATAATAATGAATATTTAAATTGGGTAAAAGAAAATGAAAAACTAATCTTAGTAACTGCTCATAGAAGAGAAAACTTAGGTGATCCCATGAGAAATATATTTAAAGCAATAAAAAGAATTGTTAATGATTTTAATGATGTAAAAGTAATTTATCCAATTCATATGAATCCTAAAGTACGAAGTGTAGCAAATGAAGTATTTGCAGATTGTGATAAAGTAAAATTAATTGAACCACTAGAAGTTATTGATTTTCATAATTTTATTAACAAATGTTATATGATTATGTCTGATAGTGGTGGCGTACAAGAGGAGGCTCCATCTCTTGGAAAACCTGTTTTAGTCTTAAGAGATACTACTGAGCGTCCTGAAGGAATAAAAGCGGGAACTCTTAAATTAGTTGGTACAAATGAAAATACAATATATAATGAAGCAAAAACTTTATTAACCGATAAATCTGAATACGAGAAAATGAGCCATGCATCTAATCCATATGGCGACGGACTTGCTAGTAAAAGAATTGTTGATGCTATTATTGCACAATTTCAAAATTAAATTAGTGAATATACTTTACTAATTTTTTTATGTAAAAACGTCTATAACTTAAAAAAATAATATTATTTTTACGCTATTACGGTCAAAAATCGTAAATTATCTTTTTTTTATGGAAAAATTTAGTTATAATAACAATTAGAAGGTGTTATATGAAATACAGTGTCAATGGGAACAGTATTACTCTAGTTTTAATTACAACATTTATTTCCAGTTTAATTTTAGTTCCTCTCGTAAAAAAAATTGCGCACCATATTGGTGCAATTGATATGCCAAATGAACGAAAAGTTCACAAAAAGCCTATGCCAAGACTTGGCGGACTTGCTATATTTTTATCATTTTTAATTGGATACATTTTCTTTGGAGAAGTTACAACTCAAATGATATCTATATTAATAGGTGGAACCTTACTTATTATTTTAGGAATTTGTGACGATATAAAACCAATTAAAGCCAGTTATAAATTCGTTGGACAAGTTGTAGCCGCATCGGTAGTAGTATTTTATGGTAATATCTATTTACCATCCTTATCAGCATTTGGCTTAAATATAGAATTCTATAATTGGGGATACCCTTTAGCAATATTATTTATTGTTTCCATTATAAATGCTATTAATTTAATTGATGGTTTAGATGGTTTGGCCGGTGGAACATGTTCGATTTTTTTCCTAACCATTTTTATAATTGCATTTTGCTTAGATCGTTATAGAACCTTAGATGTAACCCTTTGCTTAATAATGCTAGGATCTACTTTAGGCTTTCTTGTTTATAATTTTAATCCCGCTTCCATATTTATGGGGGATACAGGAAGTATGTTTTTAGGATTTATGATTTCTGTAATAGCGCTTTTAGGTTATAAAGCAGCTACTGTTACTTCTCTTATCATTCCTATTATAATCTTATTTTTACCAATATTAGATACAATTTTAGCAATGATTAGAAGAATTATCAAAGGAGAAAGTATAGGCACTGCTGACAAAGAACACATTCATCACCAACTTTTAAAACTAAATAAATCAACTAAAAAAACTGTATTAATCATGTATGGAATAAATATGATTTGTGCTACTATTTCTATATTTTACGCTTTAGGTGATAATAGATTGTCAATTATTTTATATATTATCCTATTAATAATAATTATAATATTATTGTTTAAAACTGACATTTTATTTAAGCATAATAAACAAAATAAAAATTAACAAAATTTAAAAAATCAAAAAGTGTTTAATAAAACGCTTTTTTTTGATACAATTATAACGTGATGTAAAATGCAAATGATATTGTACGATTTTGATGGCACTATCTATGATGGTGATAGTTCGGTAGATTTTTTTAAATATTGCCTAAAACATAATAAGAAAATTTATAAACGCTTTCCTAAAATGATATTAGCCTTTTTTAGATATAAAACGAAATATATAAATATAACTGAATGTAAAGAAGAACTATTTTCTTTTCTAAATGATGTGGAAAACATCGATAAAATGGTGGAAAACTTTTGGAAAGAAAATGAAGAGAAAGTCAAAAAGTTTTATTTAGAAAAAGAACATTCTAATGACATAATAATTTCTGCTTCACCTGAATTTCTTTTAAAACCAATATGTAATAAATTAAAAGTTAAAGATTTAATCGCTTCTAATGTTGATAAACATAATGGTAAGTTTTACGAGACAAATAATTCCAAAGAAGTCAAAGTGAAAAACTTCTATCAAAAATATCCTAAGGCTATTATCAAAGAAATGTATAGTGATTCAAATAATGATAAGCCTTTGTTAGACCTTGCTGAAAAAAGTTATTTTGTCAAAAAGAATAAATTATATGATTACAAAAATTATAAGCCTAACATATTTAAAAGATTTTGGGACTTCGGCTGGGGAATATATCACAAAAATGAAGAACTTTGGAATTATCTAATAGTCGGGGCTTTAACAACAGTTGTTTCTGTTTTGTCTTATGCTTTATTTTCTAAAAGTTTAAATATCAATTATATAGCATCTAATGTTTTATCTTGGATCGTAGCTGTAATATTTGCTTATTTTACCAATAGATATTTCGTTTTTCATAGTAAAAGCGCTCAAAAATTAAAAGAATTTATAAGCTTTACGGCATCCAGAGTAGCAACTTTAATTTTAGACACTTTATTAATGATATTGTTTGTAGAAAAAATCAAATTAGATGATATGATAGCCAAATTAATAGTACAAGTAGTAGTAGTAATTGGCAATTATATTTTAAGTAAATTATTAGTATTTAAAACTAATAAAAAGGAGTAAAAAAATGAAAAAATTTATAGGATACTATCGCGACTGCGATTTATTAACAATGACTGGAACATCACTAGCACTTTTAGGTATTGTTTTTGCAATTAATGGAAACCGCTTATTACCAATTTTCTGTTTAATACTAGCCGGAATTTGTGATGCTTTTGATGGGAAATTAGCAAGAAGAAAAGAAGCAACTAAAGAGCAATCAGTCTATGGCGTTCAACTTGATTCATTATCAGATTTAATTTCTTTTGGTGTTTTTCCTTTAGTATTAACCGTTTGTTGTTTACCAAAAAGTTGTTATTATGCATGGATTTGCCTAATCTTTTATAGTTTGTGTGGCATGATTCGTTTAGCGTATTTTAATACTTTAGATATTTGTAAGAAAAGTGAAAAAGGATACTTTATTGGTGCTCCAATTACCTCTATATCTGTTATTTATCCATTAATATATTTAGCATGTTTCTTTCTAAAATTTAAATATTTTGATATAATCGCTTCAATCTTTTTTGTAATAGTTGGACTATCATTTATCTTTCGCATAAAAATTAAGAAATTAGATGATAATGCTAAAATTGTCTTATCCATATTAGGTGTTATTCTTATTTTAGGTGTTTTAATTAAATTCATAATATGCCGTTAAATTACCATTAAGGTAATTTTTTTTGCGAAAAAAAGGAAATCTAAAATTTCTCGTTAATATATATTATGAAAGAAAAAAATAAATGATATGTATTAAAGTGTTACAAAAAAATAAACAATAAGGTTATTTTTTTCTGCCCATCGAAAGGTTAAATTTGGTAAAGAATTTTCTAAAAGCAATTTAGAAAGAATAAGAAAATTTTATACTTGTTTTTCAATTACGACGACAGCGTTGTCGCAATTGAATTATTCTCACTATTTAGAACTTATTAAAAAAATAATATGTATTAAAGTGTTACAAAAGAAATTAACAACAAAATTATTTTCTTATGCCCATCGAAAGGGTAATAAAAATAATATTTGACTTTAATATATAACTGATTGGAGGTAGCTTATGAACAATGAATTAATATATAAAGATAATGAAGTAAATAATATTTTTAATAATATCAAAGATTTAGTTATAAATAGTAGAAATAAAGTTTACCATACTGTGAATACAGAAATGCTTAATTTATATTGGAATATAGGAAAAGTAATTATGGAAATACAACAAGGTGAAGAAAGAGCCAGTTATGGCGATACTGTATTAGACAAATTATCTAAAAAGTTAACTAATGAATTTGGTAAAGGATTTTCTTCAAGAAATTTACGAACTATGAGAAAATTTTATCTAATGTATCCAATTTGGAAGACAGTGTCTGCCAAATTAAGTTGGTCGCACTATTTAGAACTTATTAAAATAGATGACGAACTTAAAAGAAATTTTTATTTAAATGAATGTATCAATTCTAAATGGAGTGTTAGAGAACTTCAAAGGCAAAGAGATTCATTACTTTATGAAAGATTAACGATATCTGCTAATAAAGAAAAAATACTTGAATTATCTGAAAAAGGACAAATTTTAAAAACAAGCAAAGATTTAGTCAAAGACCCTTTTGTACTGGAATTTTTAGATATAAAAGAAAATACAGATTATTTAGAATCCGATTTAGAAAAAAATATTATAGAACATATAAAGGATTTTTTATTGGAATTAGGGGAAGGCTTTAGTTATGTGGGCAATCAAGTAAGATTAACACTAGAAGAAGCGCATTTTTACCCAGATTTAGTTTTTTATAATAGACTTCTAAGATGCTTTGTAATTATTGATTTGAAAATAGGAAAAGTAACACATCAAGATATCGGACAAATGCAAATGTATGTTAATTACTACGATAGAGAAATAAAACAAGTTGATGAAAAGCCAACAGTTGGGATATTACTTTCAACAAACAAAAATGAAACAATTGTAAAATATACCCTTCCCGAAGATAATAAAACGATATTTTCTTCCGAATATAAATTACATATGCCAACAGAACAAGAATTAATAACAGCTGTAGAAGAAGAAAAGAAAAATTTTAAATTAAATAAAGGAAATTAAACGTTAATCACAAATGGTATAATCTATTTGAAATTAAGAGAATTTATTGTAAGGAATTGAGCACATATGAAAGGATTGAAAAAATAATGCATACAGAAAAGTAAAAACTTCATGAAAAATAATTATCCTAACATAAAAGGGTTTACTAAAAGAAATATATAACAAACGGTTCAATTTTATAGTACTTATAAAGATGATGAGATTGTGACACCACTGGAAACGCAATTTATGTTATGAGTGGCTAAAAACGAAGTAATAATAATGATAGTAAAAACACATCAGGCATTATGCTAGAAGAAATAATTTGTAAAGATATTCAGATACTAGGTGTTAAAGTCGATAGAAAATCAAATTCTTGATTTGTATTGTCAATTATTTTTACGAAAAAAAAGGAAATCCAAAATTTCTCGTTAATATATATTATGAAAGGAAAAAATAAATGATATGTATTAACAATGTTACAAAAGAAATAAACAATAATGTTATTTTAAAAAATATAAATTTAAAATTTAGAGAAAAAGGCTTAGTTTTTATTCTTGGCCCATCTGGTTCAGGCAAAACGACTCTTTTAAATCTAATCGGTAAAATCGATACCCCTACGAAAGGCAATATTTTATATTATAATAATGATATTAAAAATATTTCTGATTATAAATATCATAATCAAATTGTCAGTTTTATATTTCAAGATTATAACTTGCTTACCAATTTAAATTTTTATGATAATCTTTTTTTACTGCCTAATTTAAACAAAAAGATCTCTAACTATCAAAAAATAATAAAAAATTTAAAACTAGATGGTGTTAATAAAAAAGAAAATATCAATAAATTATCTGGCGGTGAAAAACAAAGAATCGCCATTTGTAGATGTTTAATGCAAAATACTAGTGTTATTTTAGCAGATGAACCAACAGGTGCTTTAGATTCTGAAAACAGTTTGGCTGTTATGGATTTATTAAAAAAGGCATCAAAAAATAAATTAGTTATTGTTGTTACTCATAATGAATTTTTAGCACAAAAATATGGTGATCGTATTATTAGAATTGAAGATGGAAGTATTAAAAGTGACACAAATCCTTTTTACGGTATAATACCCCAAAGTATTAAATTAAGTAATTTTAAAGTTTCTTTTAAAGATATACTAAAAATAAGTTTAAAAAATATTAAAGTAAAAAAGAAAAGATGTATTTTAACGTCCTTAGCTTTTGCTATTGGGTTACTTAGTTTATCTTTAATTTTATCTATTAAAAATGGTTTTTCTAAAGAAATAAACAAATATGAACAAGAATATTTATATAATTATCCCCTAATTATAAGTAAAGAAGGAATAAGTCTTAATAATAATGTTTTAAAAGAAGAAAAAATTATTACCGGCGACTTTTCTGTTACCAAAGATTATTCTTTAATTACCAATTCTATAACAAAAGATTTACTTAAACAAGTAAAAAATCTAAATCCCCATCTTTATGAAGAAATAACCTACTATAAAGACATTGACTATAATTTTAAAAAAGTCTCTTATGTCATTAATGATTATAAGAAGTTTACCCTTATAAGGGGAAGATATCCTCGTAATAATAATGAAGTCGTACTATTATTAAATTATAATAATAGTTTAAGTGAAAGTGTTTATAACTATTTAAATATTTTTAAAAGTAATTATAAAGACTATTTAAATACTTCATTTATTGTTAATAATCAAAAACTTAAAATAGTTGGTTTTGTAAAAAGTGATAATTCATATTATTCATCTTTAAATGGAATCTTATATCAAAGTAGTCTATTTGATCGTCCTATCACAGATATCTATATTTATCCCCGAAATTATCATAGTAAAATAACTATTAAAGAAAATTTAAAAAATGTAAATATTATTGATAATGCCGAAAATACGTTATCGCTTTTAAAAAATTTGATTAAAACTATAAGTATTATTTTAATATTATTTAGTGTTATATCTATAATTGTTTCTATTATTATGATTTATATTATAACTTTTATAAATACCTTAGAAAGAACGAAAGAAATTGGTATTTTAAAAAGTATTGGTTATAAAAATCGGCATATTAAAAAAATATTTATTTGTGAAAGTAATATAATTTGCTTGTTTTCCTTTTTTATCAGCATTACATTATGTTTAATTTTAAACAAACTTTTAAGTACATGGATATATCAAAAAATAGAAATAAAAAATTTAGCATCATTAAATATAAATATAATCTTATTTATTCTTATATTTAGTATCATTATTTCTTATATTTCTAGTTTTATTCCGGCGAGTAAAGCAAGCAAAAAACGTATAATTGATTCCTTAAAATCTAATGAATAAAATCATCTAAAAAAGCGCAAAATAATAATGGTGATTTAATGAAAGACGAATTAGGAATTATTAATTATGTTTATAAAAATGCTAAAATGGGAGCCGAATCAACAAAAACTCTCTTAAAAACATTAGAAAATAAAGATAATAAAATTACACCCGTTGTAGAAGATATATTAAATAGTTATGAGCAGTTTCAAAATGATAGTGAAAAACTTTTAACTGATTTAAATGAAAAAGGCCAAGGTTTTGGTAAAGGGGCCACTATAAGTGCTGACATGGGAATTAAAATGCAAGTATTAAAAGATAACAGTGATGCCGCCATAGCAGACATGTTAATTAAAGGTTTAACTATGGGCGAAATAGAAATGACTAAAATGTTTGGAACTTTTGATGAAGATATTGATGAAGATATCAAAAAAATAATTAGAGATTTTAAAGACTTTCAAAGTAATGCAATTGTCAAATTAAAAAAATATTTATAATTTAAGACAAGCATCATGATATAATTTAACATGGTGATAGTATGATTATACCAGTTGGTGTCAGTAAAAGACACATTCATTTAACTAAAGAAATATACGAAGAATTATTTGGATCTAAAGAAATGGAAGTTAGGAACTATTTAAAACAGCCTACCCAGTTTGCTAGTACTGATACATTAGATATAAAATGGAATAATCAAATAATTAATCATGTTAGGATTGTAGGACCTTTAAGAGACTATAATCAAGTAGAAATTAATGAAAGTGACTCTAAAATTTTAGGAGTTAATCCTCCGAGAAGACAAAGTCATGATTTGAATGGAAGTTTGCCTATTATATTAGTAGGTCCAAACAAAGAAGTATACTTAAATGAAGGCTTAATTCTTGCCGAAAAACATATTCATATGGATGAAGAAACAGCCAAGAGATTAAATTTAGAAAATAAAGAAAGCGTAAATGTTTATATTAATAATGAATATGCTTTTGATGCTAAAATAAAAACATCCAAAGAAGCCTTTATTGAATTACATATTGATACAGATGAAGAACAAAAATATAATTTACACCAAGATGATCTTGTTCTATTTCACAAAAAATAATACTATGGAAATTTTCTATAGTATTTTTATCTTGCATTAATCATTTATTTATTGCAAAATATTGCCAAAGAGGAATTATTATGAAATGGAAAATTAAAAATTTAGAAATAAAAAATCAAGTTGTTTTAGCACCAATGGCTGGAATAAGTAATACAGCTTACAGACAAATTATTAAAGAGATGGGTGCTGGCTTAATATATGCAGAAATGGTTAGCGATAAAGCCATAACCTATGGTAATGAAAAAACTTTCGACTTATTAAAAATGGATGATAAAGAAAGACCTATCGCGCAGCAAATATTTGGTAGTGATATTGATTCTTTTGTGAAGGCCGCTAAAATTATTGAAAAAACTATGCATCCAGATATAATAGATATTAATATGGGTTGTCCAGTTCCAAAAGTTGCTATCAAAAACCAAGCAGGAAGTGCTCTATTAAAAAATCCCCAAAAAATTTATGAAATTGTTAAAGCAGTAGTAGAAAATGTAAGTGTTCCTGTTACTGTAAAAATTCGTAGTGGCTGGGATGAAAAAAATATTAATGCTTGCCTTGTTGCTAAAAAAATTGAAGAAGCGGGTGCGAGCGCTATAACAATACATGGACGCACTAGATCTCAAGGATATAGTGGAAAAGCCGACTGGGATATTATCAAAAAAGTAAAAGAAAGTGTTAGCATTCCTGTAATAGGCAATGGTGATATTAAATCTTGTTTTGACGCTAAAAGAATGTTAGAAGAAACTCACTGTGATGCTGTTATGATTGGAAGAGGGGTTTTAGGAAATCCTTGGTTAATCAAGGAATGCGTAGAATACTTAGAAAATGGCACATTACCTAAAGAAATAGCACCTGAGGAAAAAATAGAAATGTTAAAAAAACATTATGAACTACTTTTAAATGCTACTAATGAAAGACAAGCAATCTTAGAAATCAGAATGCATGCTCTTTGGTATATTAAGGGTTTACCAAACAGTGCCAATATAAAAAATAATATTTGCAAGTGTCAAACAAGTGAAGAATTATTTAATTGCCTTAACGATTATTTAAAAACTCTAAACAAATAAATTGCATTAATCTCATCTTTATAATATAATCTAATTATAATAAAGGAGTGTCAAATGGAAAAAGAAACTAAAACTAAAAAAACGACAAAAAGTAGTACTAAGTCATCTGCTGTAAAAAAGACTAATACTGTAAAAAAGGAAAAAGTTCCTAAAAAGACCAAAGAATTAAATGAAACTGTTAAAATTGAAGAAACAGAAAAAATAAACAAAATAATTCCCATCAGTGAAAATGAAATAGAATGCATTTATTGTCATAATACTTTTCAAAAAGGAATGAGTATTTGCCCTCATTGCCGTAAAAGACAAAAAAGTAATTTAAGCATAGTATTCTTCCTTTTATTCGCAGCCATATTTATAACAATTATACTATGTACTCATTTTATCGAAAAAATTGGTAATGGCTCTAATTTAAGTGAAGAAGATTATAAGCAATCATGTGAATTAGTATCTTATGAAAACCTAGTAAGAAAACCCGTTGATTATAAAGATAAAGATATTAGAATAATTGGTACCGTAGTAGAAGTAACTGGTATCGATACAGGGCTTGGAAACGATATGAAAATTACTATTGATGCTAATCTATTTAACGATGGCAAAAATTACTATGTTGAAATCAATTATGTTGATAAGAAATATGAACAAGGATTTATTAACGGCGACATGATAACTGTTTATGGAAAGTATCAAACAATTAATGGTAATACGCCAGTAGTTAATGCAAAATACATTGTATTCGGTCAATAAATATGAAATATGTTGAATATAGTGCGCAAGATATTGTTCTAAGTTTAATGGTTTTCGCTCATGATTTAAACATAAAATTTCCTGGTGAAAATTGGGGAGAATTTAATATAGTAGATAATGAATTAATTAACATTATTATAGAAAGACTAAACAACTTATGTTATTACGACGAATTAACCAGTGATACATATAAATTTGTATTTGTTCCCAGAGATTTTAGCCTTGATGCATCTTATTATTTAAGTGCTATCTATCCTGATGGAACAGTTATTCCGGCAAATAAAATAAGTAGCTTAGAAGAAAACAATACAGACACCCCTTATTACCAACTTATGAAAGAGCTAAACAAAAGTAAACCAACTATAAAAGAATTTGATAGTTTAACAAAGGCTCGCAAAATTGATGTTTATTCTTTCTCTTTAAATGATGGTCTAACTTTAACAACACCAACAAGTGATGATCATTATGCGATTACTATTTATAGCACATTTAAACAAAAAATAAATAATATGTTTTATAAAGCGTTTAAAACTGCTATTTTACATCCGCAAAATTTCTTTGAAATAGAAGCAATAAAGCATCAAAGATATGCTCAAGTTAAAATGGATAAAGATGTTTTAAGACAATTTTATAGTGATTATGAAATAAATTTCTTAACTAAAGCCAATCAATATCCACAAAAATTTACCAGTTCCGCTTTCAAAGGTAAGAAGGTTAGTTTTAATTAAAGATCATAAAATTTGTGGTCTTTTTCTTTTGCAAACAATTGTACAAAAAACATTGACATATATTTGTTCGTATGTTATATTAATAACGCTATTAAAAATTATGAAATAAATTATAATTTGTTATTAAAACCAATATTTTTTTAAATACGTGGTAAAATAATTAATGCAAAGGAAAGATGTAATATGGATAAAATAATTGTAAAAGGTGCAAGAGAAAATAATTTAAAAAATATAGATATTGAACTACCAAAAAATAAATTAATTGTTATGACTGGTGTATCAGGCAGTGGTAAAAGTAGTCTTGCTTTTGACACAATTTATGCTGAAGGTGAAAGAAGATACATTGAATCTTTAAGTGCTTATGCTCGTCAGTTTTTAGGAAATGCTGAAAAACCAGATGTTGATTCCATCGAAGGGTTAAGCCCAAGTATATCTATAGATCAAAAAACAACAAACAATAATCCTCGTTCAACTGTTGGAACAGTTACAGAGATTTATGATTATTTAAGATTATTATTTGCTCGTGTTGGTACTCCTTTTTGTCCTATTCATCATAAACCAATCAAAAGTCAAAGTATTGAAGAAATGACTCAAAAAGTTCTCGAATTAGAAGAAGGTACAAAAATTGAAATTCTATCACCAATCGTTCATGGCGAAAAAGGTACCCATCAAGATTTATTCGATGATTTAAGAAAAAAAGGTTATACCAGAGTTAGAGTTAATGATGAAATGTATGATTTATCTGAAGATATAAAATGTGAAAAGAATAAAAAAGACAATATATATGTAGTAATTGATCGCATCGTAATTGATAAAGAAGAAAAAAGTCGTATATTTGAATCAATTGAGCAAAGTACTAAACTAGCCGATGGAAAAGTTTTAATAAACGTAATTGGTAAGGAAGAATTTATTATGAGCGAGCATTATGCTTGTCCTGACTGTAATTTTTCATTACCAGAATTAGAGCCAAGATTATTTTCTTTTAATGCTCCATACGGTGCTTGTCCTGACTGTAAAGGGCTAGGTTTTAAACAAAATATTAGTTTAGATTTATTAATACCAGATAAATCTAAAAGTGTATACGAGGGAGCTATAAAATGTTTTAGTATTGATCAAAATATGGCACTAACTCAGTTAGAAACTGTTTGTAAACATTATAAAATAGATTTAACAAAACCCATTAAAGATTTAACCAAAGAAGAATTAAATATTATTTTATATGGAACTAATGAAAATATAGATTATGAATATATAAGTAAAACGGGAAACAGAAGATATGTTAATAGTTCATATGAAGGAATTATAACTAATCTTGAAAGAAGATATCTAGAAACTAATAGTAAATGGATAAGAGAGTGGATATCATCTTACATGGTAGATCAGCCTTGTCCAAAATGTCATGGTGCCAGATTAGCAGACAATGTTTTAGCCGTTAAAATAAATGGCAAAAACATATATGAAGTCTGTCAAATGAGCATAAAAGATCTTATTCCTTTTATGGATGGTTTAAAACTAACAGAATCACAAAAACAAATAAGTGAGTTAATAGTTAAGGAAATAAAAAATCGTTTATCATTTTTAAATAATGTGGGACTTGGTTACTTAAACTTATCAAGAGAAGCAAGCACACTATCTGGTGGCGAATCCCAAAGAATAAGATTAGCAACTCAAATTGGTAGTAAACTAACCGGTGTTCTATATGTATTAGATGAGCCCTCTATCGGATTGCATCAAAAGGATAATGACAAATTAATTAACTCACTGCTTGAAATGCGTGATTTAGGAAATACACTAATTGTTGTTGAACATGACGAAGATACAATGTTAGCAGCCGATTATTTAGTTGATATTGGCCCGGGACCAGGTGATCATGGTGGTAAAGTAGTAGCCTGTGGCACTCCTAAAGAAGTAATGAATAATCCAGAAAGTTTAACTGGTAAATATTTAAATGGAACCCTAAAAATTGACGTGCCAAAAAAACGCCGTAAAGGGAATGGTAAATTTATTGAAATAAAAGGTGCTAAAGAAAATAATCTAAAAAATATAAATGTAAAATTTCCTTTAGGAACCTTAACCTTAGTAACTGGCGTATCTGGTTCTGGTAAAAGTACCTTAGTAAATGAAATATTATTAAAAGCCTTAAAAGCCAGTGTATATGGCTCTATGGTAATACCAGGCAAGCATAAAACAATCAAAGGTTTAGAAAATATCGATAAAGTAGTTGATATCTCTCAAGATCCAATCGGAAGAACCCCAAGGAGTAATCCTGCCACATATGTTGGTGTATTCGATGATATTAGAGACCTATATGCAAATATGAAAGAAGCTAAAATGAAAGGCTATGACAAAGGAAGATTTTCTTTTAACGTTAAAGGCGGCCGTTGTGAAGCATGTTGGGGAGATGGCGTTAAGAAAATAGAAATGCACTTTTTACCAGATGTTTACGTACCTTGTGATGTTTGCCACGGAACTAGATACAATACGGAAACTTTAGATATTAAATTTAAAGAAAAAAATATTGCTGAAGTACTTGATATGCGAGTATCGGAAGCCATTGAATTTTTTGATAGTGTTCCTAAAATTAAGAACAAATTACAAACTATGATTGATGTAGGACTTTCTTATATAAAATTAGGACAATCAGCGCCAACTTTATCTGGTGGTGAAGCCGCTAGAGTTAAATTAGCTAAAGAATTACAAAAAAAGCCAACTGGTAAAAGTATTTTCTTATTAGATGAACCTACAACTGGTTTACACACTGATGATATCAAAAAATTATTAGTTATTTTACAAAGAATAGTAGATAATGGAGATACTGTTATTGTTATAGAACATAATTTAGATGTTATAAAATGCGCTGATTATATTATAGATTTAGGTCCTGAAGGTGGAGATGAGGGAGGAACAATCATCGCTACAGGAACTCCAGAAGAAGTTGCCAAAAATAAAAATTCGTATACTGGCATGTATATAAAAAAGAAACTAGAAACAAATTAAATTGCTAAATATGTAAATAAATTATATAATTAAATTGGTGATAAATATGGAAATATATTCAGAAAAAAAATCTGCTTTATGGAGTTTTTTAGATTTGTTTTTAACTCTTTGTATAAATGCATTTGTTTTAAAACTATCTTCCGTAATATTTAAAGGATTCTATATTTCTTCTTTTAAGTATGCTTTACTTGCTGCTTTAGTAATAATGATTTTAAATCACACAGTAAAACCTTTATTAAAATTCCTAGCACTACCAGTTACAGTAATAACACTAGGAATATTATATCCCTTTATTGACGTCATTATTTTAAAACTAACTAGCGCAATTATTGGAAGTAATTTTGTTATTGAAGGATGGTTTGTTCCTTTCTTCATTTCAATTTTTATATCAGTTTTAACCGTATTTATAGATGCGATAATAACTAAATGCATTAATGGAGGCAAATAATGAACCCTATACTTTTTACAATTGGTTCATTTGAAATTAGATGGTATGCTATCATTATGCTAGTAGCAATTGTCATATCAATTGTCCTTATAGAAAAGGAAGCCGCTAGATTTAATGTTCCTAAAGATTTTATTTTTAACATGTGTTTTTGGACTATAATTATTGGCTATTTAGGTGCTAGATTATATTATGTTATATTTAATTGGGATTATTATAGTAGTCATATATCTGAAATATTACAAATCTGGAAAGGCGGTCTTGCCATTCATGGAGGTATTATTGCGGGATTACTTACAATAATAATTTATATAAAAAAATACCGTGGTAGAACCTTAAGATTTTTAGATTTTATTGTCGTACCACTACTACTAGCCCAAGCAATCGGTAGATGGGGTAATTTCTTTAATAGTGAAGCCCACGGAGTAGCAACAACGCTAGAACATTTGCAAAGTTTACACATTCCTAAATTTATTATAGATGGAATGTGTATTGAAGGAATATATTATACACCCACATTTTTATATGAATCACTTGCTTGCTTTACCTTGTTTGTTATTTTTCTAATCGTAAGAAGAGGATCATATATTAAAGTTGGCACGATGACGGCTCTTTATTTAATCGGTTATGGTGTAATAAGATTTTTAATTGAAATCAGTAGAACAGATGCTTTAATGTTAGCCGGCTTTAAAGTTGCTCAGTTTGTTTCTGTAATTATGATAATTATTGGAATAGTAATGCTAATGATAAATGCTCGCAAAAGTCGCTTTGAAGATTTATACAACGACAAAAATAATATAGATGCAATTAGATTTTAGGTGATATAAATGTACGATTTAATAATAATCGGTTTAGGTCCAGCCGGTCTTAACGCTTGTATTTATGCAAAACGTAGTAATCTAAATGTTTTCGTTATTGAAAGAGGAATGCCCGGTGGAACTCTTCATAATATTAAAGATATCGAAAATTATTTAGGCTATGAACATATTACTGGTTCTGACTTAGCCATAAAATTTTATAAACAATTTAAAGATTTAAACATTCCTCATGTAACTGAAGAAGTAGAAAATATAATTAATAATAAAGACTATAAAGAAGTAATAACAAATAAAAATAAATACCAAGCAAAATCAATAATTATTGCTACTGGCAGAGGTCCATTAAAACTTGGATTAGAAAATGAGAAACTACCAGGTGTAAGTTATTGTACATTATGTGATGGTTCCCTTTATAAAGATAAAATAGTAACATTATATGGCAATGGCCCTAAAAATTTAGAAGATGCTATTTATTTAAGTGGGATTGCTCAAAAAGTGTATTTTGTATATAATCAAAACGATTTACTAGGACCTAAAGATTTAATATTAAAAGTTAAGGCTTTAGACAATATTGTTTTAATGCCAAATGAAGAAATTACTGAAATAATTGGCGAAAAAATCTTGGAAAAAGTAAAATTAAAAGTTAATTATTTAGAAACAAATGCTCTTTTTATTAACAATGGTTACGGTCCAATAACTTATTTTGCTAAAGAATTAGGAATAACTGATGACCATGGCTATATAATTGTTGATAACCGCCAAGAAACAAACATCAAAGGAATTTTTGCTTGCGGTGATAATACCAAAAAAGATATTTATCAAATCATAACCGCCGCCAGTGAAGGAGCATCAAGTGCTATTAATGCATATAAATATATTAAAGACATTTAAGGTACTATATAGTACTTTTTTTGTGGTCAAAAAAAGAGTAACCATCATAGAATATTAAAGAAAGGAAGTAAAATATGAACGATTGTAATGAAACAAATTGTTATACATTTTATGCGCCACCAGGACCGCGAGGCGCTACAGGTCCGACCGGTCCCGCTGGCCCACAAGGTATACAAGGTATTCAAGGTGTAACTGGTCCTCAAGGAAACACTGGACCAACAGGTCCTCAAGGAGTAACAGGCGCCACGGGTGCTACAGGTCCAACCGGTCCAGCAGGTGCAACTCCAACTTTAACAATTGGAACAGTAACTACAGGGTCACCTGGTTCTGAAGCAAGTGCATCTATTTCTGGTACTGCACCAAACTATGTATTAAATTTAACCATTCCACAAGGCCCAACTGGAGCAACCGGAGCAGATGGAATCACAGGCCCAACTGGAGCAACCGGGGCAGATGGAATCACAGGCCCAACCGGCCCAACAGGAGCAGCCGGAGCAGATGGAGCCACAGGTCCAACCGGCCCAACTGGAGCAACCGGAGCAGATGGAGTCACAGGTCCAACCGGTCCAACTGGAGCAACCGGAGCAGATGGAGTCACAGGTCCAACAGGCCCAACAGGAGCAACTGGTGCAACTGGTGCGACTGGTCCAACAGGCCCAACTGGAGCAGCCGGAGCAGATGGAGTCACAGGTCCAACAGGCCCAACTGGAGCAGCCGGAGCAGATGGAGTAACAGGTCCAACCGGTCCAACTGGAGCAGCCGGAGCAGATGGAGTCACAGGTCCAACAGGCCCAACTGGAGCAGCCGGAGCAGATGGAGTCACAGGTCCAACAGGCCCAACAGGTCCAACCGGTCCAACAGGTCCAACCGGAGCTGCAGCATAATTTAATATGAAAATAGTTGTTTATGCAATATCTAAAAATGAAGCGAAGTTTGTAGATAGATGGTATAACTCCATGAAAGAAGCAGATGAAATATACGTTTTAGATACCGGTTCTACAGATGAAACTGTATCTAAATTAAACAAGCTTGGTGTAATTATCAAAACTGAAATAATAAATCCTTGGCGATTTGATGTTGCTAGAAATAAATCATTAGATATGGTTCCTGACGATGTTGATATTTGTGTCTGCACTGATTTAGATGAAATACTAGATAAAGGCTGGAGAAAAAAATTAGAAGAAAAAGCCTTGCTAGCAAACCGTGTAAGATACACTAATATTTGGGCATTCGATAAATATGGAAATCCCAGCGTAACATTTCTTCAAGAAAAAATTCATTCTAGAAAAGGTTACAAATGGGTAAATGCTGTACATGAAGTTCTTAAATACGAAGGCGAAAATGAAAAAATAGTTACGATAGATGACATCATTTTAAAACATTATCCTGACCACAATAAATCTCGAAGTTCGTACTTACCTCTACTAGAATTAGCTGTAAAAGAAGATCCTGAAAATGACCGTAACATGCATTACTTAGGTAGAGAGTACATGTACTATAGAAAATACCAAGAATCTATAGATACTTTAAAAAAACACCTAGAATTAAAAAGTGCCACCTGGAAAGATGAACGATGTGCCTCAATGAGATTTATATCTAGGGACTACTTAAACCTAGGAAATATCGATGAAGCACTCAAATATGCTATTAATTCTATCGCCGAAGCACCATACTTAAGAGAAGGATATTATGAAACAGGAAACATATATTATTTACAAAAAAAATATGACTATGCAGTTCATTATTTAGAACTGGCCCTACTAATTAAACAAAACCCCAAAAGTTACATAAATGACCCAGCTTGTTATAACGGTACTATTGAAGATATACTATCAGTATGTTACTACTATCTAAAAGATTATAACACCTCACTTAAATATGTAAATATTGCTTTAAATTTAGATCCGGAAAATGAACGAATTATTAATAATAAAGAGTTAATTCTAAAAGCCTTAGATTAACTCTTTTTTTGTTTTACTTTTTTCATAAATTATGATATATTCTTTGCGTGATGTTTATGGAAAATCTTATTCTTGCTTATTTAGGTGATGCTGTTTACGAATTATATGTACGTAATCATCTTATAAATAGTGGCATTGCTAATGTTAATGAACTTCAAAATAAATCCTTAAAATATGTGTCAGCCACTAGTCAGCGACAGATTTTAGAAAAGCTTATAAATGAAAATATTTTAACCGCTGAAGAGCAAGAAATAGTAAGAAAAGGCCGTAACAGTAAAAGCCATAAAAGCAAAACTACAGATGTTGTAACATATCACATGGCAACTGGTTTTGAATGCCTAATAGGTTATTTATATAAAAACAATAAAGCAAGACTAGAAGAAATAATGGAGGTAATATTATGAGAGTTTGTGGAAAAAATGTCTTTAGAGAATTAGATAAATCAAAAATTAGAAAACTATATATAAGTAATAATTTTCATGATAATGAATTACTAGATTTAATCAAAGACAATCATTTAAAATATGTTGTAACCGAAAATAACGTTATGGACAAAATGGCCAAAAATCATCAAGGAATTATCGCCGAAATATATGATTATGTATATGGCCAAATAGAAGATATTAAAGAAAATGATAACTATATCTTAATGCTAGATCATTTAGAAGATCCCCACAATTTTGGCGCTATCATTCGTTCTTGTGAAGCAAGGGGAATAAAACACATAATAATACCTAAAGATAGATCCGTTTTAGTAAATGAAACTGTTATGAAAATTAGTAGTGGCGCCCTTGCACATGTAAATATTATAATGGTAAACAATTTAGTAAATGCAATAAATAATTTAAAAGAAAAAGGTTTCTTCATATACGCTGCTGAGGCCGATGGCGAAGACTATCGTCATATAAACTATGCCGATAAAATTTGTTTAATAATCGGCTCTGAAGGTTTTGGATTAAGCAAATTAGTAAGAAAAAATTCTGATGTCATAGTAAGTATTCCTATGAAAGGACATGTTAACTCTTTAAATGCTTCTGTTTCAGCAGGAATTTTACTATTTGGAATAGGAGATTAATGGAATATAACGATATTGAATTAACTCAAATGGTTTGTGAGAACAATGAAGATGCTAAAGATTTTCTTTATGAAAAGTATCACTATATAATAGATATAATAATTTCTAAATATAAGAAAACTATTTATGCTCTTGGTATGGACATTAACGAAGTTAGACAAGAAGCCATGCTTGGATTTACTGATGCTTTAATTAAATACACTGATAGCAAAGAAACATCTCTTCCCACTTTTATTTCATTAGTAGTTGAAAGAAAAATTCAAAATGCCGTAAGAAAAGCCGAAACTCAAAAAAATAAAATTCATAATGAAGCATACAGTCTTGAATATGATTATGAAACTTTTAATAGACCTTTAGAAGAAATAATTGGAGATAATACTAAAGATCCTTTAAGAAAACTGGAAAGTGAAGAAAACTATAAAGAATTAACTAAAAAAATAAACGAATCTTTATCTCCTTTCGAAAAAGAGGTATATGATTTAATTATTAATGACTTTAATTACATTGATATTGCCAAAATATTAAACAAAGAACCAAAACAAATAGATAATACAATTCAAAGAATAAGAAATAAAATCAAAGATTTGATATAGATAAGTTAAAAGCACCTTGCATTAAGCGTAATAGTGTGTTATATTATATGCAAGCACGAAGGTGTTTTTATTTTGAATTAAAAATGAGGTGAAAAAATGGCAAAAAAAGAAGAAAAAGAACTTAAAAACAAAACTAAGAAAATCGTAGCCAAAAAAGAAACTAAAAAAACAAATAAGGTTGCTAAAAAAAGTTACGGTGAAGAAGTAAAAGCTGAACTTAAAAAAGTAAAATGGCCAAGTAAAGAAGAAATGGTAAAATATAGTATTGCCGTTATAGCATTCATAATTATATTTGGTTTATATTTTTACGGCTTAGATGCACTATTTGCATGGTTAAGTTCACTAGTAAAGGGGTTATAATTTTATATGGAAAAAGAATGGTATGTAGTAAACACTTATAGTGGTCATGAATCAAAAGTAAAAGAAAAATTAGAAATGCGTGCCGAATCTATGGGCTTTCAAGATTATATTTTTAGAATCATTATTCCTGAAGAAACGGTAAAAGAAACAATGAAAGATGGCAGCATTAAAGAAAAACAAAAGAAAATGTTTCCTGGTTATATTTTAGTTGAAATGATTATGACTGATGAAGCATGGTATATTGTACGTAATACTCCTGGCGTAACTGGATTTATCGGTTCATCAGGAAAAGGTGCTAAACCAACTCCATTAAAACCTCAAGAAATAGATAAAATTCTAGCAAATATGGGAATGACTAGAATGGATGTAGATAAAGAATTAACTGTTGGCACTAAAGTTAGTATTGTTGATGGACCATTTAAAGGTATGGAAGGCACAATTGATAGTCTTGATATTGAAAATAGTAGATTAACAGTTCTAATTGACTTATTTGGTCAAGAAACACCAGTAGAAGTAGAATTATTCCAAGTATCTGCATTAAATTAATATAAAAGTTTAATAAAATATATGGGTTTTTATTAAACTTTTTTCATGTTAGAATATAATTAATCAGGGAGGCTCCATGGGAAATAGATACGTAATGATAGAAATGTTTACAATATATGGAAATCCAATAGTAGACTGGATGGGATATCCAATTACTAGTGATAATCCTTTAACATACCACCATATTATAAAAAATGAAGATAATGGTGAACTTTCAATTAAAAATGGTGCTTTATTAACTAGAAAAGCTCATATGAAACTTCATAGACTAGAAAAGCTGGCTCCTAACCTTTATGAAGAATACTGCTTTATGTTTAGAATAATTAATGATATGAATTGTCCACCTACTAAAGAAATAATGGATATTATGTTTGTCTTAAAATTAAGATTAGAAAGTTTCTTTGATGAAATTAAGCATCAAAAACAAGATGAAACGAAACAAACTGTCTGGATGAAAAAAATGAAAAGAGCCTATAAAGCTGGACATAAGCATTAATGCTAAAAAATCCCTTGAATTTCTTTGAAACATGTGATATTATCTTAAATGCAATTATATATTTTTATATAAATGTAAGTGGAGGGGAATGCGGATTAGCCCATACCACTAAGCGAAAATGAAAGGATGTGTTTTTCGTGGCAAAAGAAGTCGTAAAAAGAATTAAATTACAAATTCCTGCTGGCAAAGCAACACCAGCTCCACCTGTTGGAACGGTTTTAGGGCCTGCCGGTATTAATTTAGGAGAATTCTGTACAAAATTTAACGATGCATCAAAGGATAAAATGGGCGATATTTTACCTGTTGAAATTACTATTTTTGATGATCGTACATTTGATTTTGTATTAAAAACTCCACCTGCTGCTTTCCTATTAAAGAAAGTTGCTGGCATTCAAAAAGCATCTAAGAAAGGTGCTAATGAAATAGTTGCTACAATTACAAAAGATCAATTACGTCAAATTGCAGAAACAAAAATGCCTGATTTAAATGCATATACTATTGAAGATGCAATGAAAATCATTGAAGGAACTGCACGTAACATGGGTATTGCTGTTAAAGGTTTAAATGACGCTGAAATGGCTGAACATGCTGCCGAAGCTGCTGAAGCTGAAAAAGAAGCTGCTAAAAGAGAAGCTGAATTAGAAGCTTTAGAAGAAGAAGTAAAAAATGACAATGTTGATGTTGAAGTAATAAGCAAAGAAAATACTGAAAACAAAGAAGAAGAATAAAATAAAAAATTATCCGCAATTAACCACGATTGGAGGGAAAGAAAATGAAAAAACTAGGAAAAAAATATGTGGAAGCTTCTAGTAAAGTTGAAAAAAATAAAGAATATGACATTACTGAAGCAATTAGTTTAGTAAAAAATACTAGTATTACTAAATTTGATAGTTCTGTTGAAGTTGCAATGAACCTAAACATAGACACTAAAAAATCTGACCAACAATTAAGAGGATCAATTGTTCTTCCTAATGGTACAGGTAAAACAAAGAAAATTTTAGTTCTAGCAAAAGGTGCTGCTGCTACTGAAGCAAAAGAAGCCGGAGCAGATTATGTTGGAGACACTGATTTAATCGAAAAAATCTCTAATGAAAACTGGTTTGATTTTGATGTAATCATTGCTACACCAGAAATGATGCCACAATTAGGTAAAATAGGTAAAGTTTTAGGACCTAAAGGTTTAATGCCTAACCCTAAAACTGGAACTGTTACTGTTACCCCAGCAAAAGCTGTTGCTGATGTAAAAAAAGGTATGATAGAATATCGTGCTGATTCATACGGTAATGTTCATTCTATTATTGGTAAGGTATCATTTGATGAAAAAGCATTACAAGAAAATTTAACATATTTTGTTAATAATATTATTAAAAACAAACCAACAACTGTTAAAGGTGCATTTGTAAAAAGTATAACAATTTGTACAACAATGGGTCCTGGAATAAGAATTAGTTTAAATTCTTTTGACAGATAATCAAAATTGTTATATACTAAAAACGTTAAAAAAACTTTTTATCCGAAGACCGCAGGGGCTTAATGCTTAATAATCCTGCCGAGGAAGGTTACACAATAACTCTAACTTTCCTTGATGGAAAGTTTTTTTATAAAAAATATAAAGGAGGAAACAATGGCAAGTACAAAAATTCTTGATGCTAAAAAAGAAGTAATAAATGAAATAACAGATAAAATTAAAAATTCTGAATCAGTAGTATTATTTTCTTATCAAGGGTTAACTGTTGCTGAAATGGCTGATTTAAGAAATAAAGTTAAAGAAGCTAATGGTGAAGTAAAAGTTTATAAAAATACTTTAGTAAAAAGAGCAACAGATAGTCTAAATTTAGACTTATCAACTGACCTTGAAGGACCTAATGCAATTTTATTTGGTAAAGATTTATTAGAACCAATTAAAGCATTAAGCAAATTCACAAAAGACCATAAGTGTGCTGAAATTCGCTCTGGAATCATTAATGGCGAAGTTGTTGATAACGCTGTTATTAATGAATACGCTAGTATTCCATCTATGGAAGGCTTACTTACTATGCTTGCAGGTGGTATGATAGAACACGTTAAAAATCTATCTATAGCATTAAATTTATATGCTGAAGGATTAGAAAAGTAATTTAAAAAAAGAAAGGAAAGATTATAATGGCTAAAATTACAAAAGAAGATTTTATTAATTCATTAAAAGAAATGACTATTCTTGAAGTAAAAGAATTAGTAGACGCAATGAAGGAGGAATTCGGAGTAGATCCATCTGCTGTAGCTGTTGCTGCTGCACCTGCTGCTGCCGCTGAAGAAGGACCTTCAACAAAAACTGTTGTATTAAAAGATGCTGGAGCTGCTAAAATCGGCGTAATTAAAGTAATTCGTGAAATTACTGGATTAGGCTTAGTAGAAGCAAAAGGTGTTGCTGACAATGGTGGTAACATTAAAGAAAACGTTTCTTTAGATGAAGCAAATGAAATTAAAGCTAAATTAGAAGAAGCTGGAGCTACTGTAGAATTAGTTTAATCTCAAAAAAGCCTCGTTTAGAGGTTTTTTTATGCATAAAAATCTATTGCCTAATTTACAAATTATAGTTATAATAAAAAGTATAAGAGAGGGAATAAAATGAAACTAAATAATAATGGTTGGGGATATCAAATGATGACACTTCTAATGAGCATTTTAATTGGTTTTTTACTTGTAGCATCTTATTACATATATAATTACTATGATAAAATGATTGATAGCATTCCTCAAGCAGATTATATAGTAGTGGGTGAAAAATGAAAAAAACATCAGTATTATTAATAATATTATCAATTTTAATCGTATGCACTTTGACCTTTATTGGTTTAAACTTAAAAAAACAAAATAAGCCATATGTTGACTTAGAAGAAACACTAAAATTCAAAGCGGAAAGTATGATCGGAGCAAATCCTAGTTTAATAAAAGAACTTGATAGTAAAATAACGTTAGCGTCACTAAAAGAAAACGGTTATGAAGTTGATACAAAAGTTAATGATGACACTTGTGAAGGTTATGTTTTAATTGAAAAACAAGGACAAGTTTTAAAATATAATCCTTACATAAAATGTCAGAAATATGAAACTAAAGGATATACTAAATAACTAATAAAAAATGCTTTTGTTATCTTAAATATATAAATTTTCAAATAAATTGCTTAAGAAGTTTTTAATATGAGGAAAATATTAATGAGAAAGTAAAATAATTTAATTGTTAAATGACCATTAAATAAGTTGGAGGTAAATAATGGTAATTTTTATTATTTTTATGGTTTTTTGTTTAATTTTGTATCTACTTGGAATTCAGGTGCCAGACCCTATGGATAAATCTAAAGATAAAAAATCTGATATCGAAAAAGAAATGGATACTTTAGAGTTAGAAGAATGGCAAAAAGATTTAGTTAGAGAAGGAAGATTTTCGCCAACTTCGTTTGGTTCTAAGGAATGTAATGATTTAGATGATAATTCTTATTATAAAGACGATATATAGTCACTTCTAAACATTAGTTAAAATTATAATCGGTAAGATCAAAAGCAAGGATATTTATGAATGAGAATATCACTCAACCTTGCTTTTTATTTTTCATTTCGTTTTTAAACTTATACAAATTATTTTGTAACACATAAAAACTTATCACAAATTACCCATAGAGTAAGCAAAATATAATAAATTTTCTTGACACGAATATAATATAATGTTATATTAATTGTGCATTTAATTTTGGGTTCTACGTTAGGTAGAACCTGAATTTATGAAAGATACAACACACCAGGAAGTGTGTATTAGGAAGGAGATAAAAATGTCTACAGTAAATCAATTAGTTAAACATGGTAGAAAAGACAAAACTAAAAAGAAGAAAAGCCCAGCTTTAAATATGGGACTTAACAGCATGGAAAGAAAAACTACAGCTACAGATCATCCACAAATGAGAGGCGTTTGTACACGTGTTGGTACTAAAACACCTAAAAAACCAAACTCAGCATTAAGAAAATATGCTCGTGTAAGACTTTCAAATGGTAGAGAAGTAGATACTTATATTCCAGGTGAAGGACATAACTTACAAGAACATAGTGTAGTATTAATTCGTGGTGGTCGTGTTAAAGACTTAATCGGTGTTCGTTATCATATTATCCGTGGAACATTAGATACTCAAGGTGTTAACGATCGTAAACAATCAAGAAGTAAATACGGTACTAAAAAACCAAAAAATAAATAATTAAGGAGGAATAAATATGCGTAAAAGACGTGCAATAAAACGTGATGTTTTACCAGATCCTATTTATAATTCAAAAGTAGTTACTAAATTAATTAACGCCGTTATGAACGATGGTAAAAAAAGTACTGCAGCTGGAATTGTAAATGAGGCATTTGATAAAATAAAAGAACAAACAAAACAAGATCCGATGGAAGTTTTCACTAAAGCAATGGAAAATATTACTCCTGCTTTAGAAGTAAAATCACGTCGTGTTGGTGGATCTAATGTTCAAGTTCCAATTGAAGTTAGTGAAACTAGAGGACAAACACTTGCTCTTCGTTACTTAATCAATTATGCAAGATTAAGACCAGGAAGAGGAATGGCAAATAAATTAGCTGCCGAAATTATGGATGCTGCAAATGGTGTTGGTGGAGCCGCTAAAAAACGTGAAGATACTCACAAAATGGCCGAAGCTAATAAAGCATTTGCTCATTATAGATGGTAGAGGTTATAGATGGCAAGAGATGTATCTTTAGATAAAATAAGAAATATCGGTATAATGGCTCACATTGATGCCGGAAAAACAACTTTTACCGAAAGAGTATTATTCCATACGGGAATTACTCATAAAATTGGTGAGACTCACGATGGTGAATCTCAAATGGACTGGATGGAACAAGAAAAAGAAAGAGGTATCACAATTACTAGTGCTGCAACAACTGCTCACTGGAAAGGATATCGTCTAAATATTATTGATACTCCAGGTCACGTAGACTTCACAATTGAAGTACAAAGAAGTTTAAGAGTATTAGATGGTGCTGTTACTGTTCTAGACTCACAAGCAGGTGTAGAACCACAAACTGAAACAGTATGGAGACAAGCAAACGAATATAAAGTTCCTAGAATGATTTTCTCTAATAAAATGGATAAAATGGGTGCCGATTTTACATACACCTTAAAAACTATTAAAGAAAGACTAGGTGCTAACGCTGCTCCAATCGCATGGCCAATTGGCGCTGAAGATTCATTCGTTGGAATTATTGATATTCTAAATAGACAAGCCATATACTATGATGGCGGTGAACATGAAGAATATGAAGTTAAAGAAATTCCCGAAGAATTAAAAGATTTAGCAGAAACTAAGAGAGTTGAACTTATCGAAGCAGTTGCTGAATATGATGATGAATTAATGGAAAAATATCTTGAAGGTGAAGAAGTATCTATTGATTTAATTAAACGTGCTATTCGTAAAGGAACCCTATCAGCAAGTTTCTTCCCAGTAATGTGCGGAACAGCACTTGGAAACAAAGGAGTTAAATTTGTTTTAGATGCTGTTATTGATTACATGCCTGCACCAACAGACATTCCTGCTATTGAATGTACTGATAAAAATGGTAATGATGTATTAAGACATCCAAGCGATTCAGAACCATTTACTGCTTTAGCATTTAAAATTATGACAGACCCATTTGTAGGTAGATTAGCATTCCTAAGAGTTTACTCAGGAGTACTAAAATCTGGTTCTTATGTATTAAACTCAACTAAGGGTGAAAAAGAAAGAATTGGACGTATCTTACAAATGCATGCAAATCAAAGAAAAGAAATAACTGAAGTATATGCTGGTGAAATCGCAGCTGCTGTAGGTTTAAAAAATACAACTACTGCTGATACACTATGTGATGAGAAAAATCCAGTTATTATGAAAGGTATGGAGTTCCCACTTCCAGTTATTGATATGGCTATTGAACCAAAATCAAAAGCTGATCAAGACAAAATGGGCTTAGCACTTCAAAAATTATCAGAAGAAGATCCAACATTTAAATATAAAACTGATCCTGAAACTGGCCAAACAGTAATTTCAGGTATGGGTGAGTTACATTTAGATGTTTATGTAGATCGTATGAAAAGAGAATTCGGTGTTGAAGCAAATGTTGGTAGACCACAAGTTGCTTACCGTGAAACATTAACACAGACAGCTGAATGTGAAGGTAAATATATTAAACAATCAGGTGGACGTGGACAATACGGTCACGTATGGATTAAATTCGAACCAAATAAAGATAAAGGTTATGAATTTGTTGACGCTATCGTTGGTGGTGTAGTTCCTCGTGAATACATTCCTGTAACTGACAAAGGCTTACAAGAAGCTATGGCTGGCGGTATTTTAGCAGGATATCCAATCGTAGACGTAAAAGCAACATTATTTGATGGTTCATACCATGATGTAGACTCATCAGAAATGGCGTTCAAAATTGCTGCATCAATGGCATTAAAAGAAGCCAAAAATAAGTGTAAACCAGTTCTTTTAGAACCAATTATGAAAGTATCTGTAGTTGTTCCAGAAGAATACATGGGTAATGTAATGGGTGATTTAACATCACGTCGTGGTAGACCACTAGGACAAGAATCTCGTGGTAACGCCCTACAAATTACTGCAATGGTTCCACTATCAGAAATGTTCGGATATATGACATCTTTAAGAAGCAATTCTCAAGGGCGTGGTACATTCGTTATGGAACTTGATCATTATGAAGAAGTTCCAAAATCAATCGCTGAAGAAATTATCAAGAAAAACAGCGTAAACTAATTGAATAATACTTGAATTATATTCAAGAATTAGATAAAATATTTTTGTAGAAAATTTTAAAGGAGGAAATAAAAATGGCAAGACAAAAATTTGATCGTAGCAAACCACATGTTAATATTGGTACTATTGGACACGTTGACCATGGTAAAACAACATTAACTGCTGCTATAACAAAAGTATTACATGATGAAGGTAAAGCTGACTTCGTTGATTATGCAAATATCGATAAAGCACCTGAAGAAAGAGAAAGAGGTATTACTATTAATACTGCTCACGTTGAGTATGAAACTGACAAACGTCACTATGCTCA
>CAKOOC010000003.1 GCA_934098375.1 uncultured Bacilli bacterium
TCAGTTATTACTTTTTCTTCTGCCTCCATGTATTCGCCTCTTGTAAACTCCCCAATTGATCCATCTGTAGTTACTACAATTCCAATAGTTGAATGATCCTTAATAACCTTTTCGGTTCCAATTTCTGCTGCCTCTACAAATGGTATTTCCTCATCATACCAAGGTGTCTTAACTAGTCTTGGATTACCAAGTTCATCCTCATAACCATTGCTTGTCTTAATAACATATCCAACACAATCAATTAATTTAATATTAGTACTAAAATCATCTATTGTAATTTTAGCCCCTGTTGAAGGTACAAACTTTGGTTCCGTGGTCATAATGGTTTTACCAGGAGCAGACTGAGGAATTTCATCAATACATCTCTTTTTTAAATCCTCATCTTCTATGTTAGGAACAACTAATGTTTCAATTACCTTCTTAATAAAAGTTGACTTACCAGTTCTAACTGCACCCACTACCCCTAAGTAAATTTCACCTTTACCCCAGGCAGAGATGCTACTAATTATCTCTTTTTTTTCCATACTTTGTCCTTTCATTTAAAATGTATGAAAAAAGTCTTAATCTAAGAACCAAAAATAATATTTATCATATAATATAGAAAAAAGTATGTAAAACCTTCGGGCATAAATTATTGTATACAATCTACTTTCTAACATCTTCCAGCGTTACAATTTGTAACAGACTCATTTTCTTCCTCTTTAAGCCTTTTTTTCATAACTCTCCAATAAACTTGTGGGTTTTCACTTCCTGATAAAACTCCAACAACATCGACAACACTGATAAAGTATTTTTCTTCTTCTTTATCCCACACAGTTCTAATTGTTTAATTATTAAATATTTTATATTCAAAAAAAATGATACTTTCAAAATATCATTTTTCTTCTTTAAAATTACTAATGAGACCATAATTACTTAAATCAATTTTTTTAAGTAACTCTTTTAATTCATTTAAATTTAGTGAATTAACAAAAGATGCATCTTCATTAATATCAATGCCAAACTCTAAAACATTATCTGCATAAGAAAGCAAACTATCTTTATACCATTTTTTAAAATAATATTTATAATAATTGCTTCTTTTTTCCAAATTTCAAAACTCTCTTCGTCAAAACTTAAGTTATTAATAACTTCTAATACCTTATTTTTTAATAATTCTTTATCCCTAATAAATAAATTAATAAACAAATAATAATAATCATTAACATCCATATTAAAAGTATTAATATTATACATACTATGTTTATTATTAATCATAAACTTAGATAAATTAGATGTACTACTAAAGTTTTCATTTACAAAATAGTTGCGATAATAATCTAACTTTAACTTTTCTAAAGGTGAAAAATCATCTAAATTGAATTTAAAAATCATACTAACTTTATCATCTTCTTTATTACTATATATGGTTATATCACGATTTCTAATTTCACTCGTTTCCTTTTTAGTTAACAAAGTAACCTTAGGATAAACCCTTTCTAAACTATCATAAGCATCTTCTATTAATTTTAATATCTTCTCTAAATTAAAGTTTCCTCCTACTAAAATCGTTTGATTACTGGGAATATAAAAAGCATCATACACATTTTTAATATAATCATAATCAAATGAATTAATTAACTCCTCTGTACCTATTACACTTTCAAAACCATCACCATTAACATAATTCTTAAAAAACTCTCTCCAGTTTCTTTTATAAGGTTTTCCCTCATCATTTCTAAGTTCTTCAATAACGGCATGCTTAGTATCTTCGATATCTTTAGTATTAAAGCCTGGGGTATTTATATAATATATTAAATCTCTTAAATGTTTTTCAAAATGATATACACAATCGATATAAAAACTTGTTTTACGGTGATTAGTTATTCCATTAAAATATAATGAATCACTACAAAATCTTTTAAATAAATTACCAGCTTTTGAGTGTTCTATAACTAAATGTTCTAAATAATGGGCTGTTCCGTCCTTAACTGTATATTCCTTTCCATCAATTTCATACCTTTTGTTAAAGCCACCATAATTAATAATTAATTTAGCGTAAGCCGTATGAACTGTATCATCTTTATAATATATAACTTTAACACCATTTTTAAGTGTTACTATTCCATAGTTTTTCATTAATCATCACACCCCCTTACAACAACAGTTGAAGTAAACTCTATTCTATTTAAAAACTTTATAAATTCATCGGTCGTTATTTCACTATACACCTTAATATCTTTATCCATTGATGTTAAATCAAAATATTCTGCTTTAAATTTATTAAATTTATAATAATAATTATCACTGGCTCTAACTTTCGAAATTTTTAAATTTCTAATAATTTCTTTTTGATACTTTTTTAATTTTTTCTCATCTTTAATATCTTCTAAACATTCCTTAACTAATTTAGTAATAACATCTTTATTTTGATATAAAGATCCACATGAAACTAATAAAGCGCCTGAGGTTGCCATTCCATTAACATTTGCATCATAAACTAAATTATTTTCTAGTCTAAGCTTATCAAATATTGAATAAGCTTTTTCAAATACTAAGATTTTTCTCAAAAATCGCAAATAATAAAAATCTTTTTCCTTATCATAATCTTTTATTCTAAAATAATTATAAATAATAGTTTGTTTAAATTTATACTTTGTTTCATAATATTTTTTAACTTTTTGCTTATTTGCTTTCAAAGTATTTTCTTTAACTTTTACTTTTTTACCATTTTTAAAATATTTATCTATTATTTTAGTTACCTTAGAAGAAACATTACCATAAATAAACATTTCATATTCTCTATTAATAATATCCTTATAATAATTTAAGGTATTAAATCTATCACACTCATTTAAATTAGCCATTTCTAATTCATAACTTAGATGATATTTCTCTTTTGGATCAATTAAACTAAGTAAAATATTTTCAGCATTATAATACATATCACTTATTTTATTTTTATTAATAATATCTAAAAAGCGATTCTTTTCTAAATTAAAATATTCTGCATTATAACCATCATCATCTGCATTAGGCTCAAAAATATACTCATAGAAAAACTTTATAGCATCATCCATATCATAATCATCAACTATTCCTTCTTTAGGTATAATTAAATCAAAAGATAAATAATTTTTATTTTTTAAAGTAACTAATGATGTATCAATATTAATAATTAATTTTTCTCGGCACGCTTTTGTAAATTTATCCATTGTATTATATTTTTTAGTTGTTTTATGTAAGCTACTTAACAAAAAATTTTTTTGTTCATTTTTTATATCATAATCAATAGGAAAAAGTAACTCTATTAGTATTGTATTTCCCTTTTTATTTCTTAAAACAATTGGTCTTTTCTCACTCATAAAAAGCCTCCCTTATAACATCAGTATATCAAATTTTATTTAATACTAAGTAATATTTCTTTAGCCGTATCTAAAGTAAACGCGTCTTTTACACTTTTTAAATAATTAAATACCTGATTAAAGCTAGAATCTTTATTCATAAAAATATCATTCATTAAAGGCATATAGTTTTCTGGGAAACATTTATCAAAATCATCTAAACTAATATTAACTGCTCTAATAAAAGCAATCTCATCCATCCTTCTTGCTTTTGATAAAAATAATATATTTCTTATTAAATATCTAATAATTATTTCTTCTAAATCATTCAAACTTTCCCTATCCTGACTTGTTAATCTTAACATAATAAATTTAATTTTTTTAATAATTTTAGCCTTATTATTACTATTTGCTTGAAACAAATACTGCAAAATCAAATTAGCAATATCGCCAGCCGCTTTAAGCGTTACAACACTATATTTAGGAAAATAACATTCAGAAACAACATCATAATTATACTTTAAACAAAGTTTTTCTAAATCACTCATTCCTTCATTTATAGTAAAATCTTTAGGTCTATAAACATCTCCCATAATAACATTCATATCTAAATAAGACTTAATTACATTTCCATCTCCTCTAGCATATAAACTAGATAAAATACAAATATAATCTATTCTCTTATAAAAAGATATATTAAATCCATCAATATCCTTTAAAGCTGTAAAAACTGCTTCATTAGCCTTAATAAGTAATCTTCTATTTTCCTTTTTACTTTTTCTTAGATTATAAATAACACTAGCATCTAAGTCCGTAAAATCATCTTGATATCCATATTTTTTATGCATCATAAAAGAGCCAAAAAAACATATATCATCTCTATATCCCTCTAACGCCTCTAACATCATAGTATATATATAATCACTTAATAATGTATCTATTTTAAACGATTTATCCTGAAAAACACCCAAAAACGTTTTAAAATAAGGACTATTAATAAATAAAGGATAATCTAAAGAAATATGTTCTTTACCAGTACTTCCAATATATAATGGTTTATACCCTGTGCTTTCACAAGCAACATTTTTTGAATTTAAATAATCTTTTTTTATGTCATGTTCATGTCCATGAAAATTTATTCCTTGTGTCTTTAAAAATTCTTTTTTCATTAATGTATATAATGGATCATCTGGTATTTCTCCCATAAAAGCATAATGTGATAAATAATTTTCTTTAAAACTAACAGGATACATAAATACATCTTCAAATCCTAGAACTTTATATGATTTTAATAATTTCTCACTATCATGATTACCCAAAATTAAGAGTTTATATCCATTTAATTTAGCAAGCATTTCTTTAATAACACTTGATCCTTTAAGACAGAAATCACCTAAAAAAATAACTACATCATCTTTTCCTACTACTTCGTTATGCATTTTTATAATATAGTTATTCATCTCTTCTACACTACTAAAATTTCCTCTAGTATAATCTATAATTCTTTCATGTCCAAAATGTTCATCACTAATAACATACACTTTTCTATCTGGATACTTATCCGTTAAATAACCATAAATATCTTTAAAATATGACATAATAATCCCTTCTTTTAGTGACTATTATAACAAACAATTAAAAAAATAGAGAATTTTTTATCCCTTGCTCTATTTAATTTTTAAAGTCTACATAAACCCCCTCATTTCTTTGAAAAAAGGCTGATTTTAATCAATTAAGCTTTTTAGAGTAGTAAATGATTACATTGCTTTCGTTATTACCATTTACATTTTGGCTGAGTCAACTCCATAAAAAAAGTTTACTTTCGTAAACTACATAGATGATGTAAATAACATCAAAATTGAAATAACAAGTAAAATCATTACGCCCACGCCCGTTGAAACTAACATTATCATTGTTTTACTTTCCATCTTTTCCAAACGATCTTTATATCTGGTTTCACGAGCCTTTTGTTGTAAGTTAGATATATTTCTAGAGAAAGTAAGAAGCTGTTCTTGTTTTCTTTCTTGACTACCTAAACTTAAACGATATAAAAGTCTCATCATACGCATAGAATCCCTAACTGGATATTCTCTTGCAAAATCCATATAAGGATTAATTGTTGAATCACCAGCATTTATTCTTTCAATAAGCTCTCTAAGACCGCTTTTAAAAATTTCTGGTGCTTCATCAATAGATTTACCAAGTGCTACAGGCACTGTATAATGTTGCACTAATATTTCTAAGTTTTTTAAATAATAAGGAAGCATTGTATCTATAATATGTAAATGACTCTTATAATATCTTTTTAATTGAAAGTAAGAAAGTTTATAGACACCATACGCACATATTAATGCAAAAAGTACATTAACATAACTTAGTCTACTTAAAAATAACATTATCATAATAAGTAAAGTAAATAAGCCATTTCTAAGTCTCGTATTAAACAACTTATAAATATCAATCGCATCTCCATATTTAGCTTTAGCATAAAAATCAAAATCTTTTTCTTTTAATTTTAAAAATACATCCTGATTATCACTTATAAATTTATTAGTACTAATACTACCATTATATTCTAATATCACAAACAAGATAATACCAAGAATAACTACTTCTATAAGCATTCTTATTCGCCTCCTGTCTGTTCATTATAGTATTTTTCACCATCAAGTAAGAAATATGAATTAATTATTATTACTAAATGAAGTAAAATTTGAACATAAACTTTATCTAACATAGCAATATAATTTTTAGATCCCAGCAAAAATTGCGTAAGCATTACTAAAAAATATAGTGCAAAACCAAATGTTAAAAACTTTTTATGATAACTAGAACGGTCCATCTTATCACGGTACACACCTTCTACTAACATATCGATATCAAGAAGCATATTTTCCAAAGACTCTCCTGAATCTTTAGCGCCCTCTTTAGTAATTTGTAAGAATAATTGATGCATATTTTTTACCATATAATATGGATATTTATTATTAAAATAATTTATTGATTCTTCAATGGTTCCATTCGCATAAGCCATTTCAATCATTTTTTTTACATCACTAAGAACTGGATCTTCTAAAACACCAGAATCTCTAACACCTTCTAAAGCCTTTACAAATGATTGAGTTGTATTAAATTCCATAATAACATTTGTTGTATAAACCTGGATCTGCTCAAAAATAAATTCACTATAAACTCTTTTACATCTTAAATAAGCTAAGTACGGAATAAAAGCTACGGCCACTGCTGCATAAATAATTGCCCAAATAATGCTATAAAAATATAAATATGCAACGCCTGCTCCAAACACCGCAAATATTATAACCTGAACAACATATTGTTTTACAGTAAATTCTTCCCCTAGCTCTTTAGACTTTTCACGAACCATTTTAAATGTATAAGGAGCATATTTTTCATATAAATTACCTGCTTCTTTAGCCATAAATTTATATACATTAGAGCCACTATTACGACGATATGCCACAATAAATATAATAATTGCAGTAACAATTAATAACTCTATTTTCATAAATATTACTCCCTTCTTATTATTCTTATAATGTCTCTATTTCTACTTTATCATCAGTACTACCATGATTTTCTTCACCTAAATTAAATGTATCTTTAGGTAAAATTACTCCTTGTAATTCTAAATATTCTAATAAATACTTAGTTGGATTCTTAATACTAAAAGTTCCATCTACACTTTTTCTATAAATTGTATTACTACAAGGATTATTATTTTCATCAACATAAAACTCGCAAACTTCCATAATTTCTCTTTGAAATCTACCTAATGCTTTACTCATATAACCCTTAACACATACCGCAATTTGAACATATCTATGAATAGTTGATAAAAACTGTGATACATCTTGGTTAGACTCTAATAATGAGTACATACGCATTGGAACACTTGAAGCTTTATCAGCATGGATAGTTGATAAAATATTATGTCCAGAAGAAATAGAGTTTCTAACTGCCATAACCGCTTCAGCACTACGAACCTCTGATAGTAATATCCATTTAGGGTTTTGTCTCATACAAGTAACCAAAACATCACTATATGATGCAATATTATTAGTCTTCATCGCCACTATATCTCTATGAGGGAAAATTCTATCTAAATGAAGCTCTAATGTATCTTCAATTGTAATTATTTTTTCATTTTCTTTTGTATGAGAAGCAAGATATTTTACAAGTTCTGTTTTACCAGAACCAGTTTCACCTGCTACAATTATATTACAGTGTCCTTCTACACACTTCATTAAAAAATCATGAATTTGTACCGTACAATATTTTTCATTTATTAATTTATCTTTATTTAATCTAATTTTTGCTGGTGTTTTACGAATAACACAAGCAATTCCATTAGTAGCAATAGAATCATGAATAAAGTTAAGACGTAATTCAGCACTTTCGGCATCTAAGAAAGGATGAGCCATGTTAAATGTTTTACCCATTACATTAGAACACTGAAACGCTAATTTTTCCATTAAAGGATTATTAATATCCGGTCTATTTACTTGATATACACCTTTATCTAAAGTTTTAAGCCACACCTGCCCACCATTACTATAGGAAATATCTGTAACATTATCATCATTTAAAAACTCTTCTAATGGTCCAAAATCTAATTGTTCAAATAAATTATTCATACCATCATTTCCTTAAACTATATTAATAATCTAAACACTCTTTATCTATTAAACTAGCACTTTCTGCATAAGTTAAATCTGATTTATTATTTATAAAGTCAATAATAACCTGACTAGCTACTTGAGTTGCACTATGATTTTCTGTATATTCTTTACCACGAGGTACTGGGAATATTTTAATTTGATTTGTTGAAATGTGATCAGCTCTAGTTAATAGAAGGAACATACTATCAGGTACAGAGAAAATTAATTCAGCAGGTATTCCTGTCTCAGACTGTGAAGAAAATACTGATTTACCATTAGAATCTCTAACATCTAAAACTTGAATACTTTCTATCATCTTAGCAATAATTACTTTTCCTTCATCACTTACTGCTGAAATATATAAATCTATATAATCATCTCGCATAATAGAGTTTGCATATGTATCATGTAATGTTACGGGTAAACTATAAACTGTATGACACTTAGGTAAATTTTCTGTAATATAATTTGGTCTTTGTTCAGCCGCCATTAGTTGACTAGAATAAAACAAACCGCCTTCTGGAATTTTTGAATCATAAGAAACATACTTACCAATAACCTGACTTAATGAAGTTAATAGTCCTGGTGTTGTATCAACCATACTTTTACTAACTTTAATAGTACCAACTTGATCTTTTGTAATTAATTCGTTAGCTTTTAATTCTACCTTAGCATATGGAATACTTTGAGGTTCAACTGATTGATTAACTCTCCAGTTATATCCAACATATAATACAATTATCCCAATAACCACACCTAATATTGTTACAGTATTTTTATTACCTAAAAATCTTTTTATTGTTACTCCTATATTCCCCATTTTTATTCCTCCTATTATATATGATTATTATAGCAAATCATAATTTTATTTTCAATACTGTTTATTCTAAGTTAATTAAAAATCACAATAAAACTAGAGATATATTAAGGTTCATCTCTAGCTTTTTTAAGTTCCTGCTATGGTCGGAATCACCGTTTTTTCATACAAGTCTTATATTCTTATATACTACTTCTTAATTTCTAGAACTGAATCAATTTTATTAACGACCTGTAAGTTAGTATTAGCATCTCCCATAATATTATATGAATCAGTTACTGTTGTGACTTTGACACTAACCTTTGGTGGTGCCTCATAAATATCATAAAATTTCAAATTATATCTTTTATTAATATTAACTGTTTCCGAAAATCTTCTAACAAAAACTTCTACAAACTTTTCTTTAATTATTCTAACTTCACCATATTTGCGATAATGTGCCCAATCGACTGCATCAACCATCGCAGCTTCGGTTACTTCTCTTAATAGATACTGATCCTGTTCCGAAGTAGTTGTATAATTTTGTAATAACATCATTACAACTATTATAAACAATCCTAGAACTATTAACCAGTAACCCCATAAACTCTCTTTCATCTCTTATTCACCTCTTATGGCCAGTTTTTATAAGTATTTAGCCAGCCTTGCTGATTTTCTGGATCAGGATATCTACCATCTTCATTTCCTTGAATTTTTTTCAAAGCAGTTAATACGTTCCCCGATGCCATGGTTCCTTTTATAAAAGTGCTTTTATCTGGATTATCCGGATTATAAAAATAATATTTCCATTTATTTTGTCTTGTATTCAAAGTTACTGTTTGATCACCATAAGCATCTATAAATGTACTTTCACACTCTTTACCATCTTGATTACATTTAAAACAATAATCTTCATCAGCACTTTTAGTATTACTTCCTGTATTATTATTAGCACATAAATTCAAAGTAGCATAATCAATTTTTCTATTATTTGCTTTAATAAGTCGCATATCATCAGGCGTAAGTGTAATATCATATTCTAAATAAGTTCCTGTACTATCATCATAAATATAACTATCAGCGGTTTGTACAATATTAACTTTATTATCACTAGACTCTAAAGTAGTAACTTTTACATCTTTACTATTTCCACTTAGCATTTCTTTATCATTATTCGTGCTATTAGCTACTGCGATATTGTTGCCAGCTGTATTCTTAATAAGCCATTTGGCAGCATTTCCCTTTTCGTCAACCCAGTTGGTGCCATCATCTCTAGAAGAAACATTCGGAGTAATATCATCTAAAGCAACATTTCTAAATACAAATTTAGCATCCAAATCCTCACAAGTTGAACATTGTCTTTCAAATGATCCTTCTTCCATACAATATTTACATTGACTTTTAAACATCAAACTTTCATCATTACCATAATCTTTTCTACTTGCTGCTTTATACTCTTGAATTACCATTTTATGCAAGTTAGAATTTTCTCCACCATTACCTAAATTAGTAATATCAAACCAAGTATTATAAACGCCTTCATATGAAGTAACCTTAACATTATAAACATAACCAACTTCTAAGCCATTTTCTAAAGTTTTAGATACACTTTGAAAACTTCTAGTTTTTACTTCGCCTGATGGAAGTAAACTATACGAATTAAGTTCCGGACGGTAGTAAACTGTTTTTTCATAAGTATTTTCATACACAGCATTACTTTCAAATTTATACTCCGTATTGTACTTTTTCGTTACTTCACTTGTTACGTTTGGCCAATATTTAACCGACGTATCAGTCGTTTTAGTTGCATACATATTAGCCTCTTCAGTTATAAGTGTTTTTTTATTGCCATTATAATATTCTTGTTCATAATAGAAAGTTAATTTAGGTTCTAAATTATAGGTAAAATTATTTATTGTATTCTCACAACTTGACTTAGCTGCTAATAACGTATTTACTTTTTCTGTCGCTTCTAAACAAGCAACACTATTTTGTAAACTATTCGAATCATTACCACTAGCACTATTACAAGCACTATTTTTAGTGTTCATTGCTGCATCGTATTCACTTTTCCATGTTGCATAATCATTAACTACATATAAATTGATTGTTCCATGAATATAAGGCTGTCTAAAACAAGTTTTACTATTATAATTTAAATTAGATAAATCGCATTGTGATTTATTTAATTCTTGAAATACAAAGAACCTTCCACTGGTTGCTACCGCTGTAGTTGGAAAATATATTTCATTATCTTCACTTGTTACAACTTTACAGTATTTATTACTTAAAGTCTCATCATAATAATGTTTTAATTTATCATTATCACTATTTATATCACTAAATTTAGTACTATTTAATACATTTTTCTTTAAAGTATCCATTGGTACCTGCCATACAAATGATGTTGAATAACTTTTATAATTGCCATCTCCAGTACAACTATCAGTTCCACACTCGTTTTCATAAGAAACTAAATCTTTTGTCATACAGTTATTTTTATAATACTCAATAGCTTCTCTGCCCACTGCTGTTTTAGTATTAAAAAACTTTGGTTGTACATCTGAGCAGCATCCTTTACTCATATAAGTAATAGCATCAACTTTTTGTTCTTCTGCTTCATTAGTTCCAGGCCTTACAATATGCATCGTATATTCTGGATATTCTTGACCATTTTCATCAGTAACTATCTTATATTGACATGTTTTAGTAACAGGAAAACTAACTGATTTAGTAAAATTTTTGGTTGAAGTTCCACCAGGGCCAGCACCTAAAAACATCTGACCACCACCACGGTTAGCTACATATAAAGTATTATAAGAACTTGAAGCATTTACATTAGCAGTTAGTACAACATTTGATAAATCCATTATTTTATTATTGGAATAAACAATTACATCAGCTTCTAATCCAGTATCCAATGAACCACTCACATTTTCTTGTGAAACTTTAAATACACTGCCGCCAGATACATTAATATTATAATTTAAATTAATCCCAGACGAATTATTAGATACATTAATTGTTAAATGAAACTTTTTTGAAAAAACACGTGGACTACTAGAATCATTTATCAAAGGATCAACCCATCCCGTATTTTCTTCCCAAGTAATATCCGCTGTTAAACCATCTAAATTTCCACTTCTAAATTGTGAAATATATTGGTTTGCATTCCCACTAGTTACATCATAATAAAATGCCGGATCCGTAATCGTACAATCTCCCCCACGATAATATCTTATCATACATATTGCTTCTGGACTTATCCCAGCAGAGGTTAAGCCTTTAGATGCCAAAGCTAAAATAACTGGATCTGTTTCTTCACCTAAAATAGTTAATACTCCCCCTGCCGGAGAATCAGCTCCCGGAGTAATGCAATGAAAAGTACTGCCATTATAATCATCACATAGCCAGTGCCAACCATTTCCATATCCACAAGTTCCAGATGCCATAACAACATTAGGTACGAAAAGGATAAACAAAATAAATAACCAACTAACTTTTTTCATTATATCTGATTTCTCCTTTTCTTAATAACAACTACTGTTATTACAATCCCTGAAATTAAGACAATACTGCCAATTAAATAATATTTATTATCTTTTACAAACTCTATTACTTTATTATTTCCTGTTGTTCCATCAGTTTTTGTTGTAACTTTATTTGTACTACTCTTACGATAGTTTGCTATTTCTTCTTTAATATTGAAAATATCAACATTTTGATTTATCTCAGTAACAAACTGAGTACAAAAAGGAATATCTAAATTATTTTTACATTCTTCTGTACGATAAAAAGGATTTTCAATAGGTTTAACAAACTCTATTGACTTTAATTTTCTTGGTTTACAAGGTTCATTTTTCGCATATATATCAAAAGTATAAGTGCCTAATGCATTGAAATTATCAAATGTATCTAACTTATACTTTCCATTATCTGTATCGGCATAAACGATAGTCTTCTTACTACTATTTATATTATTACTAGCAATAATAAAAATATCATCCGTTATATTATAAATATCTATAATAACATTTGAAACTTCCATCGTTGGACTTCCGCCATCAATTTTATAGTTTTCATTTTCTACCGTTTTAGTTTCTACTTCATAACTAACTTTAATATTACTTGCTACTGCGTTTAATTTTTTCATCTCTGTATTATCACATGTTGCCGCCCAGACATTATTAAAAGAAATCATTAAAATAAAACTAAATACTAATAATATTTTCTTCATTATATCACCCTACCATTACCCCTTAAGTATACCAATCTTTTTATTTTTTTACAATATATTAGTGACTTATGATAGAATATTCATAGGTGATTTTTATGCATAAAGAAGCAAAACCCATTGCGTCATTTATTATATATTTAATATTGCAAGTATACTTTAGTCTAATTGGTTTAAAAATTTTAGAAAATGCCTCAACCTTATCTCATCTTATCTTTGAAATAATAAAATATTTAATAATTATTATTATTCTTATTTTTCTAAACAAAATTGACCTAAAAAAAGAAATAAAAGATTTTAAATTAAATTATAAAAAATATTTAAAATTAATATTAAGTATTTGGCTTGTTGGTTTCATCTTAATGATTATAAGTAACTACTTTATAACTAAAACAACTACCATACCAAATAACGAATTATCAGTAAGGACCTATATAAATTCCAAATTTATTGAAAGTTTAATTACAACTGTTATTATGGCTCCTATCCTTGAGGAAATTACTTTTAGATACAGCATTTCTAAAATAAAGAATAAATATTTATATTTAATTATTAGTACTTTTCTATTTGCAATGGTGCATATTAATCCAGAAAATGCTTCTGAACTGCCCTTTTTAATTCCTTATAGCTGCCTTGGATTAAGTTTTTCCCTTATATTTTACAAAACTAAAAACATTTTAGCGTCAATTACTGCGCACGCTCTTCATAACTACATCATAATTATGTTATTATTAATATTATAAGGAGTTCTCATGACAAAAGAAGATAAAAAGGAAACTACTAAAAAACATTATTTTATATGGTTATTATTAATTATTGGTATTTTATTTATTTATGCAAGATACCTTGGAACTAGTAATTTAGTTATAAAAGAATATAGCATTATTAATGAAAAAATTCCTCTTAACTTTCATGGGCTTAAAATCGTCCAGTTTTCCGATTTACATTATGGTACAACTATAAAAGAAGAAGAACTTAAAAATGTTATTAGTAAAATTAATGAATTAAATCCCGATATTATTTTCTTTACTGGTGATCTTATCGATAATTCTTATAAAATAAGTGAAGATGAAGAAAAGTTAATAACTAAAGAGCTAAATAGGTTAGAGCCTAATATTGGTATTTACGCCGTAAGAGGTAATCATGATATAAATGATAATTTTGAAAACATTATTAAAAATACATATATCGAACTATTAAATAATCAAAATAAACTTCTCTATTTTGATAATAGTTCTACTCCTATTATGCTTATTGCCTTAGATGATAACTTAAAAGGCACCCAAAATATTGATAACGCCTTTAATTTTGAAGACAATGATTATTATAAAATTTTAATAACCCATGAACCAGATGATTATGATAAACTTCCTAAAAATGTGAATTTATTTTTAGCCGGTCATTCCCATCTTGGTCAAGTAAGACTTCCCTTTATAGGTTCTGTTTATAATATGGAAGGTGCCAAAAAATATAAAGAAGAAAAATATGAAATTGATGAAACTAATTTATTCATCTCTGGAGGACTTGGCACTACTAAAATTAAATATCGCTTCTTAGATAAGCCTTCCATAAATTTCTTTAGACTCTATAACCATTAAATATTCGATTTTCTTAGCAAATAAAAACTCTTTTCATATAATATCTTGAAAGGAGTTTTTTATGTACTACTACCCTAATTATAATTTAAACTACCCATCTGGTGAAAGACAATTTCTTGTACCATTTTTATTAGGTGGCCTAGGTGGAGCTGCCATAGTAGGTGCTTCTCGTCCTAGACCTGTTTATGTAAATAGACCTAATACATATTATCCATCATATGGGCCATATGGATATAACTATTATGGAGGATACAATTATAATCCCTATCCTTACTATAGATAAGTATCTCTGATACTTTTTTTATTTAAAAGTAAACCAATTAAAAACATATATGATAGTAAACTAGAGCCCCCATATGATAAAAATGGAAGCGTTATTCCAATAATCGGAAATAGTCCTAAATTCATCAAAATATTGATTGTATACTGAATTATTAAAATCCATAAAATGGGATATAATAAATATTTTGCATTACTAATATTTAATAAATTATAGAAAAATATTGTATAAATGATAAATAAAGCACCTACTCCCAGTAAACCAAAATTTGCTAAAAAAAGTGTAAAAGCAAAATCGGTTGGGGCTTCTGGAAAATAAACAACTTCTTTTATTCCTGTATAACCAGAGTTAGATATACTAGTAAGTGCTTGGGTTATTTGATATCCTTTATTATTCATAAAATTAGTAATTCTATCTAATCTATAAAAAAATGATGTTCCAAAAATACTTATAAATAAATCTTGCTTATTAAAATATAGGTAAAAAAATGATGCAAAACCTCCCAAAACTATTAAAAACAAAATTATATAATAATACTTATTTAATTTGCGCAAAAATAAGAAAACTACATAAATTATTAAATAAAAAATAATTGGTCCCGTATCCGGTTCTAAAAAAGTTAATATACTAGGAATCAAAAAAACAATCGTAGTATATAAAAAATATTTAAAATCACTTAAACTTTTATTAATAATTATCTTATACAAAAATAATATAAGAAATATTTTCATAAATTCACTAGGCTGAAAAGAAATAAATTTAAAGGAAAGCCATGACTTAGAACCATTGACATTTACTCCCCAAAATAAAGTTATTAAAAGTAAGAAATTACCTGCAAGATAAAAATAAAAACTATTATTAATTAAAAAATCAATATTTACTTTACTTAGTATAATTATCACTATAAAACCCAAAACATACCAAACAAGTTGTTTCAAATAATAATTATGGTAACTACTTAAATAAAGATTGGCATAATAATTATTAGCGACACTAAAAAGCATTAAAATAATTAGTGATATTAATAAACATTTTTTATTCATATTATTATTTTGGTCAAAATTAATAAAATATTACATATATTATACTAGGTGATTTAATGAAGGACTTACCAGAAATATTTAAAAATAAACTAGATGATGATTTGAATAATAATAAAGAATTCTTTAGAAGTAATAGTGTTCATGATGAAGATATTAATTCTATTTTAAAAAGTATTCCTGTTACTGTTTATATCGAAACAAATACCAAAGAATTAACTACTACCATTATTGGTCGCACCGAAAACTATATTATTACTAAGATGCGTGAAGTAATTTATATTAACGATATTAAAACCATTAAAAGATTATAAAAAAAAATATTTTTAGATTTCTCTTTAAATATCTTTTTCTTATTTAAATTATTCTTTACTATCGTTATTTTCTACTAAGTTAATATTAACATTACTAATGGAAGCAAATCTCTTGCTTATTTTTTCTGTTGTTGTATGAATATCCTCAACATCTTTAGATACTGTATTAATAGATCTTGATAATTTATCCCATCTATCTTTATATCTAGCAAATTCTACTCCTAATTTATTTAACTCTTCATGAATAACTTTAGCATATTTATCTCTTTCCATATTCTTCAAAATCATAGCAATTATAGTTAAAGTACTCATTAATGTAGTTGGGCTACATATCCATACTTTAGATTTATATGAGTATTCAATCAAATCAGAATGATATGCATTTATTTCGGCAAAGATAGCTTCTGCCGGCAAAAACATAATTGCTTCCCCTGCTGTTTCTCCTGGAATAATATATTTATTCTTAATTGCGTCGATATGTTTTTTTACATCCATCTTAAACAATTTAGTAGCTTCATCTCTTTCTCCTTTAGAAAGTTTAATATCAGTCATCGTTTTATAATGTTCTAAAGGAAATTTAGAATCTATCGCGATTGTTCCTAAAGGACTCGGTGCATAAAGTATCGCATCTGCAATATAGCCATTACTCATAAGTACTTGTGTCTTATATATTTTATCATTAACCCCAAATACACTATTTAAAATATAATTTAAATTCGTCTCCCCAAAAATACCTCTAGTCTTCTTGTCCGTTAATACACTTTGTAAAGATATAATATCATTTGATAATCCATCTATTTTTTTCTGTGCTTCATCTATTTTACTGATTCTTTCTAAAATAGACGCAAACGTTTTATTTGTTTTTTCAAAATTAGCATCTAATCTTTCATTAACTTTATCATTAATATAATTAAGTCTTTTTTCTATTACTGCATTAGTTTCTTTGAAATCATCCGAAATATTTTTACTAAAATCATACTTAAAATCTCCTAATGCCTTTGTTATATCCGTTTCAAATTTTCCTAACTTTTCTATCATTTCACTATTATTATTTTTTTTACAAATTAACACTATTAATAAAATTATAACAACTAAAATAAGCCCTATAATAACATATTCCATATCTTTTACCTCTACTCTATATTATATTTTTTATTTACTAACTTACTAATAACAAATGCAGCAAATACCATTATGCCAATTTTTATTAAAACTCTAGGACTTTTAAAACTTTGAAGTAAGCTAGTTCCTACAAATCCCCAAAAATAAACTAAGAATATTTTACCGATTAAAATCGCTGTAATAAACTTCTTTTTATTCATATTTACTAATCCTGCTGCTATATTAACTAAAAATGCTGGCGTAAAAGGAATTGCAATTAATACAACTAATTCTTCTAAACTCATAGTATTAATTCTAAATATTAATTTTTTTAATTTTTTATGTTCTTTTTTATCAAGCATATACTCAAAATGCTTTCTAAGTTTATTTTTACATAACTTATACGATAAATAACAACCAACACAAGTTAAACTCCAACTTATAAAAAAACCAATAAATGCTCCCAAATAATAAAAGTTAATTGTTATAAATAAAGCTAACGGTAGTATTGGAAGCATTGATTCTATAATAATTAATAAACATGCAAAAATAGGAGCAAATACTCCCAAAGTATTAAAAAACAATTCAATAATTTTATTTAAATACTCTATAAAATTCATACTATTATTATAAATCAAAATAGTATTATTTAAAAGTACATTTGTTTTTATTTACATTAAAAAGTAAAAAAGACTTAAATAAGTCTAAGTCTAATTCATTACATAAGTAGTATCATAACCATATGCTTCTAATATCGCCGTTACTTTTTTAGCTTTTACTCCACTATGACAATAAAAATAATATTTTTTATCTTTGCTTAAATAAATATTATGATTATTAATTAAATTCTCATATGGTTTAAAATTTACATCTAAATCTATAAATACACCTTGATTACGATACTCACTCTTTTTTATTGTTTTCATATTATATTATATTACTCAAATAAAAAAAGAGATAAGACCTTTATCTCTATTCTACACCTGCAATTACAATATGTGCAGCAAACTTAGCCTCTTGATTACTATTTTGTTCTACACCAGTATCAAGGAAATAAATACGTAACGTATAATTGTGAGTACTTTTATTTGCATTTTGAAATAATGGTGTTACAGTCCCTTTAAATTCAACTGTACTTGCTCCAGTTGGAATATTTCCTTTTACACTACCTAATACTACACTGGTTGTATCGCTATCTTCTTTATGACCAATTAACTCATAACTTAAAGCATTATTTTCAAAAGTGTTATTATCAACAACCATTGATATTTTATACTTCATTTTTAAATCAGTAGTATTAGTTCCATTTAAAGCAAAAGTCTTTGTAACCCATGCATCACTAGCAGAATTACTGCTTGCTGTACCTCTTGGATATATTTTCTTATCAAGCACTATATTACCACTATTATTTTGATAAGTTAGTTCCATTTTACCAGCTTCCATTGAAATTGTTGATACACTCTCTGAACCCTTTATATTTGCACTAAAATATGAATATGATATACCTAAAGTTGCTACAACAAGTATTGCTACTAAACTAATACTTAAAACAGTTTTATTTGTTTTCATAAATAACCTACTCTCTATTTCTATAAATATTTTACAATAACCATTACTTTATTTCAACTATGAATTATCATCATCATTAAAGAAATCATCATAATACTGATCATCTGTAACATCGCCAACGACAACACTATCTTTATCAACATTTATAGTTGGCTCTTCTTTATCATTACCAGATTTATCATTTTTGACTAAATCACTAAAGTTAAAGGCTGAAGTCATATCTAATTTATCATAATCCTCATTATTATCCTTAGAAACATCCAAAGTTTCCACTTTATTGCTACCATTTTTGGCTTTTTCTTCTTCTTCTAATTTTGCTATTTGAGCATCTATTCTTTTCACTAAATTATCAATATCAAATTTAGGAGTATTATTTACTTCTACTTTATCATCATCTAAAACATCAACATCATTATCAAAATCATTAAAATCATTAAGGAATTTACCTCCTCGATTTGTTGATTCCTCTTTTTTATCGTTTAAATCATTAAACTCAAATGAACCTTGTTTATTTGAACCTTTATCATTGCTATAAAATGGAGAAAACTGATTTTGATTAAAATCACTACTTGTATTAATATCATCATCATTAGTATTTACTGGTTTACTTACCTTCTCATTAGTTCCACTAAAAGGATTCAAGAAATTAACATCTGATTTAAAAGTATCAGCACTGGAAGATGAAGCTCCTGTTAAATTATTAATTACATCGCTATTAGTTGTTTCTTTTCCTTCATCACTAATTAAATTATTACTTGGAGCATTATTTTTATTATTATTATCTAAAGCCTCAAATAATTTATTTCTTTTTTGCACTTTAACAAATTCTTTAATATCAAATAGTTCTACTTTACGTCTTTCACGTTCCACTAATTTACCATTACCAAACTCATGACCCCAGTCAATTTCAAAACTAGGTGTCATTTTAGTTCTAAATGGATTTAGCCTACTTCTTAAAATAATAACTTCAAACATTTGCAATTTTTGTAAGTCTGATACCGTAATAAGTGGCGTTGATGCTGTTTTATCTTTTTCTTTTGATTTAACCTCACCACATAATTTACTTATTTCTTCTAAAGCAGCTAGTTCAGTTGTTATTAAGTAAATAATATTACCACAGTTACTTCTAATTGTTTCAGCTTGTTCCTTACCATAAACATCGTTAAGCTGAGCAAAGTTTTGAATAATAAAAGTAAATCTTATTGCTCTAGAACGAGCCGCTGTTACCATGGTTGTAACATCTTTAAGTGGCGGCATATTAGCAAACTCATCTAAAATAAAATTTGTTTTAAAAGGAAGTTTACCTTTTGGATATGTTTGAGCTACATCAATAAGTGTTTCATATAACTGCTTTAAGAAAATAGTCGCCAGTGCATGATATGTAGTTTTTTCATCATGAATAATCATAAACACCGCTGTCTTTTGCGTCCCTATCTCTCTCATATTAAAATCACTATAAGAAAGCATCTCTGATAACTCTTCCTTAGTAGCAAATAATCTTATCTTTTGTCTAAATACTGATAAGATACTTCCCTTTGTTTCATTTGGAGCATTTATTGTATTTGATGCAAATACATAAGTATTTGAATCTTCACCTTTTAAAGTAAAATACTCTTTCGTATAATTACTAGTTGCAAAATTTTCTTCTCCAACCGTCGACATATAATTTATTGAATTTAAATTAATTTGATCTTCTTTAGCATCTTGAAATAAACCAAGTGCAAGTCCTGAAAAGAAGTCAGAAGCTGATTTTTCCCAGAATGGGTCATTTTTATTATTTGGATCATACAAAATATTATGTGCAACGTCATCTAAAAGTTCAACTGCTTTATCTGTATTACCCTCTTTATATAATTGATAAGGAAGTGTAAGAGGATTCCAAGCATTTCCTAAATTAGGATTACGGAAATTTAAAACAATAATTTTATATCCTTTACTTCTTAAAAATTCTGAGTGATCACGATAAAGTTCACCCTTTGGATCGGTTACAATAATACTTTCACCATGTCTAGCAAGAGTTTGAATTTGTGCATTAACTACACAAGAACTTTTACCTGAACCAGTCGCACCAATAACTAAACTATGATACTCTCCATTATCAACCCAAATGTTTTTACCATCATTAATTAAAGGCATTCCACCAGCTTCACTAGTTTGCTCTTTAATTATAACTTTTTCTACGTCTTTATCATTTTTTATTTCATTAGGTTTAGCCCATCTACTATAACCTTTTTCTTCCTTCTCTTTAAATGAAAATCCAATTCCTTTCGAACCTTTATCTCTATCAAAAATATAAGATGACACTGATAAAAATATAGAAATTAAAACCGCAAAAAACACTACTAATGTAGGAAGTATATAAGGACTTACAAAACCTTTAAAAAAGTTAAGTCCAAAAAATTCTGATGTATTTAATAAAGATGTAACATTTAATACTGCTAATGATGATAAAATAAGTAAAAATACACAGAATATAATAAATATTACTAAGTCTTTTGGTTTTACTCTAAATTTCATAGTATCTTCTCCTCGTCATTTTTTATTATATAATAATATTCTTATTTTTTCTATATTAATTATTAGAAAATTTCACTTTATAATAGGTATAAAAACCAAAAATAAATATTGCCACTAAAAGAGTCCCAATTAAGAAAATTGTTAATATATTACTTTCTTTTTCATCTAGTATAGTATTATTAGAAACAACCGATTTATCTATTTGAATAGCTATTTCTTTAGTCTTATAATTATTCTTATTAATAAACCAAGTATAAGTATTTTCTTTTATTTCATCTGCATTATTACTTACAACCTTATAATTAGTAATTATATTAATTACCATATTATCTAAATATGGATAATTATCAAATAATGTACATCCTTTATTAGTATTAGAATTAATAACTATTTTATTATTATTTACTTCTATACTTTTGAAACTATATTCTAATAATAATGGTGAGTTTTTATAATCATAAAAAGCAAACGAATTATTTAATTTAAAACCATATTTCCCATTTTTATCAATTAGTGATTTATCATAATAAGTATAACCCTCTATTTTTTTATTTACTTCAGGATATCCTGGCGTATTTATGTCACTTGCAACATTTTGATTATAATACACATTTATCAGTTTTTCATATGTCATCCCATCACTATATGTTTCACTTTTAGCATTTTCTATAATTAATTCATCGCTTATAGTGTTATTTTCAATTGTTATATTGTAAGTAGCACTACAGCCGGTTAATAAAAATATTAAAGTTAGTAACACGCCTATTTTTCTCATTTTATTCTTTCTCCATTTATTTAACAATTAGTTGCAAAGTAATTACTCATACTTTTTATTTGTAATCCCGCACTATTTATTCTTGCTTGATCATATGTTCCAAATATGACGCCAACATTATTACCAGCTGATTCTATTGTTAATAATGTGCCTCCATTATTTTGTAAAACTAAAACAATATGATTTACACTTACTAAAATATCTCCAGCTCCAGCCTCAGCAAATGATATTGGTGAGCTAACATCCATAAAACCATTGGTAATCATGCTAACACTTTTACCTAACACCATTGTTGCCGCCCATGAAACAAAACCCGAACAGTCATATCCTACATGCGAATAACAATTAGTATCACTACATGACGTACTTGTTGGAGCTCCAATGGTCTTATCAACTCCCATATAGAAAATCCCTGAATGACCACCGCCCCAATAATAAGGCACTCTATATCCATAATTTCCTAATTCTTTTGCTAACGTACTTGCAACATTTGCCATAGAAGTTTTAGAGCAACCATTACTGCTCGCTGCCGCCATTACTGTTTCATTAAGCTTATTGTAATTATCCATTCCAATCGCATCAACTATTGAAACAGTAAGTGGCATTAAGCCATCAGTACCTATAACTACACTGCCAACATCAATATTACTGCTATCGCTCTTACTTGGAGCTTGTTCTTTATAATTATTCACTAAATCTAAATCTGCTCCATTATTTGAAGTAAATAAAGTCAAAAGTATTATGAAAAGTAAAAATACACCGCCACCAATGCCACATAAAATTAACTTTGTCTTTAATGAAAAAACATTTAATTTTATATTACCTTTTTTTCCAAATAATTTTTTTAAAACATCGCCTTTTGAATTACTATTATTTTTAAAAAAATTATTTTTGTTATTTGGCTTTTTATCATGATTATCTAATTTATTATCTTTTTGCTGCAATCCCGTATTCTTATCTTTTTCCAATAAATCATCATTTAAACCAGAATCAATGCTATTATCTACATTTTCATTTTCATCATTTGCTATCAAACTAGGATTATAATAATTTCTTTGCCACATATTATTTTGCTTACTTTTTAAATCCGTCGCTAAATGAGCATTATTAAAAGAGGTAATATTCATTTTACCAAATCCATTTTTCAAAAACATTACCTCTCTTTCTTTAATTTATTATAACAGAATAATCCATTAAACTGTTTTCTATAAACTTAAATTTATTATCAGAACTATCTATAACATAATAAGTATTTTTATTATTATAAATATCATACGTATATTTAGTTACTTCGGCTCTTTCAAGCTTTAATGATTTAATACTTTTTATATATTTTTTAAAATTATCTATATTTTCAAAATTGGTATTTTTATAATCTTCATCAAGTAATTCATATGCTTTCTCGGGATAATATAACATGAAATTTACATACTCTGCTAAATACTTTTTAGCAACTTGCTCTGTATTTACATAAATAGGAATAACTTCATTAATTTTATAATCTTTTATTACAGTACTTGAATCGTCATAAAAATAATAGTCTTCCTGCTTATCACTCTTTTTTATAATAAAAATGATAACTAATGATATTAGTATTAAAAATCCACATATAATAATTACTTTTTTACTATCATTAATATTAGTCATTTGTATCACCTTTAAATATTTTTCCATCATAAGGAGTAATATCAAAAATATTCTTTTCACTTATATTAATTATTACATAATAATTATCCATAATATTTAAACTATCAATAGTTTCTTCCATTAAGTAACCATATACATAATATTTAGTATTATCTTTATAAATTTTTTTGGCTTGAAATGTTGTTTTTCCATTTAGTTTAGGAATATAATTATATACATTTTCTTTATTAACCCCATGATCATTAATATATTCATCATTTAGTAAAGTCAATATGTTGTCAGTCTCTTTCTTATATATTACATTAATAAATTTATTTACGCAATTTTCAATTGTAAAGAAATTAGAAGGATTATTGACAACAACATTTTTATTACTAGTATCATTATCTAATTTTGTCGTTTTATTAATTACTAAAATTAAAACAATCGCTAAAACACTTATAATACCAATATAAATATAATTCTTATTTTCTATTATTTTTTCCATCCTTAAGCCCTCTTATGAATAAGTTCCATCATAGATACCATGAACAAATAATTGACACTCTTTTTGTCTTCTTTTTGTAAGTGCTGATGCGTAAGCTTTATTAATTGATTTACTTACCCACCAATTAGAACATAAGGCATCACTTGAACCATATAAATTATAAGCTTCTACAAAACCATTAATATTTCCCGCATTGTAATCTAAAATAGTTAAAGCATCAATTTGCTGTTGATTTAAATTTAAACCAGCACTAGCTAAAACACTTTTTACAGCTGTCATATCCTCATCAAGAATCATCATATGTACCTGATCAACAATACTTACAGGTATAGTCGTTCCACAATATTTATCATAAGGTGACGTTATATTAAATCCTAGATTATTAAATTTCTGATAATGATATGTTAATGTTACACCAATACCAACAGTAGGAACATCATTTGCATTGCAATAAACTTGATAACTATCACCAATAATATTACCAGTTCCTTCTAAGCCCAGTAGCATTTGTAATAAATCTCCTCCAGCTGACGTGCTTCTGGGATTATCTAAACTTATAAAATCATTAGGATTTACGACACTAGATTTACCACTACCATTTCTTACTTCAAAATATAAAGATGTAACATTTGTTTTTCCACTAGCACCCATTTTACCAATAACCTGTCCTTGACTAACTGAATCGCCTACATTTACGGTTATTGTTCCTTCATGTAAATGTCCATATAAAGTTGTATTACCATCAGCATGAATTATTGTAACATAATTTCCATACCCACTACCACAATCTTTATCATCATTACTCTTACATTCATTATAAACTTCAGAAACTGTTCCAGTACTTACGGCAATTATATTTGTCATTCCAAGAGTCGCATTAGCAGTTATCTCAATTCCATAATTCTTATTATATTCATTTAAAACATCATCACGGCTTGTACCATAATCACGGTAAATTCTAGATGATTCTGGATCACCAGACGCAAAAATTTTACCATCTTCTTCCGTTGTTTCAACACTTCCGATTGGCCACCAATATTTTAAACTACCAGCCTCATTATAAGAAGCATACGTTCCGCCATTAATTTCATATCCATTATAATTATGTAAAATATTTATAATTTGTTCAACTATTTTTGCTCTTACTTTCTTTAAATCTTCCTCGTATTGAGAAGCTAAGGATGAATCATTTTGGATTGCTTTATTAAATTCTTCCATAGAATTATAACCAGATTTTTCAAGTATACTTACATAATATTCTTGTAAATGAGGTTTTTTATCAAAATAATCCCCATTTTTTAAAAAGTCCCAATAGTAATTTTCATCCACAGATTGAGTACGTTCGACATTATATTTTGCATCAGTATTAAAACCAGCACTAGCCGCCTCAGCATCACAATCTTTTTGTCCACTGCTTTTTATTCCAAAAAAACTGCCAAGATTAGTCGCAAATTTATCCCAAGCACCAACTAATCCAGTTGAAATAGTAGCAGCACATACTTGATGATTTAAAATACCGTTTGTTGGTTCACCAACATCACAAATTAAAACTTCTTCTTGTTTTGTTGAAGTAGTACCATCATTATTAGTGATTACCAAATTTCTCGTTTCATATGTACCTTCTTTATAACCGATACACATAGATTTATAACCAATCATAGATTTAACTAACAATTTTAAAGTATCCGTTTCGTTCGCAAAATAATCAAGTACAGATTGATTATCAGGATCATCATTATCAGGATCATATGAATCTATATTCTCATTACCATCATAATTATATGCTCCCTTATTAGTATTATTTTTATTTTGATAAACTGTTCCATCATCATTAAACATATCCAAAGATAAATTAAAATAAGTCGTTGCAATAATTATTAAATCAGTATTGGAATTAAATTTAACACCCTTTTTTTCATATTTAGCAAGTATTTTATATAATCTAGTATAAAATTGTCTTTGTCCTTCCAAAATTTGCTCAGTACAATCATCACTATCAGAAGAATCACTACATTTATTTGTCCAATAACCTTTATTAAATTTTGCAAATTCATCAAAATCAAAATCACTATATTTAAAATTATTAGCTTTTACATTTAAATTTATGCTAAAAAAAGTTATCAAAAAAACTGATATAATAAATACCATTTTTTTTGATAACTTAAAATTATTTACAAATTTTAGCATAAACTACCACCTCTATAAATAACTATAAACCGCCACCTGCACCAAACGAATCTAACTCTTCTTGAGTTACAACAACATTAATTCTCATTCTTCTATTTCCACATACAAATAATGCATCACCCTGGCTATATGACTTAATACTTTCTTTTTCATTATCATTTAAATCAATTAATTTAGCCAAATCCTCAACTGCTTGCTTTTTTAACCCCATTACTAAGTAATAAGAAGCATTATCAAAAATTGCTTTACCATGCATTATTACATTATCAGCCGCAAAATCTGTAGGTTGCTGTGTGATTATAATTGTTCCTGTATTATATTTACGGCTTCTTCTTTGTATTTGCGCTAAAAATTCGGCACCAAGTTCATTTCTTGCTGAAAGAAGAACATGAGCTTCATCCACATACATAACTGTATTAGTTGATTTATCTAAGCATAATCCCCACGCATATTTTAAAATGTTAAAGAATAATGCATTTCTTATATTTTCATCACTATTCATTAATTCTTTAATGTTAAATACAATAAATTCACTATCTGTTTGAAGAGTTGTATGACCATTAAAATAATACCTTAATTCTTTTACAAAAGGTCTTACTCTAAGTTCTAATCTTTCCATTACATCTTTTTCTCTAGTAGCTTCTGGCATTGATAATAATTTACCTTTAATCGTTGCATAAACATCATCAAATGTAGGATAATCCTTACTAGTTAAATGACTAAAATCACTCTCAAAACTAATTCCAAATCTTTTATAAGTATCTTGTACAACTTCACTAAACATAGCAAGTACATCATCTTCAATGGCTGGATAATAATATTTCATAAAAGCCTTTAAAGATTGAAGAGTTCTTGTTAAAACGGTATAACCTAAACCATCTGCTAACTCATCTTCATCAGCATCATATACAACTTCTAAAGGATTTATAATCCCATATTCTCCACCTTTACCAAGATCAATAAAATCTCCACCAAAGTTTTTAGTCATTTCTTCTAATTCGCCTTCAGGATCTATAGCAATAATTTTACAGCCATTTCTAATATGAGTTCTAAGCATTAGTTTTGCCGCTGTACTTTTACCAGAACCAGAAGAACCTAAAATAATTAAGTTAGCATTATTTCTGTTATGTTCTTTTTTTATTTGATATAAAAATTGGTTAAAAAGCACTACCCCGCCAGAAAAGTCAACACCAAGTAAAGTTGCTGAACCAGGATCTTTAATACTATCAAAGATAAATGGATACATAGCCGCAATTGTTGGACTAGGTATTGGAATACCAACTCTATCTTCTATGTCTTGTTTAGGGAAAATTGGAAGCATTGATTTTAAAACCTTTTCTTGTTCAAACATCATCGGAATGCCTCTCATTCCCATTGCATCTAAGAAGTTTCTAAGTTGCATTTTTTTATTATTTAGTTCTTCCTGTGTATCAGCTAAAATCATTAAATGCATTTGAAAATCAAAAATTCGAGATTGCGTTGCAGCAAGCATTTGAACAAAAGACTCTAATGATTCATAATCTTGTCTTATTCTTTCTTGTATAGTACGGTCATTTTCCTTTTGATATCTAGCTTTTAAATCAGCTATTTCTTTATTAATCATTCTACTCATTGTTGAAAACTCGATAGGAATATGTTTAACAACAACTTTTACTCCAGGAATTTGCGTAATATTAGATAAAAAACCAGGGCCAATAACTTTAGGGTAACTAATAACTGTTAAAATCGTGGCATACTTATCACTTACAAAAAACTCATTTATACTCTTACTAAAGTCAATTCCTTTAGGAGCAATTTCACTTTTAAATATATTAGACATTAGTCATCACCGTCCCATATTCATTTTTTGCTCCCCCATTTAAGAAGTTCTGCAATAAAAACTTCAAATCTTCATCACTAGTCTGTCTTGATATCATCCCAATTGATGCTAAATTACTAATTAAAGTTTGAATTCTTTTTTGAACAACCTCTAATTTTTTATCTCTAAATAGAATAAAATATTCCGTATCAACAACGTTAATAGCGCTACTTTGAAACATTTCTGCTTTAGACATATCCTGACCTATAATTTTTCTAATTGTCTGTGATGGTGCATTATCAAATTGAAGTTGTAAATTGGAAATATATAAGTTTATATCAACTGGTCTATCAGCAACTATTAACCAAAATTCGTAATTAATAGTATTATAAAAGTTTCTAAAATTAAATATAATATTATTTTGCGTCTGATAATCTAAAATAAAGATATTCTTAGGCTCAATCTTAATTCCTGTAACATAATAATTATTATCAAGAATTATCATTCCATTTTGTATAGTTTTTACTGGTATCCAATCTTCAGTATATTTACTTTGATTGATCTTTGCCATAATTAATGCACCATCCTTTCCAATAGTATGTTCTTCTATTTGTATAATATCTATAAATATTTGTAAGCATTGTTACAACATTATGCTGATTAGGTATCGGTAAAACCAAAAAGGTACTTATAAGAGCCGGTAACAAGACAATTAACGCACCCTTTAAAGTTTCAACGGATATTGAAAACATAAATATTAGTGTTATCAATAAACCAGTTCCAAATATTACTAAATCTAACTTTGTAAAAAAACCTAATATCAGCATTGACTTTTTGGAATTTGCTGGTATCAAAAAATTATTATTACCCACTTTTCATCTTCTCCTTTATTTCATTTCAAAAATTTCTAACTTCTGAAGTTGATCACTACATTTTTTGTAGTTTAAATAATAATCTAAACCAGAAAGAAATTGTGAAATGCTTTGTGGAACTTGTAGTCCTAGTTTATTAGAAGTCATATAATTTTGAATTAAGGATTTATTAAGTTCCATCATTGTATCTTTTATAATTTCTGGAAATTTAGTTTTCAGTTCGTCAACTAGTCTTCCAATAAGCATCTCATATTCAGCATCAATTCTATCTAACATCATTATTTCTTGTGCATCTGGCAAATTCATTTGAAAAACACGAGCTTGCTTAACTTTTTTTGCAGTTTCAATATCTTCAATTTTACTCATTTCAATAGTATTGTACATTAGTAAAAATCTTACAACATAATCTTCACAAAAATCTTTTTCACTCATCATTTTTTCTTTTCACCACTACTTTCCTTTTTCTTAGAATTAAATGCAGCAAGTTCAGAAACATTATAAGCAGAAGCCATTGATTTTCCTAACTGTTCAAGAATTTTAACTGTTTCCACAGTAATAGGATCATTCCCTCTTATATCAGAGAATACACCATCTAATGCAGCTTGACATTCATCTAATGACGCTGTAGGTGTTAAATTTAATAACTTTCTCATGTCATTATTATAAATAGCAGCTTGAGATACATCATTCATTTTTCTAATATCAGAAAGTATTTCGTTAGTTACTTCTGGACTACAAGCATATCGAAGCGTTTCTCTATCTTTATTAAGAGCAGTAACCTTAGCGTCATATTTTTTACTATCGGTATCTGTTTTAATATCAGCAATTTGTTTAGCTTCCGCAGCGCTAATTGCTGATATAGCTTGATTATACTTATTAGTTAAATCCGTGGTTGCCTTCGCCGTATTAGCATCAACAGTACTATAACTGTCATTGATTTGTCTAACGTCATTATCAGCGTTTTGTTTAACTTGAGTGATCTTCACTCGTTTTTCAGCATCACTTAATGTCGTATCATTATTAATATTATCAATTAAAAACTGTGCTTCATTTTTAACAACATCGATAACATCCGTCACATTAGAACTATTTAACCTAGTAATTTTTCGCTCTTTATCCAATTCCAATTGTTTTTTCGCAGATGCCTTAGCTTCCGCAGTTAATGAAACATCATTGTCAATTTTAATACATTCATCTTTATATCTTTGTTCAAATACACTACTATAAGTAGTAGTTATATTAGATACAGCATTTCGTTTTTGCAATGTAGCTGCATCATTTACTGCTGAAATATCATTATTATAATTTATTGTTTGTTCTAAAACACTTTGTTGAGTAGTATTATAAACAGCACTTTCTCTCGCTGCTTTTTCCGCTTTAATATCATCATCTTTAGCTTTCATTCCTTTAAGACCCGTAATCCTATCTACAGAACCTTTTGCTTCCGCAATCAAAGCTTTATCAGCAGAAACTTTTGCTGTTGTAGATGTTTTTAAAGCCGTATTAATTTTACTAACAACCCATGAACCATAATCTTTTACAGGGTTTCCGTTTTGATCCAAAACACCCTCTTTATCAGGAACTGAGTCATACCATTCAGCTACAGCGCCCTGTACTGATGGGAAAACATATGAACCAGTATTAAATCTATTTTTAATTGCACGTTGTCTTCTTGCTGTACGTTTTATATTTTGTTCTTCATATCTCTTTTCATTTGCACTTGCTTGAGCACCAATTGTATCACCTAGCTTGTCAATATCAACATTTCCTGCCGCTACGCCACGAGCAACGGTGCCAACTCCTCTAGCAGCAGTTCTTAATGCAGCACCACCAACTCCTAAAACCGTTGAAGCAGCATGAACAGCACTATCAGCAACTCTACCAGCACCACTTAAATTCTCACGGTACCTTCTTCTTCTTTCATTAAATGCATCTCTTTCATCTTTTCTTTTTAATCTTGCATCATATTGATCAGTACCCTTAACAAAACTAGCAATTCTATTCCATCCCCATTTAGCAACTCCTGCACCTAGCGCACCAGCACCAACAGCAGCTCTTTTGCCGTATTCATTCTCATTAAGTTTTCTCTTAATACTCATTTGTGGAACTTTTATGCTGAATAATTCTTCAATTAATTTTGGTGCATCTTTTGCAAATTGTAAAACACCTAAAATAACTATTACAAAAGCAATTAATTTTATAAATCCATTTTCACTACCAGAAAATACTGAAGCAATAGGTCCATTTTCAGAACATAATAATTGTATTGTAAATAAGGCAAAATAAATAACTAATAATCTTTCAAACACCATTAAGTATGTTTTAGATAATTCCTTTAGCCATTTATCGAATGATCCACCTTTAGGTTTAGTAATTCGCAAAATTACAGGAACTGGTGCAATTAATTGTAAAATACCTAATTTAGCAACCCTAACACCCATATCAAGAGCAAAAGACAATAATAAATATGCTGCAACAATACCAGCAGCAGTACTTATAACTGGCAAATACTCAATCTTATTACCAATTTCATCAATAAAAGTTGCAGATCTAAGTCTGCTCATATTTCCACAGACTAATGAGCTATCAATTGCACGAACATAAGAAGCACATATTGGTTCTGAAGTATTACTTTTGCAATCATTATATGTATAAGTTTTTCCATCAATCACTGGATGAAAAAAAGCTGTGAAAATCGTGATTGAAAGGTCGTAACCGGCGTATTTTGAATCAAAACTACCGTTACTAGGATTTGAGCATTTATATTTAGATAAATTATCTAATATTCCTCCTGTACCTTCCTTAGACGAATTATCAGTACTACTGGTATTAGTATCAATTGATGCACCAAATACAATTCTAGATAAAACATTTGTATCTAAAACTCTGTTTTGTATTCTCTGTAAATAATTAAACCCAGTTGGTAGTAAAGCAACTATTATAAGTGATATTATTAAATTCTTTATGATACCAAGCATTGAACTATCGCTTTTATCATCTAATGTATCTGGATTTATGATTAATTTAAGTATATTATAAGCAAGAACAAAAAGCATAACGATACCTAAAATACTATAAATTCTATTAGTCAACATTTCAAATTGGCTCGAACCACCATCAGTACTTCTAGAAAAAAGTTGAACTTGAGCTACTTTATTAAAAATTTGATAAAAAACACTTACAAGATAATATACAATCCCATCAAGAAATAATAAAATAGAGTATAATTTACCCATGAACCAATCGCTTATACCGGCCACAACGTCATCAGCAACGGACATATTTAATAAAAACTTTATCATACTTTTACTCCCTTCTATTTAATGCAAGTTGAATAATCACCGCTATCAATTAAATCCAGTACCAAATTTAAAAATGTCGGAAGTAACCATAAAGCTGCTATCAAAAATAATCTTTTTATTAATCTTTTGTTTGCTTTTTTTAATTCGTCTGCATTTTTCATAAATAAAACTGCCAAATACTCATAAACTGATATAACTGCCGCAAGAAGTGGTGCAAATATTCTTATCATATCAAGTATTGATTGTAAGTCACCTTTAAAATCACCTAAAATACTGCAATCAGCATTATTACCATTATCGCTATCTATAATATCAGATCCAGATGTATTATTATTGCTATTATTGTTATTATTAGTTCCTGAATTGTTTGAATTATTATTACCATTAGAATTATTTCCAGAAACCACATTATTTACTGTGCTGGCATATGAATGACAAGAACCACCAGACCATTTACACCCAGCTTCTTTACAATTGTATTCCAACGATTTATCTGTTGCCATTATTGATACACATGTATTATCTTTAATATTTCCACCTCTAGGCGTTGTTATAATAACATCTACATCAGATTTTAATGCGGCTTGAGCCACAACGCTTCCTTCTATATAATAATTAACATTACATTTATAATTTCCATTGGTTAATTTTCCACTTATATTAACTTCCACATCTAATTTTGTAGAATTTACCGAATTAAAATTTGCTATAGTACTTCCATTACATATAAGAACAGCTTCTGTAATATTTTTCTTTGGGTTAAAATCTATATACATTTTTCCCTCATTTAAATCATAAGTTATAATATCTTTTGCAAATACAATACTCTTAAATGAAAAGAAAGACACTAACACCAAAATTATAATATTCCATTTTTTTATCATAACTAATTTCACCTTAAATTCCATTTAAACAATTGTATTTGACAGAAAAATCCTTTAAATACACTATTCCATTAAAAATTATAACATAAAAAAAAACAACAGTAAAGTTGTTATTTTTTCCAAGGATATAAAATACTATTACGGCAAGTATCGAAACCAGCAGCTTCTTCAGCAGTTGAATAATCACTTAATGTACCAAATAACCATAAAACAATTGATGGTATAAAGAATATTACTACGCCAGAAAGTGCACGCATACCAAGACTTTTAGCAGACTTTTTAATTTCGTCATCCTTACTAGCAACAACTGCTTTACCAAAATCAAACATACCATAAGCAATAATTAATAATGGAATTGCAATTTTAAATATAGTTAATATCCAACCAGCAAAAGTTAAAATTTCTTTGGCATTTGTACAAAAATCGCCAACATCCCAACCACTTAATAATAAATTACTCATAAAATTCTCTCCCTTACAACACTTAAATTATATATTATTTTAATAACTATTGTCAACAAAATTATCGAAACTTGCCTACTTATCAGTAGATTTCTTTAATTTAAGTTTACCTAATAATTCATCAATAACTTGAATTCTTTCTTTTCTTTCATCAAAATTTGGCATATTGAAAAATACTTTCATTTTTGTCTCATATTCCAAATTACTTATTTCATCATCTTTAATCGCACTTCTATTTAAAATAATCTTTCCATTACTAGTTTTTTCTAATACCCCCCTATTAGATTTAAATAGTTTATTTAATCTTATCGTTCCTGGTTCAATTAAGTACAAAATATCCGTACAAATTCCCTTAGCATCATTACCATTTAAATCTACAACAATTACGCTTTCGTCCTTAAGTACATTTATTTGCATCTTTAAATCTTCTATAGAAGTTGCCATTATAAGATGATCATCTCTAAAATAAACTCCATCTTGTTTATTCATTTCTATTCCTTTAACTTTATAATGATAACTAAGATGTTTTACCATCATATACATTAAAGTTGTAGCACCTGCATGCTCCGTTATATTTTGAATACCAATTATTACTTTATCAGTATCCTTTTCTTCTTCATTTTTTTTGCCAAACAAACTATTAAATAATCCTCTATTTTTACTTCCAAAATTATTTGGTAAATCACTCGCATTTGGTTTATCATTATCAGTATTTGCAGAAGACACATTACTATTATTATTTGTTTCTACTAAATATTTTTGAACATCTTGAAGACTATTTGGATGATCAATTAAATATCCGATTGAGCTAGCATTCTTAGTAAAATTATAATATCCTTTTTCTACTAACTTTGATAAATAATTAGCACTATTAACAAGCTCACTATTATTTAAAAGTAATATAACTCTGCTAGGTTCAAAAAAAGATAAGAAATCAAAAAGAGATGTAAAATCATAATAATTTCTAATAGCCGTTATATCAATAATAACTTTGTTATAAAATAGATTTACAAATTCTTGTTCTATTTCACTTCTATTAAATTCACCTTCTAATGTTTTAATAACATCTACTTGAAGTTCACTTAATACTTTACTATTTTGATTTTTAATTATTATATTCATTTTATCATCTCTTCTAGTTTACATTATCATTTGCAAAATAAACTGCTTTAGTTTCACCCGTTATTGGAAAAGTTAAAAGATCACCAAATACAGGTAAATCTAATCTAAAAAATACTCTAACATAATAACGCGTACTAGGAATGGTTGTCTCATCATTGCGCACTTTTGAAATGCAGTATCTAAATTTATTACTTTGAGAATTTGCTCTACCATAACCGGTTTCATTTGAAGCGCAAGAACCAAATACAAAATAACTCGAACCATTTAAATACGTAGTTATTTCATTCTCCGTATCACTATCATGACCTTCATTTTTCTCTATTATATTTATAATACCATTTTTTACTTTAAAAGCCCGTGAATAATTAACAGATATAGCTAAATATCCGGTAAACAATACAATAAATACTATTACTAAAGAGAAAATCCAAGTTCCACCTATTGACTCTCTCATACCTTTATTTTTCTATCCATTTGACTGTTGATTTTGATTAGTATTATTATTTGTTGTTTTGTCCGGACAAATTAAGCCAGTTTTGGCTTTTCCATCATTATCTAAATATGTACAAGAACATGTTTTACCATTGCAGCCTGAGCAAGAAATTGCATTTGCACATTTAGTTGAATTAATAATATTTGTTTTGATTGATGGCCAAATAATCGTTGTAAATAACACCCCAATCGCAGCAATTGCTACTACAGCAATAGCAGTCATACTTAATTCTGAAGAAGCTTCTTTCATTTAATAATTCCTCCTATCCTATTCTTACTATATAATTAGTATATAATATATTTTTTGTATTTTCAAGTTGCTTATTTACAACTCTTTGTTGGATCAAATAAACAGTCAATACAAGTTATATATTCACTATCCCCTGATATAAAATTTAATGCTGTCTTTAATATTGTAGGTAAAAAGAAAATAATTACACCTACTAAAACTCTATTTCCCAACATTATTGCTTGCTTTTTTAAATCATCCGCTTTTCCTGATGAAACAGCTTTATAAAAATCAAATGATCCCATTAATATAATTGCTAAAGGTGTTATAATTTTAATAATAACAATTGTATAACCAGCTATTTTTAATCCTGGAGATATATCTTTACAAAAAGTTGAACTATTTAAAGGTGTTTTATCTCCAGAAACATTATCAGTAACATCATCAGTTCCCGTTGAAGTACTACCACCACGGCCACTTCCACCACCAGAAAATCCACCATTACCAGTGCCAGAACCATTATTTCCAGTTCCATTATTTCCAGTTCCATTATTTTCTGATTTCGGATAATTTGGAATTGATGTATCCGAGTAGTTAGTACATGTTTTATTTTCATAATAACAACCGGCACTTTTACAACTCTTTTCTAAGTCAGTATCATCAATATAACTACATGCATTTAATTTTGGATCACTCGGTTTCGTTATATTTACATATACATCAGACGAAAAAACTTTTTTGGTTGTATCAGAAACATTATTGTTTTTATCACCATAATTATAATAAATATTACAGTAATGCTCTCCCATCGTTAATCTATCTGAAATATCAAAAGTAGTTTCAAACTCAGATACTGGGTTATCCATTGTTTGTAAAAAGATTTGATTATTATCACAATATACAGCAGCTTTAACAATTTTTTTACTACTTAAAAAACCCGTATTAAAATATACATGCATTGTTCCCTTTGTTAAACTATAAGTAAGAGTGTTACTCTTAGCTAATGTAGTAGTTTTAAAAGCAAAAAAAGATAAAAGCATTACAATTAATATCAAATATTTATTTTTATTATTCATAATCATAATCCCCCGTATTTCCATTATCATTATTATTTTTTAATTTAGTTATAACCTTATAAGCAACAACTCCGCCAATACCAATTACAATTATAATAATAAAAACTAATGCCATATTTCCCGATTTTTTTATATTAAATACATAAATATTGTCTTTATTATCACTGCCTGTAACTACAATATTAATTTTACTTCCATTTTTTAAATTAGAATTACCTATTATTTCATATGATGCTTCTTCATCTTCTAATGTAATATTAAAATTTAAAGTTTTAACATTTTTATCTATTTTTAAACTATAACTATTTTTATCAGAATTAAAATCAAGCTTATAACCCTCTATGGTTAATTTTTCTATTTTATTACTACTAGGTTCTTCTTCTTCATATATTAAATTAATAGTATATTCTTTAGTATCCCCATTTTCGGCTGTAACAGTTATCACTATTGGCGTATTTATATTAATATTTTCATTATTTTTAATATCAACCTTACTTTTATTAGATTCTGGTACAGCTTCAACCTCAATTCTTGTAGCTTCCTTACTAATTTCAATTGTATATGTTGTTTTTTCTCTATCAAAAATAATTATACCTTCTGAAAACTTAAGTGATGATAGATATGTATTATTATCTTTAACTACTGGAACTTCTGTTGTCGGCTCAGTTGTTGGTTCTGACGTAGTTGTTGTTGTAGTAGTCGTTGTCGTTTTTGTTGTCTTAGTTGTTCTACTAGTTGTTCTTCTTTTAGTTGTAGTAGTGGTTGTAGGTTTAACCGGCTGCGTTGTTGGCGTTGTTGGTGCCACATAAACAGCCCCACTACTAGTTCTATTACAATCAAAATAAGATACAGATGTACAATATTTATAATTGTTTAAACCTGGTGTACATGATCCACTATAAGCATCACAACCACTATTAACTTTAATTATATACATATCTTTATTACCATTTGAACAAGTTACAATATTAGGTGTAATAAAATAAGCAATATGCCATGTACCATCAGGACAAGATGCATTATGACACTGTCCATAATAACCATAAGAATTACTAGTAAAAATACCATCCTGAAATTTAACACACGCATCATAAGTTGTATTACTACTTACTGGTGTATTAACATTAGCCGCATAAACATTATTACTAAATAAAAATAATAACAAAAATAATAATACTTTTCTTTTCATATAAACCTTCCTTAAAAAAAGATACCAGTAATGGTATCTTTCCTTTATAGATCCAAGACCTATATTAATAATATCATAAAATTATTAATATTTAAATCTTTTTAAAATTATTTTTCTTATTAACTAAATATAATGCCACGCTTACAACAAAAATACTAGGAATTAATATTTTATAATAATCTTCTACTCCTGTTTTTGGGTTATTACTATTTCCATTACCATTAGAACTAGTTGTTGTTATTGTGGTGGTTGGATTAGTCGTATTATTATCATCTTTGCTTCCACTTGCATATGCTGAACCATCTGCTGTATATGCACAATCGTAAGAATATAATCTAGTTGCAAATGCGTAAGCTCCTGTAACACTATCTAATTTAGCAGAATCAGGTGCACATGATGCATCTTTAGCAAGTGATAAAGTTTGTCCAGCACTCGAATCAGCACCACTACTTACTACCGTACTTTTAGGATTTGTATTTCCATTTTCACATTTTACTTTACTAGCAAAACTATTATCAATATAATGAACATTTTTACTATTCTCACATTTTATAGTGATACACTCTAAATAATATCCAGCTGTAGCATTAGTATATCCAGAGTTTTCATTTTCTGCATTTTGACATAATGATTTAATATTTGCATTATCGGCAATCGCACTACCAATAGTTTTAGTATTACCATCAACTGCTGCATTTACAGTTAATGGTAATAAAATTAAACTAATTAAACTTAATACTATTTTTCTCATCTTAACTACCCTTCTAAATAATCTTTCTTTTTCTTTTTATTTCTTTTAATTATTATTATTATGCTCGCTCCTACTAAAATTACTCCTCCAACAATTGCTGATGTTATTTCTAACTTTTTGTTATATTTATCTTTTTCAATATTAATTGAGTAAACTTTAGTGTCACCATTTTCAGCAATAACTTTTACTTTAACAATACTAAATGCTGTTAAATCATTATTACCATACATATAAACTTCTGCTCTATCATCACTAGGAGTTGCTGTAATAAGTAGTGTTCTTTCTCTCTTAATTTTAACACTATAATCAAGAACATCTGGTTTAAAATCAAGATTATAACCCTTAATAGTTAATGTATTTAAATCTGTATTATTAGCAACTGTTAAGCCGCTTTCCTTTCTTATTACATAAATTGTATATATTTTTGTTTTCTTATTGTTGGTTACCGTTATTTCAATTTGGTTATTTCCAACTCTAAAACCTGAGTCACCAATAATTTTAACTGTTGCATTTTCGCTTTCGGCAAAAGCATAAACTGGCAAATTTTCTACTTCATAACCAACTGAAACTGTATATGAAGTTGTATCTCTATCAAATACTAAAGATGTTCCCGGTATACTTAGTGAACTTAAATATGTACTAGTTTTATTATTATCTAAGTCTTCATTAGTATCTTTAACAAAAGTTACTACATAACTTCTAACTATTCCAGCGGCACTTACAGTTTTTAATACCGCTGATGTTTGATTACTAGTAAGTTCAATTGTTCTTGGCCCAAAACCCGCTACAAAAGCTGAAGTTTTGCTTTCTAATGTTCCATTAATTGATACTTTAGTAACTTTTTTAGATACTTTAACTGTATAGTCAGTTATATAAGGATTAAATTCTATTTTACCTGCACTTATTTTAATATCACTTAAGAAGTTATTATTATCACGATCATCAACTCTATTTATAATAAATGTATAAGTTCTAATCTTACCTTGTTTATTAACAATTCTAATTAATTGTACATTTCTACCATAATTTAAATCAACTGTTCTTGGTTCATAACCTTCAACAAATGAAGCATCATTACTTGTAAGTGTAGCGTAGATTGCCACTTTACTTCTATTTACTGTAAGTTCATAACCAGTTTTTAATGAATCAAAGCTAGCTAAAACACTATCATTTTTTAGTGTATTTGATAATCTTACATATTTACTATCAACTATATTACTAGTACCGTATGCTGTTGTTTCATCATTTAAAGGTTTTGCTTCAAAAGTATCTGCACCATCAGTACTTTTTACTGAAAAGTTAGTAATAGTTGTAGTTGTATCTGCATCATATATTCTACTCATTGATGGGTAACTTATACGATCTTTATTATTCATAACCCAAACAAAATAAGTACCCGCCATTTTGTTTTCTCTTGCAACATAAGAATTATCATTAAAAGCAGTCCATTCAGAGTTTATGGTTGGTTCTAAACCGCTAGAAATATAATAACCCTTAATTCCATATGAACCGTTATCCGTAGCTGTTAAAGCTATTGTTCCATAACCATCTGCTCTAACAATACTTCCTGTTGATGATACACTTGGTCTTTCTATATAATCACAAGAAACTGAGTAAGTTACATAACAAGTATTTCCTGTTGCATTTTTACATGTATTTTCTTTTTCAATAGCTGTTTTATTATAATTATTAGCACATGTCACTTTATCTCTAATATTATCGCCATCATCAGATTTATAATGACCTTCACTTACTTTTTTAAAGCATATTTTATAATTATCATCTTTACCTTTAAAATCAGTTAGTTTAGAAGTGCTTTTACATGAATCATCTGATGTTGTACTAGTAGAACAAGTAGGTTTATCACGTAATATGTTATTTAAATAAATATATTGTTCTTCACCTTTAATTGTAACTTTACATTTGCCATCAGTACATCTATCCCCTAAAGATGGTGTTAAGCTAATTTCTGTACCACAAGCTAAGCTCTGTTTTTTTACACTCATACTTGAATTAGTATAAGTATTAGTTCCTTCTTTAACATAACCAACTTTAGAAGAACATGAATTACTGTTATCTGTTGTTGATAATTTATCTTTATAAACTTTTGTAGAAGTTTTAACATCTACACCATTTATTTTAGTAACTGTACAATATCCATTTAAATCACATCTTGTAACATATATTTTATCACCACAATAAATACTTGCTCCCGAATATCTTGCACCCTCTTTAGCATAGTAATATGCATTTAAATCCTCTTCTACAACATCAGGAATTGGAATTACTTCTGTAGGTGCTGTTGTTTTAGTTGTTGTGGTTGTCGTCGTAGTAGATGTTGTATTATTAGAGCCACCTCCCGTATTTGTACATAATCCATATACATTAGTACTTACTGTTTTATAACAATATTGACCACTTGGATTACTATCACAACTAGTTGCCGTTGCTCCATAAACATTTTTTAAAGTACCACCACTTATTGAACATACACCATCACCATTTGTACAAGTAAAATTCATTGAAGAAAATCCACTTGGACAACTATATGAACCTGAAGGTGTACTAGGAGTTGAAGGGGTATTTTCACCACCTCCACTTGCTGTTCTTGTTGCTACAAATACTCTTATTTGATTTGGATTTTGCGGATTAGCAGCATAACATCTATCAGCTAAATAACTACCATAACGAGAGGTGTAGCATTGTGCAATTGCACTACCTTTGAAAACTACATAATTGTCTGCAGTTTTTTGACAATAGCTATCCACATTTAACGTACAAACGCCAACAATTTGTCCTTTAGATGTTGGTTCGTAATAATAGTAAGTTGCCGCTATTTCCCAGCTGTCTTTTTCTACTTTTGTTTCATTATTATTCTTACTTAGTTTACTATCATTACTAACAAAAAAATAACCTAATGAAAACATTAATGCGCATAAACCAAATAATAAGAATAACACTTTTTTATTTTTCATAAACTCTCCTTCTATCTTCATAATAATTTTAATATAAAATCATTTAAATAGCAATTATATTTTGAACGATTTAAACTTATTTCTTTTAACTAAATAGTTTATTCCTGTTTCCGCTAAAGATAGTATTCCATTTACTACAAAAAAGAATGCTAAGAGCAAAAGTTGTACACTTTGATCATAATATAAATTAATACTTGTAAGTAGTCCTAGTAGTATAAATAAAGAAAAAGTCATTAAATTTACATAAAACATTCCATCATCTCTATCATGATAATAATCTAGTTTTATAAGTTTTATAATAGCCATAATTCCTACCCAAGAAAATAATGTAATGCCTAGTACTTTAGGTGTATCATAAGTGCCAAATTTATAACCACTTACAGCAACCAAAATACACGCAATTGATGTATATAAACTTTCTCTATCATTTTTTTCCCTTGTTAAAATAAATTCAATCATTTTTATTCCTGCATAAACACTAAATAAAACATATAAAAGTAAATTAGGTTTCATATTTTCTAAAAATGTCGCGCTAAACAAAAATATTCCTAAAAGCAATATTAATCCTGAACATATAATATTAACTTTCATTTTATCCTTCTTTTTCATCCCTATTCTCCTTTAGTATAATATTAAAACAATAATTATTATCTGTCAATTTAAACTCTTAGTTAGTCCAAAATAAAAACTCTCTAATCTAGAAAGTTTTTACAATGTTTCTGTAACTTCATTTATAATTTCAAAAGATTCTACAAATTTAACATAAGATGGTTTTCCTGCTTTTACAACAAAACAGAAATTACTTGGAATATCCTCTCTCATTTCTGGTGTCTTTTGAGCAACTTTAATACTATATTGATCATTTATGCCATTTCCAATCCAAATACCAAAGTTTCCATTTGCATTTGATCTATACCAAGCTTCCATTTCTACTTTTCTTATTTTATCAACACTATCAACAATAATGAATTTAAGAATTTCGATATCTTTAGCTTTATCCATCATTTTATCAAACAGTTTTTTATTCTCATCACTAATTTTATTCTTAAACGATTCTATGCCAATTATCATACAATATATTTTAGATGTTCCATTAAATATCTCCTTATCATAATTACTATTTACATATTTATCATAATTATTAGTTACAAAATTATTTATTTTAGTAAATACTTTATCAAAATCTTTATCTGTATATTGATAATTTCCTTTTTCTAATTCAATTTCTCCCGCATTAATAACCATAATTTCTGCTATTTTCTGATAAATGATTTGATTAATAAGAGGATTTAAGAATTTACTTACCGAAAGTATATCTAATGTTGAAATAATATTTATTAAATATCTATTAAAATTAAAAGTACAAGCGTTTAAATTATTTTTATTTACCCCAATAACTACTTCATTGCTTGATAAATAATCCTTTATTTCTTTAAAAGTAACTATATTTGGAAGAACAGGTATTTTATTAGCTTTAACTCTATAAAGAGTATTAGACATTCTAATTTTGCTTTTAACTGTTTCCGATATTTTATCTTTTTCACTTACCATTGCGGTTTGAAATTCATAAACATCATCTATTTTAACAATACCTCTACCAAATAATTTAGCTGGATAATTTTTATTAACAGAGCCAAGTATACTTATATAATCATCTTCATTATTTTGATTTAGTACATATACAAGGGAAAAACTTTGTCTTAGTTTATATCTTACCCCATTTGTAGAAGTTACTGTAAGTACAAAATATATACCATACTTAATACTCTCTCTAGCTAAAACGCTTAAATTTTCCGTTAAATTTTCATATACTTCATTAAATGATTCATAATTATTAATTATTATTACAATATTTGGTACTTTTTTATTACTATTTTTAATAAAACTTTCATAATTACCATTAAAATCAGCAAATAAAGTCTTTCTCTCATTAATTGTGGCCGATATCATTTTAAATAAATTATTTATTTTCTCATCTTCGCCACTTGTTAAAATATCCCCCACTAAATAAGAATTTCTAAACATATTTAAAGTACCAGATCCAAAATCTATTAAATAATAATTTAATTCTTCTGGCGTATAATTTAAGATTGATGAATAAATCATACTTGTAATAAAGTTTTCTTTACCACTTCCGGCCGCTCCATAAACTAAAGCATTTCCTTCTTTAGAAATTGGCATTGTTAATATTCTTTGTTCTTGTTTATTTGGTACATCATATTCACCAATTATTGGATTAATATTAAATTTTTCTTTGAAGTAAGTAGTTTTATATTTTTCTTCTAAATTATCTATTGTAATAAAGGCCGGTATTTTTTCAAGCCATAATGGTTTTGTTATTATGTTTTGTTCTTTTGCTAAACCATCTAAATATTTAACTATATTAATAAGTTCTTCTCCATTAGATACTGCTACTTCCTCTTTTTTAATTTTGGTATTAATTTTCTTTGTTATATAACCAATATTATTAATAAAATCTATAGAGGTATTTAGTTCTTTACTAACCTTTTCATGCGGAATATACTTTCCACCCGCATATGCAGCTTGGCCTAAAATGAATACCTCATCATAACCAACTTGAAAGTAAAATCTACCCGTTTGTTTTAAATATGCGGCATCGGCTTTTTTAATTACTTCATTTGAATCTGAAGTATCTTGTACTCTTAAACAAACTCTAAATCTGGTATTACTCCAAATTTGTGGATCAACAACTCCGCTTGGTTTTTGAGTTGCCAAAATTAAATGAACACCTAAACTACGACCAATACGAGCGGTACTTATCAGTTCATCCATAAATTCTGGCTGCTGATTTTTTAGTTCTGCAAATTCATCACATATAATAAATAAATGAGATATTGGTTCTGTTATTTCTTTTTCTCTAAACATTTTTTGATATTTATATATATCAATTGTACTTTCTCCAGATATCTCTCTTGCCTTATTAAATAGTGCCTGTCTTCTTTTAAGTTCAGCTGAAATAGATGCTAAACTTCTTTTAATTTCATTTGCATCTAAATTAGTAATTGTTCCTACTAAATGTGGCAATTTTAGTCCGGTTAATTTATTTTCAAAAGCCCCCGCTAAACCACCACCTTTATAATCAATTAATATAAATTGTACTTCATAAGGATGATAATTTATGGCCATTGATAATATATACGTAATAATAAACTCTGATTTACCACTACCAGTCATACCTGCAATAAGTCCATGAGGTCCATGATATTTTTCATGTAAATCAATCGCGATTAACTCTTCATTTTTTCCTACCCCCACTGGAGCACTTAAATTAAGAATTGGATTGTTTCTTTGCCAGCGCAGAGTTGAATTAAGCTGCTCGACTTTACCAACATCATACATTTCTAAAAATCCAATTTTTGCTGGAAGTTTACCTTCTGTATCATTTTTAATATCAATTGGTATATTTGCAAGAACTTTCACACATGCTTCATAATCAATTATTGAATCTAAATCTGGCACAAATTTAATGCATTCATTCGGATTTAAACTATTTCTAATTTCACATTCATGATATTTATTACTTAATAAACTCATATCAATAAAAGATGTACATTGATCTGGTAAATTAGTCATTTTTTGCTCTAAAATAAGTAAACTAAAACCACAATACTCTTTATTATTTAAGATATTTTTTACAATATCATACTCTCTTACTTTTTTAAGTGAATCAGTTATTATTAAATATGATTGATTAGCTTTTTCATTTTCACTAACATCTTGATTATCACTTTTTCTGTTTTCAAATACTTTATTTAAATAATAACAAACTTCTTTATATTCATCATTATTTGTTGCAAAAAACCTCATCGTTTTATCATCAGTAATTAAATGTGGTGCTAGTTTTAAAAAACTCCATTCATGTTCTCTTTCTTCATCTGTAAGAATTACTATTTTTAAATCGTCATAACTATGAAAAGCTAAAATTTGTATTATTAGTCTTCTAATTAAATTATGTAAGTTAGAAAGACCATAAACACCACTAATATAATTATTTTTAAAAGAATAAGGTATTGCTACATTTTCAAGTATCTTAGGAGCACTTCCTAGTTCACTTAGCATTTTCTTTAAATTATCTTCTTCTAATGAAAAGCCTTCTTCCGGATAATTTATATTAATTTTCATTGGATAATTTCCTGTTCCCACATTAACTGTTAAAAAGTCTAAATCATCTTTACGTTTTTGCCATAAAGCCGGACTTTTATGCAAGATAATATCTGCTGCTTTCGTTGTATCTTGATAATACATATTAAGAGCTTCTTCCTGGCTATGTTTATTAATTTCTATTTCTTCTTTTTTAGCATCAATATATTTGCGATATTTTTTTTGCCTTTTTCTTTCTTTATTTGCTCTTTCAAATTTCTCATACCATCTTGTAAATAATGGCCATACAAAAATACTTGCAAACATCGCTCCGCATATTATTAATGAAGGAGTAGCTTGTTTTAAAGTTACTGTTCCATTCATTACATTACTTAAAGATTGATATCCCATAACCATTGATGTCATTGACATAGTTGCCATTGGCCCAATAGTTAATAAAAATGGGCTTTCTTTTTCTTCTTGTTTTGCTGGTGGTGCATCTATTTTTAAATTAAGTGTATTAATTACTGGTACTATTCTCGGTTTTTTATAAAAATAATCATTATCGTTATATATAGGATACTCTATTTCAACTGGCATCTCCCTAAAATCAGAATACATTGACCCAATTGTACCTAATGGAATCATCGTTGTATTTATTGAATTAATAGTTCCATTATTTACGTATAAAACATAACCATTATTAGTAGTCATCGAAATCATCATTCTAAGTCCCACAATAAATATTACATCCCCAATTTTTATTTCGGCCTTTTTAGTAATTCTAAAGTTATTTATATAAATCCCATTTTTAGTATCATAAACATAAATATATAATTTATTATTTTCTTTCTTTATTACACATGACTCTTTATCTAAATTACTATAATTAATCATAGCGTTAGATTTACTACCTATTAATAATCCTTTATCAATATATTCATTTATTTCATAGCAGTTATAATTTTCAATAACCGGTGAGCAATATAATATGAAAATACTTTTATCTATATCATTTTTTACATAATAAAACTTTCCAATTTCTAAATAAGTAAAAGGCTCCATTACATTATTTTTAATATAATATACTTCTTTATTACTTATTAATTTCCATCTATCATTTTCTGCTTCAATTGATATTAAATTACTTCTATTGCCATTTAAATCAATTCCATCTACCCAGTATACACCCTGAGCTTCAGCAGGTAAAATAATATTTTTAATCGAATAAAGTTTAATTACGGATATTCTCATAATTGCACCCCTTTATTTTATACTATTAAAATTATACTACACTTAAAATAAAAGAACAAATGATATTTGTTTTAGCACATAAAAAAACTATTATAATTTTATTTCATTTATAATAGTTTTAAATATTAATTGTATTTCTATCAACAAGATTGCTAGCAGCTCGCGCATTTTCACTATTTGCTCTAGTTAAACCTATTTTATTATTCTCACTACTGTCAACCGATGGAGCTTCATAAAAAATAGTTATATTCTGTGCGATATTTTTATAGTCACGGTCTACTTTACCTGTAAGCTGATCATGTAATTTTCCATAATCTGCTCCATTAGCCATATTATTATAATCATTTTTTAATTCGTAGTTCATAAATTCTAATTGTCCATCCATTGAATTAACATCATAGCCATTATCTCTGCAAAAATTTTCTAAAGATGCTTTTCTTTCTTTTGTAAGCCACTGACATATTCCAAAGGCACCGGAAGAATTGGTTACTGTTGGATCCATTTGGCTATTTTCATTTAGAAGATTAGCAATCATAGCTTTTGCCCCTTCATCAGTATATCCAAAATCATTTCTCATCTTATTATAAGCATAAAGAATTCTTTGATCTGTCTGCTTACTAAATAAATTACTTGGATTAGCTACAACTGTATCGGCAAGATTAATACGCTTACTTTCTATTTTACTATCAGCATTTGAAGCAGCAACTGTCTCATCACGTTTAATAGTGTCTTCCTTAGTATCATTTTCTAAATTTTTAGGCTTTATTTCACTATCTAATAGGCCCCGATTAAGTATTTGCAAAAATAATCCACCATTAGTTGCCACATTTCCTGTACTTACCATATCATAAACAAGTTGGGCTACTTTTTCTCCATACTGACTATTAATTTCCTGATATCTTTCTTGTGGATTACCAGAATTAAGAACCGATTGAGCTAAGTCTGTCATATTATTAGCAAGCTCTTTTAAAGTAGAAAAATTGGCATCCTTATATTTAAAATCTATTGTTATATTATTATCATCACTATTAAGTACATCTGCAATATATTTAGGTACTACTCCATTATTATTAATAGTTTTTTGTACTGCATCTGCTACCTTTTCGCCATACAAATATGTTAACTTTGCCATTCTTTCATCGCCATTACCATATGGATTACTTGCTGAATTTATTTCCGAAACAATCGCTAATATTGTATCAACTGTCAAAAGTTCTTTATTTACTGAAACTGTTGAAAATCCTTTTATAGCGTTAACATCAACCGGTTTATCTTCTATATTTAAAGCTGTCCTAACAGCTTTCTCTGTTTCCTTTAAAGTTTTCATATCATTTGAAGCTTTAATAAGATAATCTTTCATTTCTGTAAGAAGTGTCGTATAAGTAAAATCATGTAAGCTACTTGCTTTGCTAATTAATTGGTCTATATGCTTAATTGCCAAAGGAATATTATCATTACATTGGTTAATATAATTAGCTGCTAAATTGAACAATTCTGGATTATACTCAAACATAAATTCACTTCCTAACTTCTTAAAGAATATAATTCGGTTTGAATGTTTCTAATATTCAAGTCACAATTATTAATTTGCTTTTGAAATTCATTTATTTTTCTTAAACAAAAACTATTTAAACTAGAAACACTATTTTTTGCTAATTCTAAATTTCTATAAATATTGGGAATTGACTCTCCGCCCAATATTTCTGTGCCACTTATAAATCCACCATTTCTACTGCTTTCTCCGGCAGCAAAAATATTATCTAACGCTGTTTCCACTGTTTTAGAATAATTACCTAACTGAGTATTAAATTCTTCATACCCTTTTTTCCAATTCTCGTAAATACTTTTAGTTCTATAATTTCCACGTAATTGATCAGTTAATTGATATATTCTTCTTTCTCTTTCAGATGGTGTCATCTTTTAATTCCTTACAAATTATTATTAATATTTGTTGTAGCAGTTGATAAATTGCTTATAGCTTCATTAAAATAGGTTGTATATATAGAAGTATTATCAGCAAAACTTTCAAATAAGTTTACAGCACGTTCTCTATTAGCGCCCGCTAACCAATTGGAAAGTAGTTCATCTTTCTTAGCAGTAAAATCATTTAAAAATTTGTTATAACTATCAAAAATAGTTTCTAAAGTGGCTAAATCATTAAGAATACTTGGATCAACATCATATCTTACTGTTGCTTCTGCTGGAGTAATAGTTGTAAATTCCATTGAAGATGTTAAACTTTCACCAATCATTCCGCCACCACCATTGGCATTTCTTACTTTTTGTACACTGATCATACTTTCAGCCGCATTATAAGTAACTAATACTGCATTTTGAATTAAAGCTCCTAACCCATTATATACGTTAATTAAGTTATTAATATGAGCAGTTGCATCTGAACTTACCCAGTGTGCTTTTAAATTAGCAATATTTGAAGAAAGATTATTTAATAAATCATCTCCTGTACTTAAAGAAAAACTATTTATTTCCTTACATTGTTCATATCCTAAATCTAGATTATTTATAACTATATCATTCACAAAAATCTCCTCCTTCTATTTATTATGAATAATAATCTCGGTAACCATACCCTAATACCATAATATCATTAATAAAATAATAATAAAGTAGCTGTGTAAATTACTTTACACTTAAATTACTACTATTTTACTGCCATTTTTTATTCCCGAATCTTTTACTAAGACGTTATTATCAAATTCTTTACCATTATCTCTATCAATAATTCTAATATCATTAATACTTTTATTAAAAGAATTATTAGACTCTTCCCTAATAGCGCTTAAAATATGTGTTTTTATTGTTCCTACTTTTTTATTATTTGGAATGTATACATCAAATTCTAATTCTATAATTGGCACTATTACTGTGATTAGGTATTTATTTAGCATGAAATCATCCCCGATTCTAAAACGATTATATCACGATAAACGCTATTTAGTAAATTATGAATTAAAAAAAGAAACCTAATTTCTTAGACTTCTTGAATTACAGCAATTATCATTGGTTTGCACTCAGTTTCTACATAAAAATATTTACTTAATTTTTCTCTAATTTCTGTTTTAATATTATTAAAATCAACATAATTATTATTTATATTATTATTAATTACTTCCAGTGATATTCTCTTTATTTCATCAATCATTTCTTTCGAATCTTTAACATAAATAAATCCGCGAGTTGTTATTTCTGGACCAACTAGTAATCTTTTGTCCTTTTTAGCAAGTGTCGCACTGATAAGCACTATACCATTTTCAGATAACATTTCTCTATCTTTTATAACTAAATCGCCAACATCATCTGAGCTTGTTCCATCAATTAAAACATCATCTATAAATATATGTTCTCCTGTTTCTTCTAATTTTTTATCAATAATAGTTATTACATCACCATTTTGTTTTAAGATAATATTTTCTTTTTGATAACCTAAATTACTAGCTAAATCAGCATTACCAACCATATATCTATACTCACCTTTAACAGGTATAAAATATTTTGGTTTTAATAAATTAATCATTAGCATTAAATCTTCTGAAGAAGCATGTAATGAAATACCTTTATCTTTTGGAATATTAATGGTATTAATATCCATCATCGCAAGTTCATTTTCAATTTTAACAAATAATTTTTCGTTTTCATCATATTTAGGTTCTGCAAAACAAACAGTATCAGAACTTATTAACTTAATATATTTATCATTACCAGCTATAATTTTTTCCATTGAATTATATGGATTAGCTCTATCATCACAAACAAGTAATATAGCATCAGTATCATTTATATTAGATAAATCACCAATCATATTTGTATCTATATCCATATAATTATCTTTTATGGCCATGTTAATTATGTTTTGTAGTTTTTTACCCATAATTACAATTTTACGATGGGTATTTTTAGCTGCATTAAAGATTCCTTCAATTGTATATAAATGAACCGGAAGCACACTAAATATTACTCTGCCACTTGCTTTATTAATAATATTTTTAAAAAATGATGACATATGATGATTAGGACTAGTGTGCCCAATATTTTCTGAAAAACTCGACTCACATAAAAGAGCAAGTACTCCTTGTTTTCCTACATAAGCTATTTTTCCTAAATCCATATTATATGGTCCCATCATTGATGGATCAATTATAAAATCACCTGTATATACTATAGCACCATCAGCTGTATTTATTACATACATGACAGAATCCGGAACTGAATGATTAACTCTTACGGGAAATACACTTAATTCTTTACTTATATTAATCTTTTTATGTGTTTCAATCAATTTTAAATTACTTGCTGGTATTCCCTCTAATATCATTTGATTATAAGTATATTTTGTTGCGTATACTTTAATCTCTGGTATAACTTTAATTAAATCATTTACGCCACCATAACTTTCTGGGTGTGCATGTGTTATAAATACCCCTACTATTTTATCTTTGTTTTGAACAAGATAAGAATAATCCGGTAAAATATAATCTATTCCAAATATTGTATCATTCGCATATTTTAATCCTGCATCAAGGACAAATATATGATCATCTATATTAACAACATAAGTATTTTTACCATTTTCATCAAGCCCACCCATGCCAAAAATCTTTATTTTACACATTTATTATCACTCTTTCTTATATTTAAAGTTCTTTTCGGTAAACCAATTATATCAAAATATTTATTTTTTTTCAATTATTTTAATGCAAAAGAAAAGTAGAAGATAAATCTCCTACTTTTCCCGCATCAGAACAAATCTAACGCTTCAAAATTCAGATTGGCCTATGTGTTTAACCATAGACAATTAGATTATATAACAAACATTAATAACTTTGCAAGACTTTTTTTAAAAAAAGTGAAAATTTTCACTAATTTTTTTCGGCTATTAATTCTTTTACATACAATATCTTTAAATCTTGCTTATTTATCTCATTTAAAATAAGCTTCATATTATCTAAAGAAACACTATTATTAATAAATATAATATCACCACTATTTATCTTATTTAAAGTATCCATAATACTTTTACTAGCGTCCACTGAATAATTAACAATATAATATTTATACTTTTGACATTCATTTAAAAGTGAATAGTCCTTTAAACATAATTTAATGTCTTGTTTATTTTTTTTAAGTAAACTATGCAAATCTGAAAAATGCTCTTTTTCACCATTTATATACTCCATATCATTTTTAATAGCAGTGTTTATATTTGCTACTAGTGCATACTTTATATTATTTTCATTAAAATAATCCTCTATTAACTCATTGTTATAAATTATGAAAGATACCGCTCTTTTTTTCTCATTACCCTTAATAATTATTTTATCTTTATTATCTTCTAAAGATACTTCCGGTTTTATTAAATCATACTTTAAATATAGTTCATTAAATGAACCAAATTCTTCCATTTTTACAAACGATTTATATTCATTAACTTCCTTCCCATTAATTCCCGGAATAATCGTATTATCTTTTATAACAGCATTAACGGCCCTTTCATAATAATCATCTTTTTTATCTAAGATACTTTTCATAATAGGATTTTTACTATCAATATAAATCATCACTCTATCAGTAAGATAAAAACTAAAAACAACTAAAACAATCGTAACAAAATACTTTATTTTATTCATAAGTTCTCCTTTAATTCTCACTGATATATATTATTATTTACTTTTAAAAATATGCCTCTTTTGAATCTAATTTATTTCTTCCGGTGCTTTATCTTCTTTTTTATTTGTTAAAAATACTACTTTATCAACTATTACTTCTGTACTATATTTTTTTTCTTTATTATCATCTTCATAGACAGAACTTTTTAATTGACCTCTTACTGCAATCAAATCGCCCTTTTTAACATACTCACATACTCTAGATGCTATTCCATCCCATAAAACACATCTAATAAAATCAGCTTCATATATTCCTTCAGCATTTTTATAACTTCTTTGCACTGCCAAAGTTATTCTTGAAACCTTTTTATTATTGTCAGTAGTTATGATTTCTGGATCTTTCGTAAGGCGTCCTATTAAACTAATTAAATTATACATAAATTCTCCTTTCCTTCATCTTTTTACCATTAAAAAATAATTTAATCAAAGAAAGAAAAATTAAAAACTAGCCTTAAAAATGACTAGTTCTTCTAAATTTTATCTCCACTTTTTTAAAGTTCATCATAAAGATTTATAAATTTAATATAAATTAATTATTTCTTAGTAATCTATTTAGTTCTACTGCATACTCTAAAGGAAGTTCTTTTTTAAAATCAGAAATAAATCCCAAAATAACTAATTCTTTAGCACGGTCCTCATTTAATCCTTTACTCATTAAATAAAATAATTTTTCCGCACTTAATTTAGAAACCGTTGCTTCATGTTCCAAAATACTACTATCATTTAAAACTACATTTTTAGGAATTGTATCACTCTTAGAAATATTATCCATTAAAATAGTATCGCATTTTAATGAGGCTTCACTACTTGACGCTCCCGGAAGAATTTTTATTGTTCCCCTATAATTAGCACTTCCTCCCCCTTCAGCAATACTTTTGGAAATAATAGTGCTTTTAGTATGTTTTCCTATATGTATCATTTTAGCCCCAGCATCTAAAATTTGACCCTTTTTGGCATACGCTATACTTAAAGAACTAGATGATGAATAATCTCCTTTTAATATACTAGCAGGATACTTCATTGTTATATAACTTCCAATATTTCCATCTAGCCACTGCATATAACCATGTTCATCAACTATACTTCTTTTAGTAACTAAATTATAAACATCCGTGCTCCAATTTTGAATTGTACTATATTTGCATTTTGCTCTTTTACCAACATATATTTCTACAACCCCCGCATGAAGTGAATTCTGTGAATAACTTGTCGCTGTACAGCCTTCAATATAAGATAATTCTGCATCATCATCAACTATAATTATTGTTCTTTCAAACTGTCCCATTAACTCACTAGATATTCTAAAATAACTTTGTAGTGGTCTATCCAATTTTACTCCTTTAGGAATATAAATAAATGATCCACCACTCCATAACGCTCCATTTAAAGCCGTAAATTTATTTTCATCATATTTAACTAAATTATTAAAATATTCCTTAAACATTTCCGGATACTCTTTTAATGCTTCATCCGTCGATAAAAAAATAACACCTTGATCATCTTTCATCTTATGATAAAAAACTTCACTTTCTATCTGATTAGAAACTCCACACAAATAAGTCTTTTCGGCATCTATAACACCTAATTTTTTAAATGTATCCTTAACATCTTTATCAACATTTTCCCAGTTATCAGTTAACTCTCCCACTTTTTTATAATAATTAATTGATTCAAAATCTATATTTAATTCTGGCCCAAAATTAGGATTATCTAATTCTAAGAACTTTTTAAAAGATTTAATTCTAAAATCAAGCATCCATTCTGGTTCTTTTTTTAATTTAGAAATTTTAGTAATGTAATCTTCATTTAATTTCATAAAAAATCACCACTAAATATTATAAAACAGTTTTACACTAAAAAAAAGACTAGAATTTTAATCTCTTTTTTTCTTCTAGTAAACTAATAACTGGTAAAACATTTTCATCAATATAGTTTTTTAAAAAAGGAAGTAACTCATTTAGATAGCGCATCAGTTAAATCCATAAAAAAAGTTAAATGATCATTAAAATATCTATCATTTTTAAAATATACAAAAAAATCATTTAAATAACGATTTATTTCCTCCATATTATCTTTAGAGAATCTTTTTTTCATAAATATACCCCCTTTTAAAGTATATCACATAATTATTAAAAGCATAATAAAAAGGCTTATGCAGCCTCTACAATTAATTTAATCGCTGTTTTTTCGGCACCCTCAATTATAATATCTGAAAATGCTGGAATAACAACTAAATTTTTCCCACTCGGAGCAACAAATCCCCTGGCAATTGCAATAGCTTTAATCGCTTGATTTAAACTCCCTGCTCCAATTGTTTGAATTTCTACTACTCCATCTAGTCTAAAAACGTTCGCGATTGCCCCTGCTACTTTGCTAGGATTACTCTTACTAGATACTTTTAATGTTTCCATTTTGCCTCCTTCATAAAAATATTATGAAGGATATATTTGTTTTAGAATATTATTATTAGGTTTTAATTTTAAACAAAGAAGTATTTATTTTAATCCTTGGCTTTTATTAAGCTTCGTTAATTTCAAATAACTTGGAACATCTTTTACCATAATTATTTCACTTAAATGTTCTTCAACTTTTTCTTTTGATAGTTCCGATGCTAAACAAAATACATTATTACCATATCTTGTTTTACCTAAATATAAATCAGACCAATGACTTCTAAGTGATATTAAAATAGGCACTAAGGTAAAATTGCCATCATTAAATAAAACTGTATAAGGAGTAATGTCTCCTGATGGCAGTAAATTGCCTACAATTGGAAGAAGCAATGTATTTTCATTGATAACAACCTTTACACCTTCACTATTATAAGTATAGGCTCCCTTACGATTAAAATATATTTTATTTAAATTATCTTCTTCACTTATTGCCATATCTTCAAATTTATCTTGAACATCCTTAGGCATATCATCAAAATCACAATACAAGTTTTGAGGTTTTACCACTTTTCTTGTTACCACAAATGGCAAGCATTCTTTAAAGCCACCATTCGCAAGCATATAAACTTTAACTGATTTTAGTAGTTCTTTTGGAACATATCTAATATTTAAAAACTTTTTCATTTATTTTTCCCATCTAGCTGTAATCCCACATGGTAAAATTAAACCATCATTTGCCTTTACCCCTAATTCGGTACTAGTAATTTTTCCCGGTTTATTAATTGTTTTTCTTAAAATATTTTCTAAAACGGTCATAGATAATCCTGTTGTATATGAATTTATAATAAATAAAAGTGGTTCATCTGCAAGTAATGATGCAGCATCACTTACTAAATTATACAAATCTTTTTCTATTGACCATACTTCATTCTTAGCCCCTCTACCAAATGAAGGTGGATCCATAATAATTATATCGTATTTATTTCCTCTTCTTATTTCTCTTTTAACTAATTTTTTTACATCATCAATATAAAATTTAATTTTGTTTTCATCAAGTTTATTTAATCTTACATTTTCTTTAGCCCATTCTATCATCCCTTTAGATGAATCAACATGAACTACATTTGCCCCTTCCATTAAAGCAGCAACGCTAGCAGCGCCAGTATAAGCAAACAAGTTAAGAACATTTACTTCTTTATTTGAGTATTTTATTTTATTTCTAATAATATCCCAGTTATATGCTTGTTCTGGAAACAATCCCGTATGCTTAAAACCCATTAATTTTAAATTAAATTTCATATCTTTATAATTAACTATCCAAGACGAAGGAACATTTTTATTAATTATCCAAGCCCCACCACCTGTATTTGAGCGGTTATAAGTTGCATCCACTTTTATATTATTATCATTACCAGGCCATATAATTTCCGGATCCGGTCTTTTCAAATAAACACTTCCCCATCTTTCGTACTTGTAGCCATTACTCATTGCTAATATTTCATAATCATTAAAATCTTTTATTGTTTCCATAACAACCTCAATTCATTAATATATTACCATATTTCTTAAGAAACAAAAAGAGTTTAAACAAACCCTTATTTTTGGAACAAAATCACACTTTTGTAATTTTATAACTTTATTCTATCTTCAATATACTTAACTAAATCTGCTATTCTTACCGTTTCTTGTTGCATCGTGTCACGTTCTCTAACCGTCACTGTACCATCATTAATTGTGCTATCATCTACAGTTACCGCAAAAGGTGTTCCAACCGCATCACATCTACGATATCTCTTACCAATGGAACCACTTTCATCATAACTTACATTAAACTCTTGTGAAAGCAAACTATAAATTTCCATCGCTTTTTCACTATGATTTTTCTTGATAAGTGGCAAAATAGTTGCTTTAATCGGACTTAAATAAGGAATAACTTTTAAAACTTCTCTTTCTTCCCCGTTTTCTAAGGTTTCTTTAGTATAAGCATCACATAAAACCGTTAAAATCAATCTATCTAATCCTACACTAGGCTCAATTACATAAGGTAAATACTTTTCATTTGTTACGGGATCTAAATATCTTAAATCTTGACCTGAATGTTTCATGTGAACACCCAAATCATAATCTGTTCGATCAGCAATTCCCCATAATTCGCCCCAGCCCATCGGATATTTATACTCTATATCAGTAGTTGCTTTACTATAAAAAGATAATTCTTCTTTGGCATGATCACGGTATCTCAAATTTTCTTCTTTAATACCAAGTAACTTTAAGAAATTAATGCAGTACTCTTTATAATACTTAAACCATTCTAAATCTGTTCCTGGTTTACAAAAGAATTCTAATTCCATTTGTTCAAATTCTCTAATTCTAAAAATAAAATTTCCTGGTGTTATTTCATTTCTAAAACTTTTACCAGTTTGTCCAATACCAAAAGGAACCTTTGCTCTCATACTTCTTTGAACATTTAAAAAATTCGTAAAAATACCTTGTGCTGTTTCCCCTCTTAAATAACAAATACTTTTAGCATCTTCTGTAACCCCAATATGAGTTTCAAATAACAAATTAAATTTTCGAATATCCGTAAAATCTGTGCTACCACACTTAGGACAAGCAATTTTATTATCTCTAATAAATTCCTCTAACTTTTTATTATCCCATCCATCGCCTGTTTCTTTTCCTTTAGTAAAATCTTCAACCAATTTATCAGCACGATATCTACTTTTACATTTTTTACAGTCCATTAAAGGATCAGCAAAACTTGTAACATGTCCAGATGCTACCCAAACTTCCGGATTCATCAAAATTGCCGCATCAAGTCCATAATTATTGGGTATCTCTGTAATAAACTTTTTCCACCAAGCTTTTCTAATATTTTCTTTTAATTCTTTTCCTAAAGGGCCATAATCCCAAGTATTAGATAATCCTCCATAAATCTCTGAACCTTGAAATATAAATCCATAATTTTTACAATAATTAACAATATCATCCATACTAAATTTCATTTTTTTCTACCTCTTTCTTTAATTCATCTAATGTATTTACAATCATTAAATTATCTAAATCATCATCATATAATATATGATTATTTTTATTTTTTTCTAAAAAGTTAATTAATTCATCATAAAATCCCTCATAATTATATAAAAATAACTTTTTACCTTGCTTATTAGTTTTAAATTCTTCCATAATCCCGAATAGTTCCGAATACGTTCCTGTCCCACCTGGTAATATCAAGAAAAAATCTGCTAGTTCATACATTCTTTTAAGTCTATCAAAAGAAGTATGATATTCTTCTTGTGTTGTATCAATCACACTTTTAGGATACTTATCTAAATTAATTCCATAAACACTCTTTTTATTTTCTAAAAATGTATGTGCACATATTCCCATCATTCCTTTATCATAAGAACCATACACTAATTCAAAATTATTTTTACTAAAATATTCACATACTCTTTTAGTTTCATCTAGTATTTCTTTACTAATAAGTGGATTTGATCCACAACCAATAAATATTTTTTTCATTTTCCCTCCTAAAATAAAAAGACTCTTACATCATAGGGACGCATTTTTACGTGGTTCCACCCTATTTTAGAGTCTTCATTTAGTTATAGCTCGTTCTTTTCCAAGGAAGTCATCGCTTAAATACAAACTTATTATATAAAAATATTCTTTCTTTTTCAAGTCTTTTTATTAACACAATTACGCCTATTTGAGTACACTATAGTAGATACAAAGGAGGTATAAGAATGTATTATTATGGATATAATGGCGGTAATGCAATGGGTGGATACGGTTATGGAAACCCATGCTGCAATTCAGGTTATAGCTATGCAGGAAATACTGCTGGTGGCTATGGATTAGGTGCTGCCTTATGGATAGTTCTATTTATTCTTTTAGTTATTATTATCGGAGCTGGCTGGAGCTGGGGAAACAACAACAATAATAACTAATTAAAGATTATTGACTATTTAGTTAATAGTCTTTTTTAGTGTAATAAAAAGCATATTATCTATTAAATTATGTTATAATTTCTTTAGAGAGGAGAAAACTTATGGAGCCAATTATAATTTTGCTAATTTTTTTAGTAATAATTCTTTTACTAAGATCTATTAGACAAATTAATGAATATGAAAGAGGCGTATTATTTCGTTTTGGTAAATTCAAACGTATTTTAAATCCTGGTTGGAGATTAATTTTTCCTATCATCGATTCCATGAAAAAAGTAGATATTAGAACTAAAGCTGTTGATGTACCTGAGCAAGATGCAATTACTAAAGATAATGTTTCTATTAGAATTAATGCTGTTCTATATTACAAGATATTCGATGCATCTAAAGCCATTATTGCCGTTGAAAACTATAAATATGCTGTTGCTCAGTTAGCCCAGACTACTATGCGTAACGCTGTTGGTGCCGTATCTTTAGATGAATTACTTGCCGAAAGAGATAAAATTTCTGAAGAAATTTGTAAAATCGTTGATGAAGCCACTGACCCCTGGGGTGTCAAAGTTGAAAATGTTGAACTAAAAGACATCTCTTTACCAGAAGAAATGAAAAGAGTTATTGCTAGAGTTGCTGAAGCGGAACGTGAAAAAGAAGCCGTTATAACTAAAGCTAAAGGTGAAGTTGAAGCATCAGAAAACTTGGCCAAAGCAGCTGATCTTATGTCTAAAACACCAGGTGCAATGCACTTAAGAACTTTATCAACAATAAGCGATATTTCTTCAGATCAATCTAACACTATTGTTTTTGCTCTTCCTATTGAAGTTTTAGAAGCAATAAAAGGATACTCTGAAAACAAAAAGAAATAACCAGTTTAAGGTTATTTCTTTTACCATAAATTCAAAGGATAAAATCCTTTTTTTATTTTTTCCTCTACTTTAATTCTTATATAGTCAGCATCTTCTGGATAAGTAATTTCATACCAATCAGCATCAGATTTAACAACATTTAAATTAAAATTATCATTTAAAACCATTTTAGATATAACATCTGGGAGCATAAATTCATCATTAGAAATATCTAAAGTATTTACTTTAAACTCATACATATATTTTTTTAACAAACTAAAAATTTGTTTATTAAATGCCCATGCATTAGTTGAAACTAATGTATTTTTATTTACTTTTAATTTCTGTTTAGTTTTTAAATCTCTTGCTATAATAACATCATTATCTTTATATACTAATGACTCTTTTATAATTTCTTGATTATTTTCTCTAAAGATTAATCCCCTTTTTACCTCTTTATCATTCGTTAATGTTTTTATAATTTCATAACCAACTAGATTTATATTATTTTCTTTACTATTTATAAGTGCATCATAAAGTTTTTTAAAACAATCTTCACCATACCAATTATCCCCATTAATAATTGCAAATTTATCACTAACAACATCTTTAATCATATATAAAGCATGTGCTGTTCCCCAAGGCTTATTTCTATTTATACCATTTAGTTCACTAGTCTGACAAACATATATAATAGGCACATTTTTTATTCTTTTATTTATCGTTTCTTCAAATAATTCTTGATATTCTTTTCTTATTATTATAATAATTCTTTTAAAACCCGCTTTAATCGCATCATAAATATTATAATCAATAATAAATTCTCCATTTACTCCGACTGGACAAAGCTGTTTTAATCCTCCAAAACGCGATCCTTTACCAGCCGCCATTATAACCAAATCCATAAATACCTAAAATGGCATATTAAATGAACCATTATTCATTTTCTTCATCATATCTTTCATTGAATCAAATTGTTTTAATAATCTATTAACTTCTTCAACACTGCGCCCTGAACCTTTCGCAATTCTCTGCTTTCTACTTGCTTTTAAAACTTCAGGATGTCTTCTTTCATAAGGTGTCATTGATAAAACTATTGCTTCAACATGAGCCATATCTTTCGGATTAATAGTAACATTATTAAGTCCCATATTTCTCGCTCCTGGAAGCATTTTTAAAATATTTTCTAGTGGACCTAACTTCTTTATTTGTTTCATAGTTAGTAAAAAGTCTTCTAAATCAAATTTCCCCTTTTGCATTTTTTTTGCCAAGTCTTTAGCATCATTTTCATCTATCGCACTGGCAGCTTTTTCTGCAATTGATAAAATATCTCCCATATCTAAAATACGTTCAGCCATTCTCTCGGGATAAAATTCTGTTAAACCATCCATTTTTTCTGAGTCACCAATAAATTTTATTGGAATATTTGTTAAATGTCTAACCGATAAAGCAACCCCACCTTTAGTATTACCATCTAATTTAGTTAAAATTGCTCCTGTTAAAGGTAATTTTTCATTAAATCCTTTAATAACATTAATCGCATCTTGTCCCATCATTGCATCAATAACAAGAATTATTTCATCTGGATTCACTATATCTTTAATATCACTTAATTCTTGCATTAAATTTTCATCAATATGAAGTCTACCAGCCGTATCAATTATAATATAATCATTATTATTCTCTTTTGCATAATTAATTGCTTCTGTTACTATCTTTCTTGGATCTTCTTTACCATTAGAATAAACTGGTATATTTAAAGATTTACCTACTTCACATAGTTGATCAATTGCTGCTGGTCTATAAATATCACACGCTACTAATAATGGTTTTTTATTAAATTTCTTTCTTAAATAATTAGCAAGTTTTCCACAAGTAGTTGTTTTACCAGAACCTTGTAAACCAACAAGCATAATTATAGTGGGCTTTTTATTTGTTTCTAGTGGTGCATAATCTCCTCCTAACAAAGAAATTAACTCATCCTTAACTAATTTTATAAAAAGTTCATCCGGTTTTAAATTTTTTCCTACATCCAAACCTAACGCTTTTTCTTTTATATTTCTTGTAAACTCTTTTACAACTTCATAGTTAACATCTGCTTCTAAAAGAGCCATTCTTATTTCTTTAATAGCGTCTGCAATATTTTCTTCGGTAATTCTTCCCATACCTTTAATATTTTTTATTGCATTACTAATTCTATCTCCCATGTATTCAAACATCTAAATCACCTACTTATTATTATACAAAAAAAAGACTAAAAAGTCTTTATTATTTATCTTTAATTAAATCCATTATCTTTTGATGAATATTATTATCATATAATGCAACAACATTTATAGCAACTTCTAATGATTCCTTATATTTACCTTCATAAAATAAATTTTCAGCTTTACCTAAAAGCTCATCATTTTTTGTTGTAATTCTAAAACGATTGCCGTATACAATTGTATTTTCCGCTAAATATGCATTTTTTACAATATCACTCGTTGTTTTATATAACTTTAATACCAAATCTCTTGCCGTATCTACTCTTGTATTAAGAACTTTTATTCTAATTGGTTTTTTATCAAGTTCATCCATCATTGCTTCAATCGCATCATTAGCTTCTGACAATTCTATATAATAGTTTTTAGGAATTAAAGGAACTTTATAATTATTTATTTTTTCTTTACTATTATTAAGAATTAATTTAATACTATCAAGTTGTTCCCTTGCTCTTAACTCATCTTCTTTTAAACTACTTAAAGTTCTAATTGTATATTCCAACTTTTCTTCTTTTTCATTAAGAGATGCATTTAGTCTTTCTAATTCTTTACTTAATTTAGAAAAAGCAAATGTTCTATTACGATATTTTTCTACTATAATTTCATAGTCATTATAAATTGCTTTAATACTTAAATTAAGTTCATCTATAACTTTTACTTCTTCATCTGTTAAATCATAACTATATTTAATCTCTTCAATTTTAGAACTTAAATTCTTAATTATTCCTAATAACTTTTTGCACTTTATTGCTATTTTTCTTGAACTATCATCAAATGTTCTTCTTGCTTGTTTTTCATTATCAAAATCAGTATATAATGAATCAAAATAAGAAAGAATTGTTTTAAGTTCAAATATTGAATCAGTTAAATTTAATACATTTAATCTATCAAATATATCATATAGTTTCTTTTCTGCTTCAGTAATGTTATATTCAATATTTAAATAATCAAGAACATAACCTTCCTTAAGCATTTTTTCATATAAAGACTTTATATTTTCTATTTTATTTGGTATTAACTTTTTGCCCATAAGAATTATTGATGGAGCATCTTCAATAACAATTTGTAAGTTTCCAATCGTATCACCTAAAGCTTTTACAATTTTTGGTGCCTCCGCATAGTCATTATTTTCCATCGTAATTTCAAAAGCATTTAAAAGTTTATCAATATTTTCAAATTGTAATTCGATTGGTTTTTTAATAAGTTCATAATCTTCTATATGATTTTTATATTTTAAATATATTTCTCTATAATCTCTTTTTAATTTAGTAACAATTTCTCTGTTTTTACTTTCTGATAAACTAATCTCTTTTATTTCATTTAACAAAAATTCACTTTTTGTTTTTACGTAATAAATATCTAATTCTAATTCTCCCGTTTCTTTAACAATCTCTTTATATTTTTTTGTTTTAAGAGAATTATCTAAATCATTTAATCTTTTATTTAATGATGGAATATCTACATCTTTTATCTGATTATATCTCTTAATCCAAGAATTATATCTAGCCTCTAAATCTTTGTTATTAATTAAAGACGCTACTTTATTTAGTTCTGTAAGTATATTTGCCGATATAATTAAGTTTTTATCTCTTTCTAATATTGCCACTAATTTATTAAATTTCTTTTTATTATTTTTATTTATGAACACTAAAACAAAGACAATTAAAATTATTGCCAAAACACCGTAAACAATACCTAATATAATATACGTCTTATCGTCCATACTCTATCCTCAATAACTATTTTAACATATAAAGAATAAAAATTGTAGATATGAGTTATTATTTTTTTATATTTTTTAAGATGAAAAAAACACTAAAAAGTGTTTTAATTTTATCCTTTATTATCAAAGAAAATATAATTACTTGCTGCATCTTCTTTGATAATTGTATCATTTATAGTTCCATTTTGTATAGTTAGTTTATAATATGTAACTTTCTTTTTTAATGAACTACCCATAATATAATTTAAAGTTTTACTATCTACTAACTTATAATTATAACCATTATCATAAACAGGTTCATCATTTTTATAATTTACTCCTCCATTTGGAAAAGTAATTTCTTTTAATGAATCAAACTCTGAATTATAAATTTTTAAATAACTAACAATACCGTCTTCTCTATATATAAAATAATACTTATCATTAGTTGTACTATCACTAAGTTCTTTTATTTCAAAACTATCTGTATCAGTTACACAATTCGTCTCTCCTAATTTTGAGCGGCATTCTTCCATCGAAATAACTTCTTTACCATTATATAAATAAACAATATTTATACCATAATCACCAGCTTCATAAGAGCCAACAATTATTTTTCTTTGTAAATTATATTTTTTCTCTAATGGTGATTTTACATTAGATAGTTTTTCATTTAACTTCTTCTCATATTCTTTTATTTCCATAGACCTAATAGTTGTTGTTTCACTAACTTTACTAGTTGTAGTACTTGTACTTTTATTATCATTATCTGAATTTTCTTTACTTTTAACCATAATCATCATTGCTACAATAAATCCAATTAATAAGAATATAATTGCTAATAAAACTCCTATTGTAACATTCTTCTTTTTTTCCATATCACACTTACCCTTCTATTTTTAATTATAGCAAAATTATTATTACCTTCATAGTAAAATAATTATAAATTATCATAATTTTTCATACTATAAGCATTATCTGTTTTTTATTTTAATTAGTTTTTCTTTTTTCCCCATATTATCAAGGATATCTTCTCTATATCTTAAACCTTTTCTTTTAGCAATATCATCTGCAGTTTCCCCATTATATAATCCTTTATATCCAGCATTGGTAAATTTGTCAAAGTTTTTAACTCCTTTTTCTTTGGCAATTTTATATAAAACTTTATTGCCATCTTTAGTTTTTTTCTTCGGTATAATCTCTTTTCATCTTCTGCTAAATTCTTTTTCCGTAATTTCCTGTTTTCTAGTCTGCACTGCAAAATATGTTTGTCCCAATGCTACTGATGCTTTTTTAGGATTAGCATTTTGAACTATTAAATAGCAAGCATATCTAGTTAAGTGATAATCAACAACATATTGAATATTACCCTTACCACCAACTATCGGTTTCCTGATCTCAGGAAAGTGCTCATTAACCTTATTATTACTGGTTTTGCAAGGAATCTAAGCATTCTTTATAACCTTATGAAAATTTTCCCATTTACGATATTCAAGCAAAGACATTAATTCTCTTGCTTCCCAAAATTCATTACCACACTCATCAATATGTTTTATACTCTCAAAAGTTTTTTCTTCATATTTTTCTATATTATTCATTTACTTACCTCTATAGTCATTTACTATAGCATACAACTGTTCATATACCAATATTTTTTTAAAGCTACAATTTTATGAATTCAAATCATGAATATATATTTTTACTTTCACTAAAAAGATGGCAAGCAATACGTCATATCATTACTTTTGACAATTAGGACAGTAATATGTGCTGCGCCCACCTATCTTTACTCTTAATATCTTTTCATTACAAATTTTGCAGTTTTCCCCTTCTCTTTTATGAACCATTAAAAAATCTTGATAATGCCCAATAACGCCTAAAGAAGATGTATAACTTCTAATCGTTGTTCCGCCCTCTTTTATCGCTTTCGTAAGAATCTTCCTTGCCCCTTCAATAATCAAATCTGCTTCTTCTTTTGTAATATCTTCACATTTCTTATAAGGATTCACTTTAGCATAAAAAAGCACCTCATTAGCGTATATATTACCTAAACCAGCAATAATCTCCTGATCAAGAAGTCCCTCCTTAATTGGCAATTTTTTATTTTTAAAATTATCTAGCAAATACATCGCCGTTAGCTTATCATCAAAGGGTTCTAAACCAAGTTTATTTAATCCTTTATATTTACTAATATCATTAGTCACAAACATTCTTCCAAATTTCCTAGTATCATGGTACCTAAGCGAAATATTATCATTCATTAAAAAGATAATATGTTCATGCTTTTCTAGTTTTTCATCTGGAGTCTTTATAAAAAATTTACCTTCCATTCTTAAATGACTAATTAAATAAAGATCATTAAACTTAAATATTAAATATTTACCATAAGTACTAACATCATCTAAACTTTTAGAAATTAAATTTTTTATATCTAAGCTTCCTTCTTCAATTATTTTTGGATAAATAACATTAATATCAATAATCTTTTTATGAAGTAATTTCTCTCTTAACGTCTTAGCAACCGTTCTAACCTCTGGTAACTCCGGCATAAAATCCCTCCTTACTTTGCATCATACCAATTTTTGCCATAATCCATTCCAACTTTTAATGGAACTTTAAGTGGTGTAATATTTTCCATTTCATTTTTTACAATTTCACTAATAATTTCTTTTTCTTCTTCTTTTACATCAAAAATAAGTTCATCATGTACTTGTAAAAGCATCTTCGATTTTAAATTTTTCTCTTCCATAATTTTATCAATTTTAATCATCGCCATTTTTATAATATCAGCACTAGTTCCTTGAATTGGTGTATTAAGTGCAATACGTTCTCCGGCATTTCTAATCATATAATTAGAGTTTTGTAATTCTTCAATCTCTCTTTTACGTCCAAATAAAGTTCTAACACTACCGAACATATGGGCTTCTTCAACTATCTCATCCATATATCGTTTTACCCCTGGATATAAATCTAGATATTTATCAATAAACTTTTTAGCTTCTTTAGGATTTAAATTTAAATTTTCACCTAATCCAAATCCTGAAATTCCATAAACGATTCCGAATATTACTGCCTTTGCTGTTCTTCTCATTTGTTTCGTAACTTCACTTTTAGGCACTTCAAAAATATCACTTGCTACCGTCGTATGAATATCTTCGCCTGATTTAAATGCTTCAATTAATTCCTTAGAATCACTAATATGAGCAAGAACCCTAAGTTCTATCTGTGAATAATCTGCACATAAAAACATATCATTACAAGGAACAAAAGCTTTTCTAACTCTTCGACCATTTTCATCCCTTGTCGGTATATTTTGCATATTAGGGTCCATACTTGATAATCTTCCTGTTCTAGTTAAAGTTTGCTTATAAATCGTATGAATCTTACCATCACTCAAAATATAGTTATGTAAAGATTCTAAATAAGTACTATTAAATTTAGCTAAATTTCTATATTCTAAAATATATTCAATAATCGGATCTATTCCCATTAACTTTTCTAGCGTACCAGCATCAGTACTATATTTCTTACCAGCAATAACCCTCTTATGATATGGAAAACCTAACTTTTCAAAAAGAATTACTCCTAATTGTTTCGGACTACTAATATTAAATTTTTCTCCTGCTCTTTCATATATCTTATCTGATAATTCATTTAATTTATCAAGTGTTTCTTCATGTAATTCATCAAGTACACTTTTTTCGCATTTAATGCCATTTATTTCCATTCGTGCTAAAACAGGAATCAAAGGCATCTCAATATTATTAAATAAATCATACATATCCTCAAGTTTTAATTTCTTAATTAAATCATCCCTTGTTTCATAGATATATTTAGCCTTCATCGTTACTGCTATTTTTAGCTTCTCTTCATCTTTAATCGCATCTTCATAAAAAGGAACATCAATATCTTCTTTATTCATCAAAACCGCTAAGTCTTCCTTAATTTGTAAATTAAGTAAGTATGCAGCAACCATCGTATCAAATATTGTATTAGTTTTAAAATCATTTAATAAAACTATATTCTTTTTTAAATCATAAGTATATTTCTTATTGTCCTTTAAATACTCTAATACCTCTTTAATTTTATCTTTAGGAACATAAAAAGCATTTTTTCCATCATATAATCCCATACCTAAAATATCTGCTAAATGATAATTAATATTATTACACTCTATAAAATAAGAAATTATTCCTTCATTTTTAATTTCACTAACATCCCTAAAATCTTTATAATCAGGCGTAAAATTTTTTTCTTTTCTTGGCATCTTCTTTAATAATGAATAAAATTCTAAATCTGTATAAATTTCTTCTAACTTATCAGTTGGACCCAAATATTTTAAATCTTCTAATTTTTCCTTTATAGGTACTTCTAAACAAATTGTACATATATCTTTACTAAAAAAAGCATTTTCTTTATCATTTACTAACTTATCATGTAAAGCCCCTTTAATTCTATTTATATTCTCATAAATATTTTCTAAAGTGCCATACTCTTGTAACAATTTTAAAGCTGTTTTTTCCCCGATTCCTTTAACTCCTGGAACATTATCAGAAGGATCTCCCATCAATGCTTTTAAATCAATCATTCTAATTGGTTTTATTCCATAATCCGCTTCAAAACTATCCGGATTATATCTTATATATCCTTTTGTTTTTAATAGTTTTACCTCGACTTCTTCATTAATTAACTGTAGTAAATCTTTATCAGAAGATACAATTAAAGCATCAAATTCTTTATCATCATAAGCCATTTTACTTATAGTACCTATAATATCATCAGCTTCATAATTTTCTACTTCAATATGCTTTATTCCCATCGCATCTAATAATACTTTAGCTTTTGGCATCTGAACTTTTAATTCTTCCGGTGTCTCAATTCTTCCTGCTTTATATTGCTCATATTTTTCATGTCTAAAGTTTTTACCAATATCAAAGGCAACTACCATATACTCTGGCTTTTCTTCTTCTATTATTTTATTAATCATTGAAACAAAACCATATAAAGCATTTGTTGGATCTCCCTTACTATTTTTCATAAAGTTCCCTGTATAAGCAGTTGCATAATAACTTCTAAACATTAAATTATTACCATCTACTAAAATTATCTTTTTCATAAGTACCACCTTCATTTTTATTATAATACATATTATCTTATAAATAAAAGAAAAACCTGGATTTAATCCAAGTGATCTATATCATCAACTAATTCTAATTGACTTTCTAAAATACTTCTTAATCGTTTTTTAAAGGTTATAATATTTCTTTTTAATGCTAAATTCTCCATTTGTGTTTTTTCTGCTTGCATTAATGCTTCATTTACAATTCTTGATGCATTTTTCTTAGCATCATTGATAATGTTTTCACTTTCATCTCTTGCTTGTTTTTTCATCTGACTAGATGTATCTTCTGCTAAATATATTGCTCTATTTAAAGTATCTTCTAAATTTTTATATTTTTCTAATGAATTCTTAAGTTCTGCTATCTCTAAGTCTTTTTTCTTTAAATCAGAAAGCATTTCTTCAACTTGCTTTATTACATCATCAACAAATTTATTAACTTCTTCTTTTCTATAGCCACGTAGTGCCGTGCTAAATTTTTCCATACTATCACCTTTATATATGTTTATATATTAAAAATCAATTTCTTCCTCTGCTTTTTTACTATTTTCTTGTTCGCTCATCTTTCCTTGTACACTTACATTTTTAGGTGTGCATAAGTATATTCCACCACCTAGTTTTTGCATATCTCCGCCAATCGCATATACACATCCTGTTAAAAAGTCAATAATTCTTTTTCCTTGATCAGAAGTTACCCTTTTTAAATTTACTACTACGCTATTACGTTTCTTTAAATGGTCAGCAATAGTTTGACTTTCAGAATATGCTCTAGGTTCAACTAATATCATTTTACTTCCGTTTTTTGCTTCATCTTCTTTAAAGTTTTTTTCACTTACAGAGTAAAATTCCTCTTCCATATTTATACTATCATCATTACTATCTTCTTCACCAAATAATGCTTTTTTTAAATTTAGTGCCATAAAGCATCCTCCTTATATTAATCTACTATTATTCTATCATATTTATTTTTATTAATAAATACCCAAAACAAAAAAAGAGAATTTTTCCCTTTTCATATTTTAGTATTTTTAACTATGTTCTTACATCACGAATTACTACTACACCAGAGCCACCAGCACAGGTTTCAGTTTGTGCCCAAAACTTATTTTGATCATTATACCATTTTGTGTTCCAGCCACCGCCGCCGCCGCCAGTGTTAGCCGTTCCATTTGCACAACCTCCTCGGCCTCCGCCACCAACTCCACCGGCGCCGCCTACCGAACTACCCCAGTCTATTACAGCACCAGCACCGCCACCACCAGCATAAGCAAAGGAAGTTCCTCTAGTACATCCTGCTAATGTACCTTCACCAAATTCACATGTTGTAGTTCCTTGACCGCTTCCTCTTGAATTTCCAGAGCCATTATTTCCATATGCCCCACCAGCAGGAGAGGTTCCACCTACATCACCACTGCTACCACCAGAGCCACCAGCTCTTGTAGTAGCACCGCTTACACTATAGCCAAATGCAGAAGTTGCGCCACCACTTCCACCGGATTTTGCTCCTCCAGCACCGATAGTAATTGCATAGCCACTCGTTTTATTATCTAATCTAATATTTTTTTGAGTTTTAGTATAACCACCAGCACCACCGGTCGTTTCGGATCCTCCGGCTCCACCTCCAACTAAGAAAGCATCAATATATATAAGTCCACTAACACTCAAAGTACCATTTGATAACAGTTTCATTCTCCAAGTATGAGTACCATCCGCATTCGCTGTATCCTGAATTAAAGAACAATTTCCGGTATATTTTATTATCGGATCAGACGATTTTACCGCAGCTTCTAAATTCGCACAATCATAATGATTTGCCAATATTTCATAAGTAACTAACTGTATTTTAGTAAATTCTACTCGGCAGGTAGTAAGTTGTTTATTTACTCCAAATACGTCAATCTCCCAACCCTTTTCTGTACTATATCTAAAAATTCCTCGAGCCGCTGACTGACTGTTATCATTATAAGTACAATTCACATTAACTTCATAATTTGGCTCAGTAGGAAATGTATCAACTTCAATACCATCAACGACTGCTAATACCTTTAAATTACCCTCTACAGAGCCAGGAGTATATGATGTTCCAATTTGTTTTGTTTGTATCAACTCATTATGAATATATCCTACATTTAAATTTATTTGGACATAGTAATCAACATTTGCTGAATTGTTAGTAATTATTCTAATTGATTTAGCATTATCAGCCGCAAGTGTTCCACTTACATAAGGAGTTTCTATATGATAGAAAAGTTGTACAGTACTTGGTGTATCAACAAAATCAGTACAATTTTGATCAGAACACACTTTATATGTGACTTCGTATTTAGTATCAATACTATTTAGTGAAGTTAAAATTATCTCAAACTGTTCTGTTTTACCGGCTTTAAGTAATATTATTCTATCTCCAATGATTGTATTTGTAGGTAATTTTGTTCCCACACTTTCATTTAATTCTACTTCATTTATTATCATTTTATATTTTAAATCGCCTACTGTAATATTAGCACCATTTATATTTTTATTTTGTGTCATAAAGCTAAAGGTCATATTTAAAACTAGACAAGATAAAATTAAAACTATGCAAAAAGTTAAATACAAAATGCGCTTGTTTCCCTTTACTTTATTTAAAATGTCACCCATTTTTTCTTTATACTTATTCATAGAAAATCACCCGATATTTTCTATTTAATTATATAAATAACCCCCCCATGTCAAGTTAATATTGCGTACGCAAAAAGTCTATGGCATTAACCATAGACTTTACTAATTTTAATTTATTTTCTTCTATTTTCCCCAAATAATTCTAAATACTCTGATAACTGCTTTATTCTTTCCATTATTCTTCTTGCTTTAATTTTTTCTTCAGCTGTATCTTTTATAAGCAAATGATTTTCTAATTCTTCTAAATTTAAATTTGATGTAAAAAAAGTCGGCATCTTATTATCCATTCTATATTGTAAAATTGTTCCTAGAATTTCATCTCTGTTCCACGCGGTTACACTTTCTGCCCCAATGTCATCTAAAAGTAATAAATCACAAGTTTTAATCATATTCATTCTTTCATAAAAATCCTCTCCCGAAGAAAAAGATTCTTTAATACTTCTTATAAGTTCCGGATAATAAACAATCACAACACTATAATTTAATCTAGATAATTCATTTAAAAGCGCACTTATCATATACGTTTTACCGCTTCCAAAGGAGCCATATAAATAAAGTCCTTTTTGTTTTTCATCTTTCTGATAACTATCATAAAATTTCTTAAGCCATTTAATTATCCTAGCTCTTTTTGTTTCTAACTCTATATTAGCCATCTTGGCCATCTTAATATCGTAAGGCATTTGAAAAAAATTAGATTTAATTCCTTCTTTGTCTTTAATATCTTTCTTTTTATACTTACATGCTACATAATTAAATTCTAAAGAGCCATCATCATTTACACTTGGATAATAAACCATCCCCGTTACCTTATTTTGACAAGCAAGTAAGCTTTTGCAGTTTGCACATTTTTGAAGTTCCTCCACGGTTCTTTCTAATTTAGAAGTATATTTGCATGCCACATCTTCTTTTACTTTTAATGTATTTACAAGTTTTTTAAAATTATCATCCTTTAAAGCCACTGCATAATCACTTTTTAAACTAAATTCTAAATCTTTTTTACCTTTCATGGCATTAAATTTTCTCACTTATAATCACCTAAATTCTTTTAATAATTCTTCTAACTCTGCTTTTTCTTCTTCAGATATTTCCTCATCTTTGATTTTATTATTAAACCAAGAAGGCAAAACTGTTTCTTTTTTAATTTCCTTCTTTGGACGCTTTTTATACTCCTTTTCGGCCTGTTTCATTGCCGCGGTTGCTGTTTTTATTCCTAGTCTTACCCACTGACCTGCAATCGTTTCTACAAATCCTTTAGTAAGTTTATTATCATTTATTCGTAAAGTATAATCAATTAAAACATTGATAACCGCTGGTGTCATCTCTAAATCAATTGCTAAATACTCTAATAGCTTTAAATCTCTAGGCGTTGGATTATTATTTTTATACTTGCTTCTTAAAAAATCATAAGGACTAGTATTTTCGAAAATATAAATCATTTTTCCTTTATTAGATAAATTTCCTTCCGGACTCTTTAAATAATCCGGCTGCGTTCTATATATTAATGTTGGAAGTGTCCCACCATTATTATATTCATAATATTTTCTCACTTCTTTAATTAGCAAATCTCTATTAATCATCCCATTATTATCAATCGTAAGTCTTATTATTTCACTAAGTTTAAGCGTATCTAAATTATAAATAAACGCTAAACTATTTATTAATTCTCTCATTCTTTTATTAAGGGCCTTATCACTTAAAACTTTATTAGGAATACTTTCCATAAGCATATCAAAATCAATTAAAGAATCAATCATTAATTTATTTTCACTCTTAGCCTTAATATCTCCATTATTAAAAATATTTCCAACGGTAGATCTAAATGTATCATTTAATTTTACGGTAATTTCTTCATAATCATCATATTTAAAAGTAGGTTTCTTATAATACTTAAGTAAGTTATTATATTCATTTTCTCCAATATTATTATATAAAACTACATTCAAAATCGGATGATTAAAAAATTCATAAGCACTAATAGGTGAAAAAAGTTCATATATATAATGATTAATGTCATTTTCTTTTTTTAAATAAGTTTTAAGTAATCCCATCGATTCTAATGCTTTTCTCGCCTCCTTTATATCTTCTAATCTTGTCTTTAGAAAAGTCATTAAATGATGATGGGTATAGTCTTTACTAATAGTTTCTGATTTGTCTAAATCACTCCATAAAGTCATATATAAACTTACAGGAAGGGGTCCCACAATAGGTTCATAAAGATTAATTAAATTCTTTTTATCGACTTCGGTTAGTATCGTTTTATTAACAACTATATATGTATCTGCTGGCAAGATAGTTTTTTCTTTCATACTAACACCTTCTTCAAAAAATATTGTAACTATTATAAGTTTTAATTGCAAGTAAATAAAGTTAAAATTTAAATAAATTTTTAATGCCAAAAAAAGAAGGAATGTAAATTCCCGCTTATAATTATAATATAGTGTTTGTTTCTATTTTGTATTTATATTTTTTCCCTTTTACTAAATCGTAGTTTTCCTTTTTAATTGCTAATTTAATATTGTAGGTTCTTTTTTCTTTACCATTTAAATTAAATCTTTTAAGTAAAAATATATCATAGTTTTGATCACTATTTTGATATAAAAAACTTAACTCGCAATTATAGTCATCTAAATAAATTAATAAATCATCACCTTTAATTTCTGAAGATTTGTCTAATTTAAAAACTAAATCGGCACTAACATTATATTTAGAATTATTTAAAACTGTATAACTTCCATTAATAATGGCAAGTTCTAAATTCTCTTGATTTAAACTTTGCCCGCTTATAAGTTCAATATTATTTTGTGCAACAGCTTTTTCAATCATAGCCGTTTTTTCTCTAAATCTTTCCCAAATAAATAAACTAAATATTACCATTACCATACATAATACAATGCTAGATAAATACTTGAAAATATCACGTGCCATAATTACCCCCTTAAATTAGGGCATATTATATCAAATTTCCTTAATCTTTTCAAGTTTTAAAACTACTATCTGATACTTATCAAGTCTTTTTTCTACATGACCCGCAATTTTTAATAAATCGCCATCTTTTATTATATTGGCATAATTTATCCGGTTAGGAAAAATTGTATAGTCCATTGTTCCTGTTTCATCAGAAATTCTTAAAAAAGCCATGGAGTCTCCCTTTTTAGTTTTAATCATTCTTACTGATTCAAGTAAACCAACTGTTACCACATTTTTATCAAAGTAATTATTTATGTCTTTTATTTTCGGACATTTAAACTTACTAGCCGGATGATTACTTATATAAAAACCGTATAAATCTAATTCTTTTTGCATTAATACATTACTAGGATATTCTTCCTTTTTAATTAACTCTGGTTTATTAACTAATGATTCATCTAAACCACTAATAAGTTCCGCATATAAAATGGCTGGCTTGATATTATCAACTAAAGTTGCTCTTGTTTCCCCAAAAGAATCAAAAGCTCCTGCCATAATTAAATTTTCTATTGTCTTTTCATTAATTCCCTTATTATATATACGTGCTGCAAAATCAAAGAAATCTTTAAATGGCACACTTCCTCTTGCAAGAACTATTTCATTAGAAATCGCTTCTCCTACATTTTTAATAAATGATAAAGGCATTACAATTCCCTCATTAATATAATAATCATTTCTACTAATATTAACATCTGGTTTAATTATTTTAATATTTACCATTTTAGCTTCATCAATATATTCTTTCGTCTTAATGCTAGATCCTTTATTAATATTAAGTAAATAATTATAAAAATATAAAGGATATCTTACTTTTAAATACATCATTTGATACGCTACTAACGCATACGCCACCGAATGTGACTTATTAAAGCCATAATTAGCAAACTTCATTATATAATCATATATTCTTGTTGCGTCTGTTTCTTCATATCCATTCTTTTTAGCTCTAATAATAAACTTTTCTTTTTCTTCTTTAATGACGCTTTCTTTCTTTTTAGATATTGCCCTTCTAATTATATCTGCTTCTGCTGTTGTATATGATGCAATAATCATAAAAATTTGCATAATCTGCTCTTGATAAACAATAATACCATAAGTTTCTTTTAAAACTGGCTCTAAACTAGGAACAATATAATCTACTTTTAATTTTCCTTCTTTTCTTTTAATAAAGGTATCTATATTTTCCATTGGTCCCGGTCTATATAAAGCTACCGCTACTACTAAATCATTAAAAGAACTAGGTTTTAATTTTCTTAAAAAGTTTTTCATTCCTTCTACTTCAAATTGAAAAATACCAGTGGTATTTCCAAAAGAAAACCTTTTTAATACTTCTTCATCATCTAAAGGAATTTCATTAATATTAACATTTCCTATTTCATTTAAAATATTAGCCATTGTTGTTAAATTCTTTATTGCTAAAAAATCCATCTTTAAAAGACCTAAATCTTCTAAATAATTCATTGTAAAACCTGTTAAGTATGAATCGCCACTTTTAATTATTGGAATAACTTCATCTAATCTTTCCCGGCAAATAATAATTCCCGCCGCATGAGTACTAATATGTTTTTTTAAGCCTTCCAATTTTAAAGCATCATAATAAACCTCTTTTATATCTTTATGACTATTAAGTATTTTAACAACTTCATTAGTTAAATTATCTCTTAAACTTTTTTTAGCATCAATTAAATTACTTATTAAAGAAATATCAACATTTAAAATTTTGGAAACCGAAAGTAATACTTGTTTAGATGCTAACGTTCCATAAGTCATAATTGGCATTACATTTAAATTACCATATCTTTTTTTGACATACTCTATAACGTCCCCTCTTTTACTTGCATCAAAATCAATATCAATATCAGGCATTGTTACTCTTTCCGGATTTAAAAATCTCTCAAAAAGCAAATTATATTTTAAAGGGTCAATATTAGTAATTCCTAAAGTGTAAGTAACCAAAGAACCTGCCGATGAGCCTCTTCCTGGACCTACATAAATATTATTCTTTTTACTATATTTAACATAATCATAAACTATTAAAAAATAATCAACAAAATTCATTTTTTTAATCACGGATAGTTCATACATTAAACGTTTTTTATAATCATCACTTACATTACCATTTAGCCTTTTACTTAATCCTTTAATCGCTAAAGCCTCTAAAAAAGCATAACTATTTTCATGTTTTTCATCATAATGAGGAATTAAATCATTTCTTTTAGTTAAAAATAAACTATCTATTTCCTTAATAAAAGTATCATTTTCAAAAGTACTTTTTAAATAAAATTCACTATAATCCTTACTAGTATACTCACTACTACTTACATTATCTTTTATCATCTGTAAATAATTAATATATTTTGTATCATAACTATTAATTGCTAATGCTAAATTAAAATAAACTAGTTTACTTGTCATAATTAAAGCATTTCTTTTTTCTTCTTCATTCGCATAACCTATATATATATTATCGGTAATATTTTTAAGGCTTTCATAAATATCTCTATCTTTATATAAAATTACAACTACTAAATCATTTATATATTTTTTAAGTTCATCTATAATAAGCTCATTATCAAGTAAATAAGTATTTAATTTAAATAAAGATTTTAAACCTTTATTATTTTTAGCATATAAATATATTAGTCTATCATTAAACTTAACTTCCAAAGATACAAGTGGTTTTATATTCTCATTTTTACAAAGAGATAAAAATTCTGCTGTCATGCATAAATTATCATCACATACACCTAAAACGGTTATTTTATTATTTACCGCATAATTAACTAAATCTGCAAGTTTTATTAAACTAGATAAAATACTATAATCAGTTTTAATACTTATACAAGATTTCATAATTATGCCTCCTTAAAAAAATTATAACATAGTTTTCTTATATTTCTTTATAAAATATCTTTTATTTACCTAATAAAAACTTCGCAACAAAGCGGTTATTTCTTGACTTTGCCCTCTTTTCTATGGTAAAATCTATAAAGATTTTAATTAAGGAGGAAAAAACATGGCTAAAAAATTATCAAGCAAAAAACCTTTATCAATAAAACTAAGTTCTCATGCTAATAACAAAACAAATAGTAAACAAAATCCTAACTTACAAACTTATAAAATTAATGGAGTTAAAGTTAGATTAACTGCTAGAGAAGCTAGAACCTTAAAAAAAGCAAATTAAAAGAAGCAAGTGCTTCTTTTTATTTGTACCAAGAACTAACTATATCTGCACTAGTTGATTTAGGCATTGGATCTGGTAAATCTAATTTAACAATTAATGGTAATTTAAATGCTGAACCAAAAGCCATACAAGTTCCCGAATTTAAATTTTTAATTTGTTCAATTGTTTCAAATGAAACATTACTTGTAATACTATTAATTATTTTTATATCCTCTGGATGAAACATTTTAAATATTAAGAAATTTTGACATTGTGATAATGCGGTTACTGATAATTCACTAGGTCTTTGTGTAATTAATCCTAAAATAACGCCATATTTTCTTCCTTCTTTAGTGATTCTATCAAAAATATTATATCCTAAAATATTTATATCGTTATCATTTTGCACATATCTATGGGCTTCTTCTAAAATAATATGAATAGGATAACTTGCCCTTTCATCTAAATTAGTTGCATATTCAAAAAACATTCTTGCATATATTTTAGTTAAAATTTTCGCTGTCCTATCATCAATATAATTTAAATTCATATTTATTATTTGATATTTATGATTATAATCTTCAAATAAATTTTTAATATATTCATTTTTTGAAACCCTATTTACAGTTGTACTAAAAAATTCTTTTAAATCACTATTGATTATTTGATGTAATCTAACCTTTAATGAATTATATTCTTCAAAAGCTTTATCACTATTAAAAGTACCCTCACTAATTAAAGCAAACTCAAAAGCATTATATAAATCTTCTAAATCATAAATCGTAAGCATATTAGGTTTAAAGTCATTTAAATCTAAATAACTATAATTATTTAAATAATCTATTACTAATGATAAAGCACTTATTTTTCCTTGAGCATCAATATTAAGACATTGCTTAATAGTTCTTGTATACCCCGGTTCAACTATTGGTGCATTTATATTAATATCTGGTGTATTATATCTTGATAAAACCGCAATAACTTGATCTCTAATTTGCGTACCACTTTTTCCTGATGATAAAATATCTAAAACACATGACGCAATAATACTATTTTTATATTTTTTACTAGTTTCATCTTCACCTTTAAATATATATACGTATTTTAAAGCCTTTTCAATAATTGGTAATTGACTATTATTTGTTACATTTAAAAGCAAAGCTAAATCATCAACATCTAAAAAGTAAGCTGGTATTTGTAAAAGATTATTTTTTGATTTTAAATCCGTAGTGTAGTACTTATATCCCATTCCATCGGTATTATTCATGTAACAAAAAGCTGTATTATATTCTCCATATACATCAAATAATACTATATGAGAATTGTTTGGCGTTTCCATTCCTTCATAAAATATGTTCTGCATTATTCTAGCTACTCCGCAAGATTTACCACTACCAGAATTACCTACAATCGCAAAATGATTAGAAAAAAAGGCATTTTTATTAGTTGTTACATTAAAGCCATCATAAATTACTGATTTACCAATATATAAATTTTGTTTATCATATAAATCTTGACTTCCTAAAAGTAATTCTGCTTCACTTTTGTATACTATTCTAGTTCCATTTTTACCATCTGGTTTTTTTATAACACCTGAATAAAATTTATCATTTACGATTTCTCCTACTAGTAAAATGCGAATTTCTTCTTCATTCATGCCAATTATTTCACCAACAACTTTTCTTTTGTCATCGGGAAAAACTACATGTAAATTTAAATAATTGGTTTCTATTTTTTTACTATTATTTTCTAAAACTACTATATTATCTTTTATTTCTAATATTCTTCCAAACATACTATCACCTATTATAGTAAATTTTATCATATTTAAATCACAAAAAAAAGAGGTTACCCTCTTAATATATTACAGCGCCAAGAATAATTGCTAGTAAAATAAACAGTACTAATACAATAAAGGCATTACTAGCAAATCCTTGATTATTATTATTATTTTTATGTTTATCGCACATAGTTAACCTCCTTTACTAGATAACAGCAGCTCCAACTATAATTACTAAAAGAATAAATAATACTAAAATAAATGCAGCTCCACTTACACCAATATTATTATTATTACAGCAAGCGTTCATAATCTCCCTCCTTTTCATATCTCATTTTATTGTATACAAATAGGCGCTATTGTGTTCTTGTAATTTAAGTTTATAGTTGCTATAATATTTACTGGAGGGAATATGAAAAAGAAAATATTAATCGCTTTACTTATTTTAGGTTTTGCAAGTGGTTGTGGTAAAGTTCCTACTCTTTCTAACGGTGAAGAAGCAGTAGTTTCTTTTACTAATAAAGAAAATGGAATTAGTGCTACAGATTTATATAATAAGATAAAGACAAATTATGCACTTTCTTCTTTAATCGATATGATTGATACTAAAATTCTTTTAGATAAATATCCAGATGATGAAAAAAATGCAGACAAATATGTTGACAATGAACTTACTAATATTAAAAAGTATTATGTAGATGATAAAGGTAAATATAGCGAAGAAAAATTACTAAGTGCCCTATCTTCATACTATGGAATTAACTCTATTGATGAATTTAAAACTATGTTAAATTTAAGTTATTATCGCCAAAAAGCTGTTGATGACTATATAGCTAACAGTATCACTGATAAAGATATTAAAAACTATTATGACAAAGAAGCAGTTGGTGATATCTCTTGCTCACACATTTTAATTACTCCAGATGTTAAAGATAGCATGACTGATGATGAAAAGAAAGCTGCTGAAGAAAAAGCTTTAAATACTGCTAAAGAAATTATCAAAAAGTTAGATAATGGTGAAGATTTTAGTACACTTGCTAAAGAATATTCACAAGATGATACTAATAAAGATAAAGGCGGCGATTTAGGCTATTTTAATAAAGGAAAAATGGTTTCTGAATTTGAAACTGCTGCTTACAAATTAAAATTAAATAAATACACTAAAGAACCAGTTAAAACTAAATTTGGATATCATATTATTTTAAAAACTGGTGAAAAAGAAAAAGAATCTTTAGATAAATTAAAAGATAGTATTAAAAAAACACTTGCAACTGAAAAGAAAAATAATGATAAAGCCTTACAAATTAATGCTTTAGTTGAACTAAGAAAAGAATATGGCATGAAAATTGAAGATGATGAATTAAGTAAACAATATCAAACTTACATTTCTAATCAATTATTACAAGCTCAAACAAGTACAAGTTCAAATTAAAAAATAAAAAAATATCACAAATAATTAATGTGATATTTTTATTTTTCTTTCGTTTTTATTGCAAATTTATTAATCTCTTGCATTTTATATCTATTCATTTTTATTAAAACCCATAAACATGCGGCAAATAAAAATCCATCTAGTAAAATATTTGCTAGTCCATTTTTATAAGTTAAATCAAACCCTAAAGCAAATATACCAAATATCATTCCAAATAATGATAAATTAAACATTTTATTTGCTTTTTTATATATTAGACACTCATTAGAATTTAAAAACTTTTCCTTTATTTCCTTTTTTCTATCCGCATCTAATCTACTATAATAATTCTTCATTTAACACCTCATTAATTTCGCTTATATTATACCCTTTTTTATAAAGTTTGTCTTTAATAAAATATTTAAGTTTATCCTTTTCATATTTTTTACTATATTTATTAATTAAAAGAATAGTATCTTTTTTTATAATATCCCTATCATTATTTTGTAAGCTTTCTAAATAATCAATAAATAAATCTTTTGGATATCCCAAATTGATTAAATAATTATTCATCTTTTGCTTAAACATATAATCACTTAACTGATGGTTCATCTTATATTTTTTCTCTATTATTTTTTGCCCTTTTTCTTTAAAATCTTTATCTAAATATGGCATTATTTCCTCATCTGAAAATCCTAAAATCATCAAATTATTTTTAATTCTTAAAGGTCCATCACTTTTAAAATTAAAACTATCATTTATATAACTTTTTATATATAATTTATGATCTAAATAACCATCTTTAGTAAGTTTTTTAATTGTATCATCAATTATCTTTTTACTATAACCTTTTTTCTTTAAATAATCTTCTATTTCTTTTTCACATCTAAGTTTCTTATTAATATATTTTATACTTTGATAATAAGCATCCAAAGAATTATTATAATTAACTATTTCTTCTAATTTTTTATCATCTAGCTTTTTATTTACTAAAAGATTATATTTAACAATCACATCATCATATAATGAAATAATGGTTTCATTACTTAAATAAATTTCATACAAATTTGTTTTTAACTTTTTAAACTTAACAATTTCCATAACTAAATTATATGAAAAAACAAAAGAAAAAGCAAACTTAAAACCAAGAGACTCTTACTCTTGGTTTTCATTATTATCTAAATTTTTATTTTTGTCTTTATTTTTATTTTTCTTCTTTTTTTGTTTTTCTTCTTGCTTTTCTTCTATTACTTCCTCTGCCAAAGCAGTTTTATTCATTAATTTAATTAATTTTTTACGGCTACTTGCTAATAAAATTACAATAAGTAAAAGTAATCCCAGTAATGCTCCTAAAGCATATGTAATCATCTTATATAAATTAGTTGCATCAACTAAATAATTATAATCATCCTCATTAAATAAACTTATAGTTTTATTAACAGAATCATAAACAAAAATGTTATCTTGACCAGTTGAAACATTTCTTCCCATCACCAAAAAGTCTTTACTATTTTCGCTAAGCTGATAACCAATTGTTTCTACGCCATTTATTTTAATATTTCTCTTATTATAACCCTTTATCTTTACTTCTTTATTAGTTAAATAAATTGTTACGTCATTATTTTTTACTTCATTATATATAGTAACCAATTTTTTACTTGCATCATAAATATAAAAATTTTCTTCATTTTTACTATTTCTTAAATATATTAAAGTAATATTTAATTTTTCATTTTGTAAGCAAGGTGCCTCTTCATCATTAAACTTAATTGTTGCCTTATTAAAATTAAGTGGCAAGTTTTCTGGTAACTTTCTTAAAATATTATAATTATCTTGACCGAATTTATAATTTATAGGGTCTTTTTCTGGAACCGTAATATTTATCACATAAGTTTTAGAAGTTCCATTTTCGGCCGTAACTACTATTTTTGCTTGATTAGTTCCTTCTACAACATCCATCTTTCCCGTACCACTCATTTTAGCTTTACTATCTCTTGTTTTAGCGACAATATTAACACTTGTTGTATCTGGTTTTACTGTCACACTATATTCTAGTGTAGACTTATTAAATTCTGGACTTATAGTAAACCCCTCTACTCCTAAGGAAGCTAAATTATTATCCGATGAATAATTAATTATCACTGGTTCTTTAATAGTTAAAGTTAAATTACTTTTGGTTGTCGTTATTGCACTTTCGCTATTCCAGTCCACTATTTTAGGATTATCAATGGTAATAGTTGCACTACCTACCGCTATTGCTTTAAATTTATAAGTATAACTTTTTGATGAATAAGTACCATCTCCATAACCAACTATTGAAGGGTCCCCACTTATTAATGATAACTTACTTTTATCATAAGATAAGCCATATTGCCAAGAACCAAGGGTATCTGTACTACTTACCTTTACCGTAACAGTGATAGTATTATTTAATGTTACCCTTGATGAAGACGCGGTTGCTTTAATAGAGCCACTTGCCGCCCAAACTGTTGTTGGTAACATTAATAATAATCCTACCAACATTATTATTTTATTTTTCATAATTCCTCCTTTTACTGTTCTATCTTACTTACATTTAATATATGTTTTTGTACTTTTAATAAATCAACAATATCCACTACCCCATCTTTGTTAACATCAGAAGCCTTCAAATAAGCATCCGTAACTTTATTAACACCTAATATATGCTTCTGCAGTTTTAATAAATCAACGATATCAATCTCTCCGTCACCATTATTATCACCATACATTACAATTGCATAATCACTTGTTCCATTACTTGTAAGTTTTAATGTCATTCCTGTTGAAAGCTTACTTTGAACATTTATTTCTGATTTAGCATTAGGATAATTAATATATATTAAATCATTTAAACTCTTAGCATCACTTCCTAAATCAAAACCACTTATAAACCCACCATCATTATTTATTTGTAATTTAGCAAGTATTTCATCCGGAGTAAGCATAATTTCATCTAGTTTTTTTATTGTTATTTTATAAACTTTAGTGCTTCCTCCTTTACTAGTTACAACTACTTCATTTGTTTGTTCATCATTATTTAAATCAATATCACCCATACCTGTAATGGTACTATTTATATCCGTTGCAACCGCATTAATAGTAACTTTTGTTGTATCTTTACTTACATTACAAGTATATTCATAAGCACTAGAGATAAAAGATGGCATTAAATTACATCCGGTAACACTAAGCATGCTAAGAGTTGCATCTTCACTATATTCTTCGCTTAATGAAGTAAACTCTGGCAATTCCCCTTTAAATACTGGCACACTAAACGTAAAATTAGAATCTAAAAATCCAGTTTTATAATATGCCTTATAAGAAGAATAACTTTCTGTATATGGTGCCCTTACATTTTGCATATATTGATTTGTATAATAACTATCACCTGCTAAATCAAACTTTTGCAAATATAAAGTATTTTGTCCATAAGAAACATAATCACCAAGTAAATTCCCCCCACCAATTATAGCGGCATATGGACTATTCCAATTTTTCTTTTTCGCATGAGCAAGGCCATTATGAATAACATCAGCTGCAGTTTCCCCATTTGCTTTTATATTAAAGAAATTATAAAAGCCAGGAAATTCTTTATCATTACCAGATGAAAGTGCCGAACCATTACTTCCTTGTTCTTGTATTACTCTACTAACTAAATGAATCGCACTAACCGTATTTGCTTTTCCCGAATCATAAAAGGTTTGCGCATAAGAAATACTAACCTTTTCTCCCGCATCATTTATGTAAAAAGCATCACCACTCATAAATGTATTATTAAGCATTGCTTGTATAACATCTAAAGTCTGCGTTTTCTCATCAAAACCTAAAACTTCAAACATAAATACATGCCCATCATTTAAAAAGTTTCTAGGATCAACATAGTATTTTATAGTTTGTTTTGAAGCTGAATACCATCCACCGCCGGCAAATTCCTGATAAACACCATCAACATAAGCACCATCTTCTGTATTTCTTAAAGAAACATTATTACCATTAATTAAATTAGTACTTATATATTTTGTTTCACCCGCAATAACCTCATCATAAGTAGCATTTACGCTATAAGGAATAAAATTCCAATTAGGATGTAATGCTTTCAAAGTTGCTATTTTAGTCGCATATGATAAAGGAAACCCCATTGTTTGATACTCATTAATCAATGAATCAGTTACTGTTACTTCTTTTTTATTAACAAACTCTTTTCCATTTTTATTTTTTAAAATAAACCCACTATACCAAAAACCACTATATTGTAAAGTTATTTTATAAAAGTTACCTTCTTCCCCAGTAATTTCAAAAGCTTCGGGATATGAAATATAAATATCTTGTTTTGTATCACTTTTTAATATATCACAAGAAGTTGAAGCACAAACTCTTACTGCCACATTCTTTGTATCTTCTGCTATATTACCAAGTGTATATGTAGTGTCAGCTTTAGCATTTATCGTAAAAGAAAACATTATCAAAAACAATAAAATAAATGTCATTTTACCACCTACTATTCTCTACC